>NZ_JAELUC010000037.1 GCF_016429155.1 Pedobacter sp. ASV12 | reverse complement strand
CCCCCCCCCCCCCCCCCCCCCCCCCCCCCCCCCCCCCCCCCCCCCCCCCCCCCCCCACTTTTTAGATGTGTCTAAGAGCCAGTTAATGTCGTCAATAGCAAAAGAGCTGGTATTTTGTCCAATGAAAATACCACGAATACCAGTCCAAAAACAATCAAAAAAAGACTGAAGATAATGGCTAAATGCCAACTTTTGAGCCTGCTCTTAAAGGTTTTAGTGCCAATGTCATTGACCATTTTTCTGTTGTGCTATCAGTTCTTGGATCAGTTCACTTTGTTTAATAGCCTTTAGGGCTTCTTCGTGGGCAACCCAATAAATGCTTTCTGCCTTTTTCATGTCGAAAGTATTGATTTCGCCCATGCCTTTGGGTTCGATCAAAAGGTCGCAGTACTTCGCTTTCACTTCCATGTCGTGATTGATCGACATGATGCCTGCCCTTTGCATCAGTTGCGTAATTTTGGTGATCTTTTCTACCGGCTTTAAGTGGTTGCACGATGAGCCAATGATGTAATCGCAGTGGTTGAGCAAGGGTTCTACCGGAAAATTATTGAGAATGCCCCCATCTACATACATCTGGTTGTCGATCATAATCGGCCTGAAAATCCCTGGGATGCAACTTGAGGCCTGTATCGCTTTAATCAGCGGGCCCTCGGTAAAATAAGTGGCTACGCCTTCGCTAAAATTAGTGGCACAAATGGTGAGCGGGATTTTAAGTTCCTCTATCCTGTCGTGCGGGAAATACTCTTTCAGCATTTCGGCCGTGTTTTCGATGTTGATGAGGCCCAGAGAACCAATAGCCGGACGTATAAAACGCAATAGCTTGGTCTTGATAAAGATGTTCAATCCTTCTTCGGGATCTATTCCGGCGGCATAAAAAGCACCTGCAATAGAGCCTGCACTGGTGCCACTAACCATGCTAAAGTGGATGCCGACATTCATAAAAGCTTTAAGAATGCCCAAATGTGCGATGCCTCTAATGCCCCCGCCAGATAAAACTATGCCTATTTTCATGTTTAATTGTTCAAATTTTTGAAAGTTGTAAAGTTCGGCCTTACCTCTTCCACGTTGCCTCTTTGTTGAGAACTGAAAACCATCAATGGTTTATTGGTTCTCCTTCGGTTTGTATTTCGATTTCGACAGGATTTTTTGCGGGTCGGGTTCGGCCATGAGCTGCTGCAGGGTAACTTCCGGATTTTCGGCCATATATTTCTTTACGATCTGCCAGCCAATCCATACGCCCAATTTAGGTGCTGCCGATCTTTTTTCGCCCAAGCCCGGTGTAAAAGGTCCATCGCTTACATAAACCTGTATCTTTTGATAGTCGCTTTCAAAAAGCAGGTTGTTTTGGAGCAAATAGCCCCAAACATTGCCTTCGTATTGCTGGCTCCAGTTCATTTGCTGGGTAGTGTAGCCTATTTTCACCGAATCAGGCGTAGTTTCTGGCAATACCTGATCCATAAAATAAAGGATTTTGCCATTGTAAATCATTTTGGCCAACAGGTTCTGGTCGTTGTCGCGTTCCTTAAAAAGTTCTTCGTGGGCAAAAACCTCGGTCACCCGGGGCACAATGTAGGCGGGTTCAAAACGCCTCGATTGGTACAGCGGAATGCTTTCGATCAGTGCGCCATAAAATTTGCTGTTTTTGCCCAGAAACATATCTAGGCCAATGCCCATATAATCGTCGCCCAGCGGAATTTGATAAGAAAAACCCGATAAAAAGCCTATAAAGCGAGGCACTTTAGTTTTTGGATAATAATATTTGATGTATTTGAAGGTTTGGGTCAGCTCTTTTTCGGTAGCCTTTAAATTGGGGAAAACGCTGTCTACTTCTTTGTTCAGGTCGGTATAGGCCTGGTCTTTGTACAGAATGTTTAGTACTTCTGTACCCTTCATGTCTGGATTGCCCACCATCCGGCGTACAAAATCGTCATAAAAGTAACCGTACTTTTTTTGGAGCATGGCATCTGTCTGCTGAACGTCTTTATTTTTGCCTTGGTAAAGATCTTGGTCAAAACGTTGTATTTTTATAGCCAGCTTCATGTGGCTTACATCGGGCCTATTGCTCGTTTTGCATGAAAAAAATGCAATCGTACACAGAAAAAATAGATAGATTTGAAGGTATTTTACGTTATAGCTCATTAAAACAAATATAACTCCCAAATTACAGGAAACCTCATCATTTTTCAAATCGCCGTGCAAAAACGGCAAAAATGGGAGGGGCTTCCATTTGATCAAAGTAAATTAAGCACAAATGAAAAAAATCGTACTCGCAATTCTATTCGCACTTTTTGCACTTAACTTGAACGCACAGCAATATGCCTCGCCTTATTATGGCTTCAGGCTGGGTTTAACCGCACATCCTACTTTTGGCTTTATGAAAGCCGAGAACGGCAAGGGAAATGGCTTAAGCCTAGGCTTTTCTTATGGCCTGATGGGCGATTTTAACTTTGCCGAGAACTACAGCTTTGCTACAGGCATCACTATTACCACCATCAATGGCAAAACCACAGAAATCAATGCCATGCCTTACCATCAGTCGGTAAGCACCAGCAATCCGGTAGCGTACGATTTGAAATATAAAATGCAATACATCGAAGTACCTTTAACCGTAAAACTGAAGACTGCCAAAATTGGCGATTTGCGCTGGTATGGGCAGTTCGGCCTGTCAAACGACTTTAGGATCGGCGCCAAACAAAATGCAGAAACGAGCGGAACAGGGATAGCAAATGATAAGAACATTAAAGACTGGACCCATTTTTACCGTGCGGGATTAATTATTGGCGGTGGCGCAGAGTTTGACCTTGATGGTAAAACCAGCCTGATGATGGGCCTGACCCTGAACAACGGCTTTACCAATGTAATTTCTTATGGCGATAATTCGGTAAGGAACCATTACGTTGGCGTTAACCTAGGCGTGTTCTTCTAGTATTCAGTCTGTCTCACATCTCAATACGCACATCCATACTAAACCCAACAAATGAAAATAGCACTGGCACAACTGAATTATCATATTGGCAATTTTGAACAGAATACCCAAAAAATTATCGAACATATTGCCTTGGCCAAAAGTAAGGGAGCCGATCTGGTGGTATTTGCCGAGCTGGCCATTTGTGGCTATCCTCCCCGCGATTTTTTGGAATTTGAAGATTTTGTAGCCCTGTGCGAAAAGGCTGCGCAAGAAATTGCTGTTCATTGCACAACTATTGCCTGCGTGGTAGGCTTGCCGATTAAAAACGAAGTGTTGGCCGGAAAAGACCTGTACAACGCGGCTTATTTTATCGAAAATGGAAAGGTTAAAGCTGTGGTGAGGAAAGCTTTGTTGCCTACTTATGATGTGTTTGACGAGTACCGCTACTTTGAACCGAATACCAAGTTTGAATGTATCGAATTTAAAGGCAAGAAAATAGCGCTGACCATTTGCGAAGACCTTTGGAACATTAACGACAATCCCTTGTACGTTTCTTGTCCAATGGACGAACTGATTAAGGAATCGCCTGACTTGATGCTGAATATCGCGGCTTCGCCCTTCAATTACCGTCATGACGAAGACCGCATCCAAATATTGGCCGATAATGCCAAAAAATACCAGTTGCCTTTGTTTTATGTAAACCAGGTTGGTGCGCAAACCGAAATTATTTTTGATGGAGGCTCGCTGGTTTTCGACGAAACGGGAACCGTAAAGGCCGAAATGAAATATTTTGAGCAAGACCTGCAGGTTTTCGACCTCGAAGAAATCCAACAGGTAAAAAACAAATATCCACAGCCAGAACGGGCAAGCGATATCATGCAGATACACGATGCACTGGTGATGGGCATTCAGGATTATTTCTGGAAGTCGGGCTTTAAAAAAGCGGTTTTAGGCCTTTCAGGTGGAATCGACTCGGCGGTAGTGTGTGCCCTGGCCTGTCGCGCCTTAGGGCCAGAAAACGTAATGGCGGTTTTAATGCCGTCTAAATATTCGTCAGACCATTCGGTTAAGGATGCGCTCGACCTGGTGAACAATATAGGTTGCAAACACGAGCTTATTGAAATTAAGCAAGCTGCTGATGCTTTCGACAGCATGTTGGCCAAGCCGTTTGCAGGCATGCCTTTTAACCTGACCGAAGAGAATATCCAGGCGCGTTGCAGGGGCATTGTGCTGATGGCCATGTCGAACAAGTTTGGTTACGTATTGCTCAATACTTCCAACAAAAGCGAGTGTGCCGTAGGTTATGGCACTTTGTACGGCGATATGTGTGGAGCAATTGGCGTGATTGGCGATGTTTACAAAACGCAGATTTTCGAACTGGCCCGCTATATCAACAAGGATGGCGAAATTATTCCGGAAAATACCATTGTTAAGCCACCATCGGCAGAATTGAGACCAGACCAAAAAGATTCCGACTCGCTACCTGATTATGGAATCTTAGATCAAATTTTATTTCAGCATATCGAAATGCAAAAGGGATCGCAGGCCATTATTGCACAAGGTTTTGATGAAACTTTGGTTAGGCGCATACTCAAAATGGTAAACCTGGCCGAGTTTAAACGCTACCAAACACCGCCTATTTTAAGGGTATCGCCGAAGGCTTTTGGCATGGGGCGCCGCATGCCGATTGTAGGCAAGTATATGGATTAGTAGCAATCGGGCAGGTCTAAGGCGTGATGGCCAACAGCCTTTGTTTGGCCAGCTGTACAATCGCTTCATTATCGTCCAAAGCCATGATGTGGCGTAGGTTGTCTCTGTTGATTATTTTTCCAACGGCTATTTTTCTGGCTAAGGTGTCGCTATCAAAACTGGCTACACGGAAAAGATCTTTCTGGCTCATGAGTTTTGCCGTGGCAATTCTTCTTACAAGCGCATCTTCGTCAAAAAAGGCAATTTGCGCCAAGTCCTTCTGCAGGGTCAGCTTAGCAGTTGCAATGCGTCGCACCAAAGAGTCTTCGTCTAAATGGGCAATATGTGCAATGTCTTTTTGTTGGCTAAGCTTGGCTGTAGCGGCTCTGCGTGCTAGTACGTCTTCATCAAAATGGGCAATTTGAGCCAGTTCTCGTTGCTCGCTAGGGCTTGCCTCTCCAATTTTGGTGGTTAGGGTGCCTTGACTGGTCTTGATTTCAACGGTAGCTCCCGAATCGGCAATCTTGATGTTGATTGAAGAGTCTCCCGATTTTATGGCTTGGGTTTTAGAGGGCAAAACAGCTTTTTGCTCGTGTTTGCCAATAGAAAATTCGATGCAGCCCGATAAGCACAGCAACAGTACAAGGAGCGGGGATAAGTTTTTCATCAATAGGTAGGTTTACGCTAAAGTATAAAAAATATGCTAATGTTGGAGCTTGCTGCCCCAAAGTCAAATCCTGCCTAAAAAGCTTGCTAAACTTCAAACTATGCATTTGCTGAACTGTTCTAGTTAAACCTTGAGGCAGGCCGATAGGTCTTAGTTAAGGATTTAAACAATGCAGAAGATGAAAAGAATATTGGTTTTCTTGGGCATGATGGTCGGTTTGGCCTCGTGCTCGAGCTACGATTATTATTCGGTAAGCAATAAACCTGTCAATTCGGCCAAATACCGAACCTATGCCTGGTTGCCCGAATCGAGGTCTAAAGCTTCGTCAACTTACGATAATGATATCGCAACGGATAAAATTGTAGATGCAGCGAGCGAGGAGCTCAACAAAAGAGGATTGACGCTCAACAACAACAACCCTGATTTGTTAATCAAATATACGGCAGTGGTGAATAAAGAAACCAAGGTTTATGAAGAGCCTATGTATTACAATCCGCCGCCACGACTTTCGCCAAGGGTAGGCTATTACCGGGGCAGAGCTGTTTATTATTATGCCTATACCGATCCTTTTCCGGTTTATGTAGGCAGCAGGGCGAGAAAAATGCAGGTGAAGGCCGGCAGCATCATGATAGACATTATCGAACGCAAAAGCTCTAAACTCATTTGGAGAGGCTGGGCCGAAGGCGAGGTGAACGATCCTCAAAAAGCCATCAACGATATTCCTACGGTAGTTGCCAATATCTTTAAGAAACTGCCTTAAGCTAGATACACTTGCGAAGTTTTAGAAACTTCGCAAGTCTTGTGATCCAATTGATATAGCCTGTTGATCAATGGCTAACTAAAGATTAATGAGAAGAAGTATTGGCAGGCTTTACCACTTTATGCTTGAGCGAGTGAATCAAAAGAATGGCTATGCCGGTCATGATCGATAGGTCGGCCACATTAAATACGCCTGTCCTGAAAATCACGAAATCCATGTGCATAAAATCGGTTACCGAACCATGCAATATACGGTCGTATACATTACCGATGCCGCCACCAATCAGAAAAGACAGCCCGATTTGCATCATTTTGTGCAAATCTTTCTTGGCTGTCAAATAATAAAGTCCGTAACCCAAAACGGCCAAGGGCAAAAGCGTAAGTAAGGCAAAACGGATGGGGGTTGGCAGTTCGTTGCCGGCACTTAAAAATGCACCCGTATTCTCTACTTTGGTTAAAATAAAATAGTTTTTAACCAAACTGATGGTTTCGCCATATTCGATGCGCTGCCTTACGATGTTTTTCGAAACCTGATCGCAACCCACATTGAGGGCAACTAGCAACAGGAGCAATATCCATTTCAAGTTTTTTCTTTGTGGCATTGTTTTACTTATAGGTAACTTTTGCTTCTGGAATAACGATTTTTTTATCTATTTCGGGCAGAAATTTTTGTACGCTGGCCGTATTGTTGGCATTAAAAAAATACCATTTCTTGCCACTGTCGTAAGAAATACAAAATAAATGGCCAGCCGTATGAACGGCTTGTGTTCCAAAGCTTACATCTACCTCTTGTGGCACTACACACTGAATGCTGTTTTTGGTGGTAATGCATTGGGTCGCTTTGCCGGTAGTCATGTTTTTAAACTTCAAATTGCCATTTTTCATTTTTTGCATACCTTCTTTTAAGGTGGCTACGGCCTTTTGCTCGCCACCCATGGCTTTCACCACGCTAGGATGTGTATACTTCATCAGGCTTAGGTAATCTTCTTTTAAGGTGGCCTTTGCCATTTCATTGGCCTGTTTGTAGAGGCTGTTTAAATAAGCTTGCGCATGGCCGGCCAGTTGGGCGCAAACCAAGAGCGCCAATAAGACTATTTTTTTACCCATTTTTTGAAAGGAATTAGAAGTGCAAGGATGAAGCCCATAACCGCTGCTATTTGTGCAATCAGGTCTCCGCTTTTAACATAGGGCGTTAGGGCATCGTTGAGGTTGATGTCGGCTTTAATGGCAGTTCTGGTCCACCAGGTTGATTTTTTAACCACATCGCCTCTTTGGTTAATAAAACCCGAAATGCCGGTATTAGCCGATCTGACTACCCAGCGACGGGTTTCGATGGCCCTTAATTTGGCGTAGAGCATGTGCTGGTCTTTGCCCGAGGTATTGCCCCACCAGCCATCGTTGGTAATTACGGCAATAAACTGGGCGCCGTTTTTAACCGATTTGCCCACCCAGCTGCCCCAGATCGATTCGTAGCAGATAACCGGTGCAACGCCAATGCCACTGTACGAGTAAAAGACTTCGGGCTCGTCTTGCCATCCCCAGCTCGATACGCTGCCACCCAGCCCGGCAAAAACCGGAGTGAGGAAAGAAAATACTTTAGGGAAAGGCATTTTTTCGGCACCGGGAACCAGTTTCGATTTATGGTAAAACGCTACCTCAGCCGAGTTTTCTACCTGCATGGCCGAGTTGAAATGATCATAATACATGCCATTTGAGCTTTCTTGGGCCGAAATGGTTTTTTTAGTGTCGTACCATTTTACGCTTTCGATACCGGTAATGAGCGTGCCGTTTTTGTATTTGTTTAAAAATTGTTGGGTAGCCAAAAAATCGGGATTGGCACGAACCCGATCTTCGTCTGTATAGTTGGGAATGGCCGTTTCGGGCCAGATGAAATATTCGGTATTTACTTGCGCCACCGAATCTGATAAACGGGTCAGGATGCGAAGCTGTTCATTGGCCGAAATGCTCTCGTATTTTTGGTAGGGATCAATATTAGGCTGTACCGTTACTACATTTACCGATAATTTTTTTTCTTGGTAGCTGTTGTAGGTGTACCATGAAAAGCCAATGGGCAGCACCACTACAGCCAGCCAAATCAAAGCGGGCTTTAAGGCTTTCTCTTCGGTCGATTTCCAGCTTCTGTAGGCCTCGAAAGCCAAAATGTTACTCAATAAAATCCACAGCGAACCGCCGTAAACGCCGGTGTACTCGTACCATTGGGCCAATTGGTGCATG
Source organism: Pedobacter sp. ASV12 (assembly GCF_016429155.1). GTDB lineage: Bacteria > Bacteroidota > Bacteroidia > Sphingobacteriales > Sphingobacteriaceae > Pedobacter. The sequence goes on along the minus strand of NZ_JAELUC010000037.1, from coordinate 27,071 downwards.
CCGGCAAAGCCATTGCCCAGGGTCATCCACGGAAAGGCAAGGTCCCAACTTTCGTGGAGGTATTCCATGGCGATATAAAAGCAAATCAGTCCGAGGTAGCCAACCCAGGCATTTACCCTTAGCCTTAAACGGTAATAGAGCCAAAAGGCAAAGGTCATGAGCAGGGCGCCCAAGCCGTAGGGGATGAGCGAAACCAAGAAAGAGACTATGGTTCCCGTAAATCCGGTATTGAATGCGCTAATGGCGTTAAAAACCCAGTAAATGCAGGCCGTGTTCCAAGTTAGAAAGGCCAGTCCTGCAGTTAAAAAGATGCGCCGGCCGGTTTTGGGAGCCTGTTGCAGCCTCATGCGGTCTATGGCAACCATTAAAGGCACCAAGCCGATGAGCAGCAAAGGCGCAAACCAGGTATGCGGAGGCCAAGCCAGCCACATGAGAAACGAGCTGCACAAAGCCAGCAGATAGTTTTTGTTTAATTTCATGAGTTGTTGGTTTCGTTATGGCCAATAGCACGGCAACGCAACGGTTTTTGTTGGGCGATTGCTTCTTCCGAAACGGGTTCGGGGTCGCCATAACGCATACTATAAACTATCTAAAATAGCCGATTTCTTGCTTTCGTATTCTTCTTGGGTAATCAACTGTTTGTCGTAAAGCGTTTTCAGCTTTCTCAGTTTCAAGGTTGTTTCGTCTTCCGGCTCCTCGATTTGCGGAGGCGGAATAACTACTGCTTCTTCGATAGGCAATTCAATCGTTTGGGCTTGAGGTGTCGACGGAATAGTTACCGTTGAAGCCGATGCCCTGTTTTCTTCCAACAGTTGTTGCCTCAACATTTCCTTATACTGCTCTAGCTGCTCGTTGGCAGCCTGGTGCAGCTTTCGGGCCTGTACCTTTGGAATAAACTCTGTTACAATGTTTTCGCCATGCTGCGGTACGCAGATAAATTTCGAGCCGAAAAATTCTTCCTTAAACGAAACTTCCTTTACGTTTTTCCAGGAAATATCCTTAAAGTTCATGGTCAGGCCCAAATTGCCGGGCTCGCAGTAAAAAATGCGTTTGTTGCTAATGGCAATGCTATCGGGCAGCAAGTTTACAGCCGGTTTTTTCTGTACGGCCAGGTATAAAATCTCTTCGCCGCTGGTGAGCAGGTCATTGAGCTTGCCAATTACCTTTTCTACTGCCTTTGGATCTTGTTCGTCGCTTAAAAATCTATCTATTGCAATCATTATTATGCTGTTGATTATTTGTTGTTTTAGATATTTGGTAGCCCTTAAAGTTATGGGGTCCTTATTATTTCCGCCACACAAATTACGGATTCTACTTTTAAAATATGATGTTTGAAATGTGAATTTATTTGGATGGTTTTCTTTAGCTGTCGCTATTTTGAAACGGCTAATCGTCCGGGTTGTTGTCTTCGTATTTGTTTTTGGCTTTTATGCTGGGCTTGCCCGCAACACACACCACAAATTCGCCTTTAAGTACATTGTGCCCAAAATGCGATTTGATTTCGCTTAAAGCGCCGCGAACAGTTTCCTCATACATTTTGGTCAGCTCGCGACTTACCGATGCCTGCCTGTCGTCGCCCAGGTACTCGGCAAATTCGGCGAGGGTTTTGAGTAGGCGGTGCGGACTTTCATAAAAAATCATGGTACGTTCTTCTTGTGCCAGCAGCTTTAACCGGGTTTGGCGCCCCTTTTTTACGGGCAAAAAGCCTTCAAATACAAATTGGTCGCTGGGCAGGCCCGAATTAACCAAGGCCGGCACAAAAGCCGTAGCGCCCGGCAAACAGTTTACCTCTATCTCGTTTTTGAGGGCTTCTCTTACCAGGAAAAATCCCGGATCGGAAATGGCCGGCGTTCCTGCGTCAGAAATGAGGGCCACATTTTGCCCCTGGCTCAGAAACTTGATAATTTCGGAGGTAGCCTTGTGTTCGTTATGCTGATGGTGCGAATACACTTTTTTATCAATGCCGAAATGCTTGAGCATAGGAGCGCTGGTTCGGGTATCTTCGGCCAAAATTAAGTCTACTTCCTTTAAAACCCGGATGGCCCTGAAAGTCATGTCTTCTAAATTGCCAATAGGCGTGGGTACGAGGAATAGTTTGCCACTCATGATTTACGATTTTAGATGGAAGGATTTACGCCTGGCCATTAAAAATCTTAAATCGGCAGTCGTAATTCGTAATTCAATCTTATCTTTGTAAAAAAAATAAATAATGCTGCAAGTTAACTATATCCGCGAAAATAGAGAGAAAGTTTTAGAGCGACTTAGCGTTCGCAATTTTAAACAACCCGAATTGGTAGACCAAATCATCTCCATTGATGAAGAGCGTCGCCAAACTCAAACTTCGTTGGATAGCATTGCGGCAGAGGCAAACGCTGCGGCCAAGCAGATTGGCGAGTTGATGCGTGCCGGCAAGAAAGATGAAGCCGAAGCTGTTAAAACGCAAACGGCTTCGCATAAGGAAACCATCAAAAACCTTGGCGATAAGCTGGCCGAGCTAGAAGCTCATCAGTTTAATTTATTGGTGCAGTTGCCCAACCTGCCTTACCATTTGGTAAAAACTGGATCAACAGCCGAAGAAAACGAGGTGGTTTTGGTTCATGGCGAACCGGCTCAACTGCCTGTCAAAGCCCTGCCACATTGGGAACTGGCCGCCAAATACGATATCATCGATTTTGAATTGGGCGTGAAAATAACGGGTGCCGGCTTTCCGGTATACAAGGGCAAAGGTGCCAGGTTGCAACGTGCCTTGATCAATTTCTTTTTAGACCACGCTACAGCTGCAGGCTACAGGGAAATGCAGGTGCCTCATTTGGTAAACGAAGCTTCTGGCTTTGGTACCGGACAGTTGCCTGATAAGGAGGGCCAGATGTACCATGTAGGAGTAGACAACCTTTTCTTGATCCCGACCGCTGAGGTGCCAGTTACCAATTTGTACCGCGATGTGATCCTGAAGGAAGAAGACCTTCCGATCAAAAATACAGGTTATACCCCTTGCTTTAGAAGAGAAGCGGGTTCTTATGGTGCACACGTGCGTGGACTGAACAGGTTGCACCAATTTGATAAGGTTGAGGTGGTACAGATTACGCATCCCGACAAATCTTACGAAACGCTTGAAGATATGAGCAAATACGTACAGTCGCTTTTGCAGGAATTGGGATTGCACTACCGCGTATTGCGCCTCTGTGGCGGCGATATGGGCTTTACCTCGGCCATGACCTATGATATGGAAGTATGGAGTGCAGCCCAGCAACGCTGGTTGGAGGTATCTTCGGTTTCTAACTTTGAAACTTATCAAAGCAATCGTTTAAAATTGCGTTTTAAAGGCAAAGAAGGCAAAACACAGTTGGCGCACACCCTTAACGGAAGCGCGCTTGCCTTGCCACGCATTGTAGCTTCTATTTTGGAGAATTATCAAACCGAAGACGGGATTGTTATTCCGGAAGTTTTGAGAAAATATACCGGTTTCGATAAGATCGATTAATAGACAAAAACCAACAAAAAAAGCCTCCAGCAAATCTGGAGGCTTTTTTTGTTGCTAGTAAGTGCTTATAGAATAATAATCAATAGCAAAATAATGATGATAATGGCACCTACTGAAAGATAAACCCCACGATCAAGCACTCGGGCTTGCTCTTTCATTTCCCTCAGCTCTTTTCTCAGTGCTTTTTTCTCCGCCCTGGTTAGGTTGGATTTGTCCATTTTACGGATCTCTTCTACACGGTTTACAATTTTGTCCAACTGTGCTTTTTGTTCAGCAGTCAGTTCTGTTTTCGGCTTGTTGTTTTCGCTGGCCGAAACCGTATTTGCACTAACTCCCAAAACAAAGACAAGCATTAGTGCGTAAATGATCTTTTTCATATGCGATTAAAATTAAAGGTTAAATTGTATCTGCTATATAACAAAAAACCTACCATATTGATTGGTAGGTTTTTCTTTTTTTTAAAATATGCCTATTCTAGGTTAAAAAGCCTGTTTTTTTAATCGAGTAACGACTGCTCTCCTAGAAGTTGTATACTTAAACAGGCATTATTTGATTTCGAATACGGTATTTACCTGGTAGTTGAGCTTGATTTTTTTGAAATCGAGGTCAACAGGTGCGCCACCCATGGCATCGGCACTTTCGGCTTTCATCATCATTGCATTGGCTCTGTACATAGGCTGCGGATAGGCTTCGTTGTTGATTTCCTGGATATCGATTACGCCACCCAGTTTTTCGCCCAAGGCCTCAACCATATAGGCTGCTTTGGCTTTGGCAGCTTGAAGGGCTTTGATTTTCAGTTCTTTTTTCAAACTCTCGATTTTAGAGTAGTCGTAGCTTTCAATATTGGTATAAGCCACGCCTTTAGGATCAACCGCGCCAATAATTTCGTTCCATTTGTTCAAATCGCTTACTTTTAAACGGTATTGTTTGCTGGCCAAAAAATCAGGGTTTTTCTTTTTCTCGGTAGCGTAGTTAAAGCTTGAGATGTTGTTGATCATCAAATCTTCTTTCGAAATTCCGGCTTTGAGTACGGCATTGTAAAGCTGGTTTTCCAACTCGGTAATGTCTACTCTTTTTTTGCTGTTGTTGTCTTTAAGATATTCTTTCAGCGAAATGCCGATATAGATGATATCTGGCGTTACTTCGGCTTCGGCCGATCCGCTTACATTGATTTTTCTTCTCAGGTCTACTTGCTGCGCCATGGCACTCATACTGAATAAGGCAACAAAGGCTAGGGCTACTAATTTTTTCATGTGGTGTATCATTTATAATTTTCGTGTGTTTGTAAGTAAGATGTCAACGGGGCCACAATTCCACAGCCAAAAATTAAATTTTATTCAACTTTTGTTGTAATTGTTAGACTGTCAGTGTATTATATTTTAAATAAATTTCAATTCTTCCTTAGAAGTAAATTGAAATTAGGTCGTTTTTGATGCGGAATTGGTGTAGGTAACCTTGCTATAACTTGTTAAATAGCCCAGTCTTTTTGGGCAACCTGATAGACAAAATTCAGCTTGACAGGTTCGCCATAATAGGCCACTTCAATTTCGTCTATTTTCTCCGCACCCAATTTTTCGATGGCTTTTTGCGAACGGAAATTGGTGGCGCCAATGTGCAGGATAATATGGTCTACAAATTGAAAGGCATAGTTGAACATGAGCTTTTTTAAGGCTTTGTTATGGCCTTTGCCCCAATACTCGCGACCAATAAAGGTGTAGCCAACGGTAATGCAGCTATTGGCCTCGTCATAGTCGTAAAACCTCGAACTGCCTACCACATTGCCGCTTGCCTGCTCGTAAACGATAAAGGCTCCTTCCGACTGTAGGGCGCCTTGAAAAAAGTTCTGGAAAACCTCGCGTTTGTAGCGGTCTTTGTTGGGGTGCTGTTCCCAAATCAGCGGATCTGAGGCTACTTCGTAGAGCGCTTCAAAGTCTTCTTCCTTTAGTGGAACGAGTCTGATCAGGTCGCTTGCTAACGAAGTAGGCTGCAGGTTAAAACTCATTATGATGTTTTAAAATATTAATAGATACTGTTACCGAATGCCTTGTGGCAATATGCCCTTCGCAATACGCAATTATTTGCTCAATTTTTTGATGGGCGTAAGTTCCAGTTTCCTGAATTCTACTTCCGAACCCTCGGCTTGCAGGGCAATTTGGCCTTTATCGGCTGTACAGTTGGTGCCTTCGTTTACCAAGTCGCCATTTACCCAAACCTTTACCGAGTTTTTGTAGCACTCGATTACCATTTTGTTCCATTCGCCAACCGGTTTCTCGCTGCCATCGGTCAGGTTTTTAATGCGGCGCAACTTATTGCCGTTAACGCCCCAGTTTTCTTTGGGCCCGCGGCGGGTTTCCATATCGGGTACGGTAATGTCTTCTTCTATGCACCAAAAATCGCCGGCATCAAGGTGTTGCATCTGCACTTCCAGCGATTTGGGAAACATGCCGTACAAGGCACGCGGGGTAGAGGCGTGAACCAATACGCCACAATTGCCGGGTTTGCCTGCAAAACGGTATTCTACTTCCAGGCGGTAGTTTTGGTAAATTTTATCGGTAATCAAATGTCCGCCAGGTGTGCCAAGGCTAACCAGGTTGCCGTCTCTTACTATGAAGGGATTTCTGGCATTGGGATTTTTGTCCATTTCGGGAACGTCGGCATGCCAGCCGGCAAGCGATTTTCCGTCGAATAAGCTCTTTTGTGCGAATGTAGGGATTGAAAGTGCCAAGGTGGCGCAGCATAGCATAAGGCGTAAGGCGGTTTTTTTCATAAGGCTGATGTTGGTTTTCTTTCAAATATAATTAACTAAAACTAAAAAAGCCACCTGGTTTTCCAGATGGCTTTAATGCTTTTTTTAACAGCTATCGATTAATCTTCAACACTTTCGTTGTTAATGCCAATCTCATCCCTGATTTCTTCCTTGAAATATCTTTTTTGGAACAACAGGATGGCAATTACTCCGATCGAAATAGAAGCATCGGCCAGGTTAAATACCGGACGGAAGAACTCGAAAGGCTCGCCTCCCCAAACGGGTAGCCATGATGGGAATGTGCCCCTTAATATCGGGAAATAAAGCATATCTACCACACGGCCATGAAAAAGGCTTTCGTATTTGTAGATCACGCCATAAAACACCGAATCGATGATGTTGCCCAGCGCTCCGGCAAAAATCAGGGCTACGTTCATGATCAGGCCACGATGATACTTGCGTTTAATAAGGTAATGCAGGCCATAGCCAATTCCGGCAACGGCAATAATCCTGAAAATAGAAAGCGCCAGTTTGCCAAATTCGCCACCAAACTCGAGGCCAAAGGCCATGCCGTTGTTTTCGGTAAAGTGGATAATGAACCAGTTGCCAATGATCTTATATTCTTGTTGCAGGTACATGTGGGTTTTAATCCACGTTTTAAGCGCCTGGTCGGCAATTAATACCAACAAGATGACAATTAATGGTTTTGTGTAGCCTTTCATTAACCCTGCTTCAATTTAGCTTCCATGCTTAGCGTAGCATGCGGCACCGCACGCAGACGTTCTTTTTGGATCAGTTTCCCGGTTTCGCGACAAATGCCATAGGTTTTGTTTTCTATGCGCACCAATGCGGCTTCCAGGTTGTCGATAAATTTTTTCTGGCGGGCTGCCAATTGGTTAATCTGCTCTTTTTCTAAAGTCGCAGAACCATCTTCTAGCGTTTTGTAAGCGCCAGAAGTATCTTCAGTACCATTTGAATTCGGATTGCTCAACGAGGAAGTCAACGAAAGCAACTCCTCCCTTGAACTTTTTAGTTTCTCAAGGATCAGCTCTTTAAACTCTTGTAGTTCGCTATCTGAATAGCGTGTTTTCTCAGTTTTTTCCATTTGGTCTAACTTAATTTTAATGGTAGTGGAACCATCATTAACCGTGGGTTGCCATTTTTAAAGGCCGGTTGAGGATGGTTCCATATTCTATTATTGTTTAGTAATCAAAATTTGTAACTCAACATCTTCGATTACGATTTTGTTTCCCTCGTCTACGTTTTCTAGCCATTTAATTTCATCCGCGAGGATTTCTGCGCAAATATAGGCCTTGTTCTGCTGTACGGCTTCGGCAATGATCGGTGCATTTTGTAAACTTACGTTAATTCGGTCGGTAACTTCAAAATTTAGTTCTTTTCTTAAATTCTGGATGCGATTAATTAACTCACGCGATAATCCTTCTTGTTTCAGTTCATTGGTGATGCTGACATCCAAGGCCACCGTCAGGTTGCCCATATTGGTTACCTGCCATCCCGGAATGTCTTCGGCAATGATTTCAACATCTGAAAGGAGAATAACGTATGGGGTATTGCTGATGGCAATTGAGCCTTCTTTTTCAAATTGGGCCAGTTCTTCCTGCGAGAGGCTGGTAATCGCTTCGGTTACCAGTTTCATGTCTTTGCCTACTTTGGCCCCTAAGGCCTTGAAGTTAGGCTTAACTTTTTTCTTGATGAAGCCGGCAGTGTCTTTGATGAAGTCTACTTCCTTGATGTTGGTTTCCGAAAGGATGAGGTCTTTCACCAATTCTACTTTCACCTGGAAATTATCGTCCAATACCGGAATCAATACCTTGGCCAGTGGCTGGCGTACGTTGATGCCCATTTTCTTGCGCAACGACAAGACCATCGACGAGATGTTTTGCGCCAGTTCCATGCGCTCGTTCAGATCGTAGTCGATCAAAGTGCTGTCAACTTCGTTCCAGATGGTTAAGTGCACCGATTTGGCAACGTGCTGACTTGGGTTGGCCGCAGTAAGGTTGCCATACAGCCAATCGGCAAAGAAAGGCGCAATAGGCGACATCATTTGCGATACGCTCATCAAGCAGGTATACAAGGTTTCATAAGCTGCTTTTTTATCTTCGGTCATTTCGCCTTTCCAGAAACGGCGACGCGACAAGCGGATATACCAGTTGCTCAGGTGCTCGTCAACAAAAGTTTGGATGGCACGCGCGGCTTTGGTAGGCTCGTAGCTGTTGTAGCTTTCGTCAACTTCGGCAATCAAGGTTTGCAATAGCGACAAGATCCAACGGTCAAGCTCGCTGCGCTGCGCGATAGGCGTTTGTTGGTCGAGGTTGATTTCGAATTTGTCGATATTGGCATATAAGGCAAAGAAAGAATAGGTGTTGTACAAGGTGCCGAAAAATTTGCGGCGTACTTCATCCAATCCTTCGATGTTAAATTTCAGGTTGTCCCAAGGCGAGGCATTGCTGATCATGTACCAGCGGGTAGCATCGGCGCTGTAGGTATCGATGGTGCTGAAAGGATCGACGGCATTGCCCAAACGTTTAGACATTTTGTTGCCGTTTTTGTCCAATACCAATCCGTTGGATACTACGTTTTTGAACGCGATACCCGGATTGTTCACCATTTTGTTGATGGCTTTGATTTCGTCGCTGCTTTCGCTTAGCATAACCGCAATGGCGTGCAGGGTAAAGAACCAGCCACGGGTTTGGTCAACGCCCTCGGCAATGAAATCGGCAGGGTAGGCGTTTTCGAATTCTTCCTTGTTTTCGAATGGGAAGTGCCACTGCGCATAAGGCATGGCGCCACTGTCGAACCACACATCGATCAGGTCAAGTTCGCGTACCATTTTTTCGCCTTTGGCCGATACCAGGATGACATCGTCGACATACGGGCGGTGCATGTCTTTCAATTCAAATCCCGCAGGCATCAATCCTGCTTCAACTGCTTTTGCAATTTCGGCGTTCAGTTCTGCGATCGAGCCGATGCATTTTTCTTCCGTACCATCGGCTGTGCGCCAGATCGGCAACGGCGTACCCCAGTAGCGCGAACGCGAAAGATTCCAGTCGACCAGGTTTTCCAGCCAGTTGCCAAAACGGCCAGTGCCGGTGGCTTCAGGTTTCCAGTTGATGGTTTTGTTCAGTTCGGCCATCTTTTCTTTGAGGTCGGTAGTTTTGATAAACCAGCTGTCTAAAGGATAATAGAGCACGGGTTTGTCGGTACGCCAGCAATGCGGATAGCTGTGTACATATTTCTCCACCTTAAAGGCTTTGTTTTCTTCTTTAAGCAAGATGGCGATTTCTACGTCAACAGATTTCTCTGGCGCTTCGCCATCGTTGTAGTATTCGTTTTTCACGTATTTGCCGCCTAAGCCACCTTTAAGGCTGGCAATAAACTGGCCGTGCAGGTCTACCAACGGAACAGGGTTGCCCTTTTCGTCTAACACCAACATCGGTGGTACTTCTGGGGTAGCCAATTTGGCCACGCGCGCATCGTCGGCGCCAAAAGTAGGGGCGGTGTGTACAATACCGGTACCATCTTCGGTGGTTACGAAATCGCCACTGATTACCCTAAAGGCATTTTCCGGGTTTTGGTAAGGCGTAGCCCAAGGCAACAATTGTTCGTATTTGATGCCCACTAAATCGGCACCTACAAACTCGGCCAGAACCGTATAAGGTATTTTCTTGTCTTCGGCCTTGTAATTGGCAAAGTCGGCATCGCTTTCGGCCAAGAAATATTTGCCTGCAAACTGTTTGCCCACCAAGGCCTTGGCCAAGATCACCTGAACGGGTTCGAAGGTGTATTGGTTAAAGGTCTTCACCAAAACATAGTCGATTTTCGGGCCTACGGTTAGCGCAGTATTACTAGGCAAGGTCCAAGGCGTGGTGGTCCAGGCCAGGAAACTTACTTCGCCGTAGCTGTTCAAGAAAGCAGGCAGGGAAGAAGCAATAGCCTTGAATTGGGCTACAATGGTGGTGTCGCTTACATCGCGGTAGGTGCCCGGCTGGTTCAGTTCGTGCGAACTTAAGCCGGTGCCGGCAGCAGGCGAGTAGGGCTGGATGGTATAGCCTTTGTAAAGCAGGCCTTTGTTGTAGAACTGCTTTAAGATCCACCAAAGCGTTTCGATATATTCGTTGTGGTAAGTAACGTACGGGTTTTGAAGGTCGACCCAATAGCCCATTTTTTCGGTTAGGTCATTCCAAACGTCGGTATAGCGCATCACCTCTTCCTTACAGGCCGAGTTGTAGGCTTCGACAGAGATTTTTTTGCCGATATCGTCTTTGGTAATGCCGAGTTTTTTCTCAACGGCCAGCTCGATAGGCAGGCCATGGGTATCCCATCCGCCTTTGCGTTTTACCTGATATCCTTTTAGGGTTTTGTAGCGGCAAAAGATATCCTTTATGGCACGGGCCATCACATGGTGAATGCCGGGCATGCCATTGGCCGAAGGCGGGCCTTCGTAGAAGGTGAATGGTTTGGCTTTTGAACGGGTGCTTATGCTTTTTTCAAAGATGTTTTCCGCTTTCCAAAATTCGAGTATCTCTTTACCTATTTTCGCTAGTTCTAATTGTTTAAATTCCCTATACATCAATCAAGTATCTCCAAAAATTAAGGATGCAAAGCTACAGTTTTAGAATGAATTATGGTAGTTTTGTGCAAAGAGTTTTATGGATAAATTGTTAAAAATCGGATTGGTTTGCATGTTGGCTGCGGTTGTGCTGATGCCGGTTGCCGTTTTGTTGGGTACTGGCCATAGGGCGCTGCTGATGACTTTTGCAATGCTTTTAGAACTTATTGGTTTGATTTTTGTTATTATAAGCATCATTAAACAACGAAAGTCTAAAACGCCAGGTCATGATTAAGGTTTTAAAACTACAAAAAGCGGTATATGCCATTTTGCTTGGCATTGTGGCATTAATTGCAGCACAGGTAATGAGCAGCAACAAGATAGCAGGTAGCGGTATTGTACTGGGTGCATCGGGTTTGCTTTTGATTTTGGGTGCCTTCCTGTTTCTTTATCCGATAATTTTTGCAAAAAAAGCCGATAAGGATGGCAAAAGCGTAGAGTTAAAACCCGTGAGTGCCGAGCCTCTTGAAAGCGAAGAAGTACATTAATTTTAACGCGATTTTAATTGTGGCATGGCTGCTTGGCCTTTGAATTCGCTTTGCTAAGCCCCTCAGTTTCTCTTTTTCCAGTCTGTTAGATTCATTTCGAATCTGATTTCCTTTCCCTGCATGCCGGTGGCTTTCCAGCCTGCTTTTTGGTAAAATGCTTCGGCTCTTGTGCCTGGCGCAGTACTCAGCCAAACATGGAGGTGCCCTTGCGCAAAATACCAGTCGAGCATGAGTTGGTGAAGCCGTTGGCCAATACCCTGTTGCTCGAATTGAGGGAGGACAAATAAGGCCCAGATGTTTTGCGCTTGAAGGTCGGCAATGGCAAAGCCGACAATTTGCTGGTCTATTTCGCATACCCAGCCCCTGCCTCTGTGGTTGATGAACTCCTCGCAATCGGCATCACTTACCAAATTGGGATCAGAAAGCCTGTTTTCGTTGACCGAATTGCGTACAATTTGCATGGGCTTGATGTCGGCGCTGGTGGCTTGGCGAAAAATTTTATACGCCAGCAAGGCTTCATACGGGTTGCCTTCGAGCCTTAGCAATTGGGCAAAAGCGGGTTCGGTTTTGTAGCCCTGGTTCTTTAATGCCACGATTTGTTGCCTAAAGTGTTCGCCCTTGTCCGTCAAGATTTGATGCTCGATGAGCATATGCCGATAGGCATGTTGCTGCTGTACAGGGAGGGCCTGTCCGAAGATTTCGAGTGCAAGGTCTTCGATCTTAAAATTGGCCATGATTGTTTGCTGTCCGTTTACTGTGGCTTCGCGTAGCTCGAAATCCTTCTTTTCGTTGAAATGGCTGATCAATGCTTGCCGGAAGTCTTGGGGAGTCGTCCACTGGCAAATCACATCTAAATCACTGCCTGCAATGGCAATGTTAATGGGGATGGTACCCGTTAACACCGGCTGAAAGGCAGCGAGTTTCTCGAAAACCCGATGTGCTGTTAATAGCCGATAGGCCTTTTGCTGCAGTTCGTTTCCGTTGTTCAGGTAATCGAGCTGTTCAAAATCGATCATATCGTCTCATGGTCGAACTGTGCTTCGTTTTGGGCAACTTGGTCTTCGGGAATAGGCTTGCGGGTCTTTTTCTTGTCGAGCCAAAGCATCAGGGCAGGCAGCAAAGTAAGGTTAAACACCAGTGCTACGATTAAGGTGATGGACAGCAATAAGCCCAGAACAACCGTGCCACCAAAGGTAGAAGCCGTAAAAATTCCGAAGCCAAAGAAAAGGATCAAGGCAATGTGGGTCATGCTTACTCCGGTTTCGCGGATGGTGTCGGAAATTACTTTGCTTACGCTGTAATTGGTCAAGGTGAGCTCCTGTTGGTAGCGGGTCAGGAAATAAATGGTCTGGTCGGATGCCAAGCCAAAGGCAATGGTAAAGATCAGGATGGTTGAAGGTTTTAGCGGGATATGGAAAAAGCCCATCAGGCCGGCTGTTATGATGAGCGGCACCACATTAGGCAGCAGCGAGATAAACATGATGCCCAGGCTCCTGAACTGGGCCAATCGCAATAGCGAAATCAAAACAATAGCCAGTGCGATGCTTTCAACCAAGTGTCTGAGCAGGTAATCGGTTCCTTTCGAGAAAATAATACTCGAGCCCGTGAGTTCTACGTTAAAGCGTTTCGGGCTTAAAATCGAATCGATGCGTGGTTTGAGTTCCTCCAGCAGCGCATCCAAACGTTTAGAGCCTACATCGGCCATTTGAAAGCTAATGCGGGCCGTTTGCTTGTTTTTGTCGACGAAATTGGTGAGCATATCCATGTTGCCCTTGTTTTTGCCGTTGCCCGAGTTGGCGGCATAAATGAGGATAAAGTTCTTTTCGATGTCGCTGGGCAGGCGGTAAAAAGCCGAATCGCCATTGTAGAAAGCCTGCGAGGCGTATTTAAGTCCGGTGTTGAGCGAAATGGAACGTGAAAACTCGGGGTAGGCGGCCACCATGCGCTCCATCTTGTCTATTTTCTCCAAAGTTGAAATGCTGAGCACGCCATTTTTGCGCTTGGTGTCTACACTAATCTCCAAAGGCAAAATCCCTTCGAAATTCTTTTCGAAAAACTTCAGGTCGGTTAAAATCTGCGAGTTTTTGGGCAGATCGTCAACTACATAGCCGTTTACATTGATTTTGTAGACCCCAATTAAAGAGATGATGCTCAGTACAATAGTCAGCAGGTAGATCAAGCTGCTTTTTTGTTGCACCAAGCCGTCTGTTTTGGCTAGCAAGCTATCGAGGAAATTGGGGACGTGTGCGATGTTTATTTTTCCTTTTGGTGCTGGCAGGTAGCTGAATATGATCGGAATAAGGCAAAGGCAGATGAGCCAGGTAAACATGACGTTGAGTGCGGCCACGCTGCCAAACTGCATCAAAAGCTCGCTGCCGGTAAAGTACAAAACCCCGAAGCCAATGGCTGCGGTTACGTTGGCAATGAGGGTGGTTACGGCGATCCGCTCGATGGTAACGGCCCAGGCCTGTTGTTTGTCGCCGTGTTTTTTAAGTTCGTTGTGGTATTTGTTAAGGAGCAGAATGCTGTTCGGAATGCCGATGATTACGATCAACGGCGGAATCAGTCCGGTGAGGATGGTGATTTCATAACCAAACAGCACCAAAGTGCCGATGCTCCAGATTACGCCCATGATGACCACCAAAATCGGGAAAAAGACTGCATAAAAACTCCTGAAGAAAATCAGTAGAATCAATGCCGACACCAAAATAGAAAGGCCCAAAAAAAGCACAAACTCGTTCGAAACCAATTTGCTGGTAGCCGTTCTGATGTAGGGCAATCCTGATAGATGAACCTGTATGCCTGTACTTTTGCTAAAAGCTTCGGCTTTCGCTTCGATTTCTTTCAGCACCGGATTTCTGGCAGCCGAATTCAGTATTTTTTGGTCGAAGGTAATGGCCATCAGGGTGGCATTGGTTTTTTTGTTTAGCAACAGGCCATCGTAAAAAGGCATAGCCTGTAAGCGAGTCTTGAGCGAATCCATTTCGGCATCGCTCTTGACCAGTCCGTTGGGAATCGGCTTTGCCACAAACTTCTGGTTTACCGTATCTTTTTGCAGTTCGAACAGTTTGCCTATAGATAAAACCCCTTTGATGCCTTGCAGGTGCTGGATGTCTTGCGAAAGCTGCGCCCATTGGTTGTAATTCTCTTTTTTGTAGATATCAGCATTTTGAATGCCCAACACCATGATGCTGCCATCTTCTCCAAACTGCTTTTTAAAAGCGTTATACTTAATGAAAACCGAATCGGTAAGGGGTAAAATCTTGCTTCCGGCATAAGAAAGTTTAAGATTGCGGGCGTGCCAGGCCATGAAAACCGTTGCAACAAGGAAGAAAAGAATAAGGACGATCCTGTTTTGAAGTATAGCTCTTGAGAGTTTAGCCCACATAATCAAACTGCTTTTTAAAAAAGTAAAGAAACTAATAAAAATGGCGTATTGCAAAAACAGCCCTATTTTTTATGCTACATTAACATCAGAATGCCACAATTGTTTGTTTGCAAAAGGCGGGAGGCTTCCGATGTCGCGATTTTGGTGTATTTTAGTAGCAGATGAATAAATTGCTGCAGAGTTTTGGTTATGCCTTTAAGGGGTTGGCCTATGCCTTTCGGAGCCAGCTGAATTTTAAGCTTCACTGTGTGGTCACGGCATTGGTGGTTGCCCTTGGCTTATATGTGCAATTGTCGGTTGCCGAGTGGTTGTGGATTTCGCTGGCTATTGCCCTGGTTTTGGCCGCCGAGCTGTTCAATACGGCTATCGAAGTGCTGGTCGATTTGGTGTCGCCTACTTGGAACGACAAGGCGGGCAAGGTTAAGGATGTGGCCGCGGCGGCCGTCCTGTTAATTGCTTTGTTGGCCTTAGCTATTGGCTTGTTTATCTTTGTGCCCAAGTTGAGCTGAAATGTTGCATAAAATTAGAGGAATAGTGCTGAAAACCACGCTGTACAGCGAAAGTAGCGTGATTGCGCAGGTGTTTACCGATAAGTTCGGCATCCAGTCTTATTTGATCAATGGCGTAAAAAAGCCAAAGGCCAAAATACCCATGAACGTGCTTCAGCCCCTGCACCTGCTCGACATGGTGGTGTATTACAAAGCCAATACGCAGCTGCAAAGGGTGGCCGAAGCCAGGCCTTCACCTGTATTCAGGACCATTCCTTATGAGGTCATCAAGAATACGGTGATCCAGTTTCTGAACGAGGTACTCTACAAAAGCATCCGTCAGCAGCAGGCCGACGAAAACCTGTTCGATTTTATTTACAGTGCCGTGAGCTGGTTCGACGAGCATGAGGAGCCAAGTGCCAATTTCCATTTGGCATTTTTGCTCAAGCTCTCCAAATTTTTGGGTTTTGCGCCCCATGGCCAGACCCGAAACGACCAAAAATATTTCGATTTGCAGGAGGGAGAGTTCACTTCTTTGATCCCGGTGCATCCCAATTTTATCGCAAAAACGGAAGCCGACTATTTTTTGGCGCTTTTTGCCACGCCATTCGAAAAAATAAATGAAATAAAACTGAATAATGCCACGAGGAGGTTTCTGTTGGATAAAATATTGATTTTCTATGCGTTGCATACGGCTTCTTTTGGGCAAATCAAGTCACATCAGGTATTAGAAGAAGTACTTTCTTAATTTTTTTTAAATTTTTTTTGGAAAACTATAATAACGCGCTATATTTGCAATCCCAAAACGAAGCAACGCAGGTTGCCAAGTTGAAAGGAAAAACCCAAAAGGGAGATTAGCTCAGCTGGTTCAGAGCACCTGCCTTACAAGCAGGGGGTCACTGGTTCGAACCCAGTATCTCCCACCAAAAGCCTCGAAGCAATTCGGGGCTTTTTTGTTTTGTTGTCTTTCCCAAACCGAAGATTTGTATAATTAAAGAAGAAACAAAAATGGAAATTGGTTTCCTGTGTTCCGTCCTCACGCCTGGCAAGTTTAATTATAGTCTCCGCCCTTCTGTGAATGTAGCAATACTGGTGCCTGATTTTTATGTGCTGAAATCGTTGGAGCGCAAGAGAATATTCTTTTTTATATAGGTTTATGGAATTCTATCCGACTATGCATCATTTTCCAATGTTATCCGATGGGCTATGAAACCAAAATAATCCTGTTCAAGCAAGTTTAAAATAAACTTGTAAATCCAAATTCAAATTATCAAATTTATTGCGTTCCAGCGCTTTTGGGAATGTTGATGTTGTGGGTGAAAGGAGGTGCGAGAACACTTATTATTAAATCCATCCAATGAAAACACTTCTCCCAAAAGGGGGCGGGGGCCAGTTTCTCCGCCACGAGCTTCCATGTGGAAGCAAATCAGAAAAGCTCCAGGTTTGCCGTTTTTTTGCATGCGCTCTTTTCATCCTCTTTTTCGTCATCCAGGCGGCCAATGCCCAAAAAATTGCCGATAATCCTGTGGGCTATCTGCGAACGGACCTTGTGGCCCCGTCTGCCACGGCCGGCTCCCTGGGACGTTTCGGCGATGCTTCGGTGAACCAGTCGAGCGGGGCGCCGAATTTTTCCATCCCGATCTACACGGTTTCCGGGCACGAGCTGAGCGTTCCCATTACGCTGAGCTATAGCTATGATGGCTTTAGGCCCTCGCAGCCCATCGGCTGGACCGGACTGGGCTGGAACCTCCAGGCCGGCGGGGTTATTTCGAGGCAGATCAAGGGCCGGGTTGACGAGAGCAGCACCGGTGATCAGAACTTTGGGAGCAGCTATGTACAGAGCAGGATCATAGCTCTTGGCGGCTACGAAAGCAACAGCATGCAGACCTTCCTAGAAAGCGTGACCGAAGGGGTTTATGATGGAGAACCTGATGTATTCAGCTTCAACTTTGGAGGCTATTCGGGCAAATTTACGCTCGTGAACGGCACCTATACCATATATCCATACCAGAAGCTGAAGATCAGTGGCGGTGTGGGCAACTTTACCATCACTACGGAAGATGGCACCAAGTATTATTTCAGCGATGCAGAGTATACAAGTCCAAAAGCTACTTACAGCGAAAGCTATAATATACCTGTCCATGCATCTTCTTGGTACCTGACCTCGGTTACCAACGCTTCCAATACTGAAACCATCAGGTTCCTTTATACCACAGATACACAATATGCGCAGGTGGGTACTAATACGCAGACCTACAAAAAAGTAGAAGACCCTTCGAGCGGGGGATCTTCCCAGCTCTATTCTCCCTACTACAGCTTTTCATCCTATATTGCTCCGCTTCGACTCACAAGCATCGTCTCTGAGAAAAATACGGTTACCTTTTCGGGAACAAGCTCTGGGCGGCAGGACATGTCAACGGCCTCTCCGGCCCTGGGGGGCATCAGCATTACTGACAATAATTCTGGCGACCAGCTGAAGAGCTTTAAGCTCAATTATGAATATTTCGGTGCAAGCGGTAGCAATTTCCTGTACAAATATCTCAAGCTGAAGAGTATTGAAGAATACCCTGTCGGATTAGGGGGCAACATGGCCAACAAGCAGGTCCATACTTTCGATTACGAGAATGAAAACGATAGCTATCCCGATAAGTCCAATGCCTTTGTAGACCATTATGGATATTATGCGGGAGGAATATTCAACAGCGTGATGATCCCGGACTATGTTTATCCGGGCGGACCAAATAGGGATCCGAATCCCTTTATAGCCAAATTCGGCGCACTAAAAAAGATAACCTATCCCACCGGAGGCAACACCAGCTTCGAATACGAAGGTAACATGGGCTACAACGGTATCGACTATGTGAAGACCTCCCAAAGCAAGAACGTTTATGTCGCTCGGTCTGGCGGAGATCCCCTTGCCGTGCTCGAGACCAGCCCTTCAAGCGGGACCTTTACCACCAACGTTGCGCAGACACTTTTGATCAATGTAGTAAGAACACCCAAATCTTTAGCATATGATGGCATCATCAAACCCGATCCGGGGACTTCCGATGCCATACTTTTCAGGTTGGATGATGATGCCTATACTTTTGTAAAACTGATGGCCCTAGAAACGGATAGTCAAAATTCTGGACTAACATTTAGCGTGCCTATTACCCCTGGCACCTATTATGTTCAGGTTTTTGCCGACAGCAAGGAAAATGGCATGTCGGCTACCTGGAGCTATGCAAACAACACCAGTGTTCCGATAGAAGGGGCTACGGCTGGTGGTCTGCGAATCAGGCGGATCACCAACAATCCGGGTATTGGCCTGCCTACGGTAAAAAGCTACCGCTATACCGATGCTAACGGCTTTTCGAGTGGCTCTCCCGTTTCTAGAGTGTACGATCAAAAGCCACTTACGGAAGTGACGTTGAGCGCACAGAACCAAATGACTATTGTGAACAGCTTAAACTTCAGTTCCTTCGTTTCCGAAGGCTCGAACGGAGGCCAGCCCAACTACTACCGGACGGTTTTCGAAGACTTGGTTGGCGGCACCGATACGCTAACCACGCGCAGCGACTATGTCTCGTTTGCAGGCAGCTTCAACGGGGTGCAGCCGTTGAAGGCCGTGCAGTACAAAAAGACATCTGGTGGATTGGTTCCCGTGAAAAAGACCGAGTACGAATACGGCGAATACGGAATGGGAGGGGCAACGGGACTGAAGGCATACAAGGATACAACAGTAACTGTAATCCCAGGTGGACAGTATGGCGGACGCCTTTACCATTTTCAGGCCGAGCTTTCGATGATGAGTTCCTACTGGCTCTACACAAAGAAAACACGCGAAGTAAGCTATGAGGGCGTCGACTCGCTGGTTACGGTAACGAACAACAGCTACGACCTGGCCGACACCAAGAACCTGGTGATGACCCGGACAACTGCCTCGAACGGCGACCAGCTGATCAGCAAGTTCAAATATCCCGACAGCTATACCACCGGCGTAAGCGGCGCATTTACCACGGCACATATCCTAAGGCCGGCCTGGGAGCAGCAGGTGTGGCGAAAGACAGGAACGGATTCGGTGCTGGTGAGCGCCGGCATCACGGAATACAGCGCTTCCAGCTTCAAGCCGGTCAGGCAGTATGCGTTGGCCGTAAAAGGCCTGAATGCCCTGAACGGCGAAGGCATGAGCGGGACCAAATACAGCAGCCTGCTCAGCGACAGCCGCTACGAGGAACGCGTGGCCTACGGCTACGACGGTGCGGGTCGCCTTGTCAGCCAGCAATTGACCGGAGGAATTCCTGTTTCCTATCAATGGGCCTATCCGGCCAACACCAGCTATTCGACGGCGCTGGGCCAGAAGAACTATGTGATAGCCGAGGCGAAGAACGCACTGCCAAGCGAGTTCTACCACGAGAACTTCGAGGAATACAGCGGCGCGAGTTCGGGAACGGCGCATACCGGCGATAAATTCTACAGCGGCGACTTCTACGTTTCGTGGAGCATCCCGAACGCGCGCGCCTACGTGTTGAGCTACTGGTACCGCGACGGGGGCACCTGGAAATACCAGGAGCAGGCCTACACCGGGGCTGTTACGCTTGCGCTGGGCGATGCCATAGACGACGTGCGCATCCATCCCAAAGACGCCCAGCTGGGCACCTATGTGTACAAGAGCGGGATAGGCATTTCGGCCTCTACCGATGCCAAGGGACTGACCACGTACAGCGAATTCGACGAGTTCAACCGGCTGAAGAACGTGAAGGACCAGGACGGCAACATTGTCAAGAGCTACGAGTACAACCTGGCGCATGAAACCTTCTACAACGACGCCGTGAGTGGCAGCTTTACCAAGAATAACTGTTCTTCAGGCACAGGTACCTCGGTTACCTATACCATACCGGCCAATACCTATTCGGCCTCTTCCAAGGCTGCGGCCAATGCCTTGGCCAATGCGGCCCTGGCCAACGGGGGACAGGCCTATGCCAATGCCAACGGCACCTGTTCGGGCGTGGCCACCACTGCCATCAGCTATGTCAACTATACTACGCCATATACACCGACAGGCCCAAACTCTGCCGATGTCTCATCATTGGTGATCAAGGATGGCAGCGGCACAACGCTTTACACCTACAACACGGCGCAGCTACAAGCTGGCATTAGTGTTCCACAAGGTACCTATACCTTCGTTATTACTGTTTCGGGCATGACTTGGGACTGGTATACGGATCTCGGCTGGGCAAGCTGCTACCTCAATACGGGGTCGTACTGGAACGGGTTCGACAATGCCACATCCAGCTATACCCTTACCGGTGTAACACTTACGGCTCCAACGGCCACACTTTACCTAGATAAGTATATATTCTAGCGCGCACCCATGAAAACAAGAAATATCCTCTTCCTTATATTGGCACTGGCCTCGCTTGAAGGTTTTGCCCAGAGCCCGAGCGGCGACAGGAACTATACGATGGAAACCATCGTCAAGGTGGCCGGCAAGACCGACGCCTCCATGCTCACAGGCCTGCCCGTGGGGCAGGCGAACCGCACCGTGCAGTACGTGGACGGGCTGGGAAGGCCCATCCAGACGGTGCAATGGAAGGCCAGCCCCCTGCAGAGGGACGTGGTGCAGGTGACCGAGTACGACGCCTTTGGGCGCGAGACCAAAAAATACCTGCCCTATGCAGAGCAGACGGCAAGCGATGGAGCCTATAAAACGGGTGGCGTCGCGAACCAGGCGAGCTTCTACGGTGTTTCGACGGGATGGGACGCCAATGTGGCCAAGACCCCCTATCCGTACGGCATTTCGGTGATGGAGCCCTCGCCTTTGGGCAGAGTGCTGGAGCAGGGCGCACCGGGCGCGGCCTGGCAGCCCTACAGCGCCGGCATAGCGGGCTCGGGCCATACCGCGAGGCCCGGCTATGCCATCAATGCGGCGTCGGACGCCGTAAAGCTTTGGCGGACGAACCCTTCCGGGGCTTCCGCCTCGGCTAACTACCCTGCGGGCACGCTGTACAAGAGCATCTCCAGGGACGAGAACTGGAGCAGCGGGAAGGCCGGCACCAGCGAAGAGTACAAGGATACCGAAGGCCGGGTGGTGCTGAAGCGCATCTGGGAAACCGAAGGCACGGCGCTGGACACCTACTACGTCTACGACGCCTACGGCAGCCTGGCCTACGTGGTGCCTCCGGCTGTAACGGCCGCCAGCTTTACCGAAGCGGATGCCGTATTCAAGAACTACGTCTACGGCTACCACTACGACGGCAGGAAGAGGGTAATCGAAAAGAAGATACCGGGCAGGGGCTGGGAGCACATCGTGTACAACAAGCTGGACCAGGTGGTGATGACCCAGGACAGCGTGCAGCGCAGCAACGGCCAGTGGTCGTTCGTCAAGTACGATGTATTGGGCAGGGCAATTATAACGGGACTTCATGACAATTCCAACGGACGGTTGGCGATGCAGAATTCCGTCAATGTCAGTGTTTCTTTATGGGAAACTAGAGAAAATACGGGAACTTATAATACAGGATATACTGATAATGCCCCACCACAATCTATAGCTAATTATTATAGCATCAGTTATTTTGACGATTATGATTTCTACAATAACATTCTTGGGGGGCCGACATCAGAACAAGCAAATGGAGGCCGTATTAGGGGATTGGTG
This sequence comes from Pedobacter sp. ASV12, assembly GCF_016429155.1. GTDB lineage: Bacteria > Bacteroidota > Bacteroidia > Sphingobacteriales > Sphingobacteriaceae > Pedobacter. Next base: position 5,207 of record NZ_JAELUC010000037.1, on the reverse strand, counting down.
ACTGGAAATAGAACAGCTATATTGGGAACGAGTACAATGTTGCTTGGTACAAGTTATTATGACGTCGATGGAAAGGTATTGCAATCCAAAAGTCAAAACCATATGGGGGGTGTCGATATTGTAAGTAATACATACAACTTTGCTAATGAATTGACAGCTTCGATTCGTACACACGATGCTAGCAGTATCACTACTATTATTGCTAATACTTATACTTATGACCATGTAGGTCGAAAGGTGTTGAGTACGGAGAATATTAACAGCCAAGGAGAGGTAGCCCTGAGCGAGATGCTCTACAACGAGATCGGGCAGCTGAGGGAAAAGAAGCTGGCCAACGGCCTGCAGAGCACAGCATATGCGTATAACGAGCGGGGCTGGCTGAAAGGCAGTACCTCGCCACAGTTCGGCCTGCAACTGAAATACGAGGACGGCACCTCGCCACAGTACAACGGCAATATAGCCAACCAGCTGTGGGGCTCGGGAGGCTCTTTCCCGAACAGTTTTGTGTACGGCTACGATAAGCTGAACAGGCTGGCCAGTGGCAGCAACTCGAGCATCGGCATGAGCGAAAGCCTCACTTACGACGTAATGGGCAACATCGCCACGCTGACCAGGGACGGCAGCACGGGCACCTACGGCTATACCGGCAACCAGCTGAGCAGCGTCAGCGGAGGCAGCATGGCTACGGGTACCTACGTCTACGACGGCAACGGGAATGCCACAGGATCAACAGTTGGCATTGGAAGAACTTATGTAAGTATTGCCTATAATCAACTAAATCTCCCCATTGCAATATCAGGTTCTGGAATAAATCTTTCTTATACTTTTAGTTCAACTGCTTCCAAACTAAGACAGAAAGATAATAATAGAGGAACTATTACAGATTATGTAGATGGTATTCAATATAATAATGGAGAGATAGATTTTATTCAGACTGAACAAGGAATTGCTAAGAATAACGGAGGGATTTACATTTATCATTACAATTTGACAGACCATCTTGGAAATGTACGTTATGTTTTCGATATTTATAATGGTGCTTTACGCAAGTTGCAGGAGGATAACTATTATCCTTTTGGCTTGCGTAAGCCTGCGGGAAGTCCGGTATCGTTGGACAACAAATATCTGTACAACGGCAAGGAGCTGCAGGAGGAATTGGAGCAATACGACTATGGAGCCAGATTTTACGATCCACTGATTGCGAGGTGGAATGGGGTGGATCCATTGGCAGAGCTTGATAGGAGATTATCTCCATATAACTATGGTTCTAATAATCCAATAAGGTTTGTTGATCCAAATGGGATGTCTGTTGAAGAGATTAATGGAGGAGTAAAATATGATGGTGAAGACGCTGTAAGAATATTTTCTCAAATTCAGAATCAGATGGCTTTTGATCAGGACGATCCAAAGAAAAAGAAGAAAAATAACAATAACGCATTTATTTTGCCTGTAGCAATGACAGAAACCGCTGTAGCGGTGGATGCTACCGCTTCAGTTGGCTTTAGAGCTACGACTTCAAGATTTTTGTATGGATTAATCGGGATGTTGTTCTTATCTGGAGATAATGAATCTGCCCCTGTAAGGCAACAGAAATTTAGTCAACGATTGGTAGATTATCTAAATGAGGGAGACACCAAAGCATTTTTGGAAGCGGTAACCGATTGGAATATTCAGCCCAGAAATGAACAGAATAAAATTGTATTTAGATATGTATCACAAGCAGAATATGACAATATATACAAGACTGTTGATGGAAAAAACTATGTTTTGCCTTTTGATCGTAATGGATTGTTTTCTAATAAATATATTAGCCCCGATGCTTATATAACAAGCAAAGGAGCGCAATCAAAATTAGCGCTTCCAAATGCACCACAATTAGGAGTTTTTACTTTTGAGTCATTAATCCTTCATACAAAATCTCCTAGTGGACCGGGTAATTATTCTAAGGTAAAACCAAAATATGGCCAGCCAGGCGGAGGCAGAGAGGCTATAATATCCCAACCCTTTCCAGTTATAGGTGGATTCAAACTAATAAAATAGATATGTTAAATTATAATATATATGATCACATAAGTGATGAAGATTTTCTAAAAATAGAGAATAAGTTAGTTATTATTGAACGCATTATGATGGATAAGCTTATGGCGTTAGCCTGGAGGCTTACAAAGTCAGTTAAAGAAAATGATGCTTTGATAGTTGACTTCACAACTGAAGAAAAAAAATTTATGGGAAATCTAGGCTTGGTTTATATTGATGAAGTCGGAGGGCCAATATTTTCTTTTTATTTAAGCAAAAGTTACGATGGATCAAAGAAGAGGTTTTTCGTAAAACAATTTATTTATCAAAATCAAAGCATAGAATTTTATGAGAGGAATATTAATTCGATTCTTGATGAAGCAATAAGTCTCTATAACTTATGGAATAAAGAATATATTTGTAATAATAGTTGTGATGATTAGGTTGAAATTATTATGGATTAAATATTGCTTTTGGAGTGAGAAAGAGAACCTCTTTTGCAAAAAAAACTGTATCGATAAGGTTTAGGTTGCAAATTCATATTTTATAAATCGCAATAATAAGCTATAAACATCCACAAGGTTGCCATGACTTCGGCAAGCCTTTCGTACAACCAGCTGAACCTGCCGTCGGCGGTATCGGGCGGGAGCATTGGACTGGCCTACCTGTACGATGCCACGGGCGCCAAGTTGAGGAAGGTTAACAGTAGCACGGGCACCACGACGGACTATATAGACGGCATCCAGTATGTCAACGGCTCCATAGATTTCATCCAGACCGAGGAGGGCAAGGCCCAGAACAACGGGGGCACCTATACCTACCATTACAACCTGACCGACCACCTTGGAAATGTGCGCTACACCTTCGACATCTACGGCGGTGCAGTTCGCAAATTGCAGGAGGACAACTACTATCCGTTCGGCCTGCGCAGGGTTGCGAGTGCAGGAAATAATAAATACCTTTATAACAGCAAGGAATTGCAGGAAGAGCTGGAGGCTTACGACTACGGGGCCAGGTTCTATGACCCGGTGATTGGCAGGTGGAATTCTGTGGATCCGCTAGCTGAGAAGATGAGGAGGTTTAGCCCGTATAATTACGTATTCAACAATCCGATCAGGTTAATCGATCCTGATGGGATGGAAGGTGTTGATCCAGGGTTGTGGGAAATGTTAAAGCAATTATTTGGAATCGGAAAAGGTAGCCAACCAAAAAACCAAGAAGAAGCTTCTCTGCAAGCTGATAATAGAGCCAGTTTGAGTGCATTGAACAAGAAAACCGAGAAGCTCGAGAAAGGATTAAAGAAAGTGCCTGTTTTGAAGTCTGCCATAAAGGTGATGGAAAACAGTAAGCCAGGTCTAGGAAAAGAGGCAAATTTATTTGGTGTTGTGACTGCTGTTGGAGAGGGATTTGCTGATGCAAGTCTTATTGGAGGGGCAGGAAAAAATGCATCTGGACAATTATTGGAAACAATACAAACCTTTAATGGTATAGTACAACTAAGCGATCTTTTAGGCGAAAGAATGAAATTGTCATCTTCCGAGCCCGAAGGTAAGGTGAGTAGAGTTTCAGCAGGAGAAATTAAAGAAATGCAATCAAATGGGTTTGACCCTCATGATCATAAGCCAAAACAAGGTAATACAGGAGGGAAAATAGATTTATGGAAGGATTCTAATGGGAACCTCTTTTTTAGAGCAGAAAAAAGTAAAAGCTACGAGCCTCTATACGAAAATATCAAAAACTATATTAATCAACAATAAATATGGCAGACAAGCAAAATGAATTTGGGTGTACTTTGTTTATTGATACACAAGATGAGGTTCCGGATATAGTAACCGAACTTACAAATATTCAAGGATCAGCATACATGATCAAAGGCCAAAACAAAGTAAAACCTAGTACAAATGAGGTTATTGATGGTCAATTTAACAAGTATAATTTATGGATGCTTAAAATTGAACTTCGCGAGTGGCCAGACGGCTACCTGAATTCTGCAATAGAACTAATGCTAGACCTGTTAGACCGAGAGAAGGATAAAGTTTTAAGCGTATTAAAAAGATTTCCAAAGAACCATTTATTGTGCTTCGGTTACTTTTATGAAGTAAATCCTTATTTCGTATTCAACAAAGAACTCGTTAAGAGACTAAACGAATACAATATTGATATAGAATTTGATCTGTATTGCTTAAACGAATAAATATTCGGATGATTGCTTTATTGAGAGTAGTTATTAATACGGGCATCGTATTGGACTACGCTATACCTTCGACATCTATGGTGGCACGATACGCAAATTGCAGGAGGACAACTACTATCCGTTCGGCCTGCGCAGGGTTGCAAGTGCAGGAAATAACAAATATCTTTATAACGGCAAGGAGCTGCAGGAGGAACTGGAGGCTTACGACTATGGCGCAAGGTTCTACGACCCGGTAATTGGAAGGTGGAATTCTGTGGATCCGTTGGCGGAGCAGATGAGAAGGTTCAGCCCATACAACTATGTGTTCAACAACCCGATAAGGTTTATTGATCCGGATGGGATGAAGCCAGATGATGGCTTTTGGAAATCAATGCGTTCAGCAATAATAAAAACAAAAACTGATTTAGCCACACAAATAGCTAGTGTGTATCTCTCTAATGCGGAGGCTCAATTTGTAGGGAGGCATGTTTATAAATCTTTTGGTGTTGCTCTTCTTGCAAAATCTGCTCAAAATACCTCTAAAGATGCTAAATTAGGAGATAACAGGCCTGGAGGTAATCAAAATGCTTTTAGGCATGTACTTGGTCAAGCTTTAGTAACTTCTGTTTTTGGATCTGATATCGCAAAAGAAGCAGGAGATGCACATGAAGGCAGGTATGGATTGCAAAATGTTTTAGAAAATAATAAAGAGCTGGTAAAAGATCTCAAAGGAAAAGGTTCCATTGAAATTGATGAGAAAATAGCGGACTCCTTTGTAGATCAATTAAATAATAAAGTAGGTAGGGACATTGGAATTGCAAACCCAGATTTATCAAATGATGAATTAGCCATAAAATCTCTTGAAGCGGTTAGAGATGGAAAAACTTATATATTTGAAAAAGGTAAAGATGGGAAAGCTATAGTCAAGTCTTCTCATATGTCAAAGGATCAATTCAAAAAAGCACTACAAGCAAAGCCACGGGCGATAAATAGAAGCAGAGCTTATTGATAAAGAAGG
>NZ_JAELUC010000357.1 GCF_016429155.1 Pedobacter sp. ASV12 | reverse complement strand
CCCCCCCCCCCCCCCCCCCCCCCCCCCCCCCCCCCCCCCCCCCCCCCCCCCCCCCCCCCCCCCCCCTTTTCAAGCAGAAGACTGCATACGAGATCATGAGTACTGTCTCGTGGGCTCGGAGATGTGTATAAGAGACAGGTTCTTTCAGCTCGCCCTTTCCGATGCATCCGGCAATATCAAACTCCCAGTTTTCGGCAAACGGCATCCATGTTTATTTTTTCGAAGCTTTGAGGCCAACGCCTGAGCTTTCTCTGTCTCTTATACACATCTGACGCTGCCGACGAACCACGACATGTGTGGTTGTGGGGGGTGGGGGGGGGGTTGAGAGGGGGGGGGGGGGGGGGGGGGGGGGGGGGGGGGGGGGGGGGGGGGGGGGGGGGGGGGGGGGG
>NZ_JAELUC010000356.1 GCF_016429155.1 Pedobacter sp. ASV12 | reverse complement strand
CAACAGTATAGGGAGGATCTATAAAAACCAAATCATTTTCTTTAATATTATGGATGGTGTGTTCGAAAGATGTACAGTTTATTTTACAGTCTGCAAGAAATACGCTCATTGTCTGAAAAATTTCTTCAGTTACAATATCTGCATTAAACCTCTTTCCATAAGGAACATTATAAATGCCTGCGCTATTAACTCTATAAATTCCATTAAATGAAGTTCTGTTCAAGTAAATAAATCGAGCCGCTTTTTTGCTGGGGTTTCTTGGTTTTGATGATCGAATTGAATAATAATCACTTTCAGTATTCTTATATTCTTTTAGATATTTGATGACTAAATTTGGATCTTCTTTTAATTGGTAATAACAATTAATAAGTTCTTCATTTGTATCAGAA
>NZ_JAELUC010000355.1 GCF_016429155.1 Pedobacter sp. ASV12 | reverse complement strand
TTTCACCCTCCCCCCACCACCGACCTCTACACATGTCGTGGTTCGTCGGCAGCGTCAGATGTGTATAAGAGACAGATTATAGGATGCTTTACCTAGCAAATGTAAAAAGTTTTTATCCCGTACAATGGGTTTTATTACATCTATAAATATTTGGAAACCATCAAAATCGATTTGGTTCTGGATCGTTTTCTTCACTAGATTAGCGACCAAGTTCAATTGATCATCATCTAAAATTTTTATGTTGTCGTAAATGGTTATTTTATCTTCTCTGCCTATTGTCTTGAACAACTGCATGATTTCTTCAGGAATCCCTCGATCTTTTTGAAGATCTTGGACATGCTGTTTTTTTTGTTTACCTCCATCACCTAAAAACTCATCGCCTGTCATATC
>NZ_JAELUC010000354.1 GCF_016429155.1 Pedobacter sp. ASV12 | reverse complement strand
CCCCCCCCCCCCCCCTTTCTCCCCCCCCCCCCCCCCCCGACATCTCCACATGTCGTGGTTCGTCGGCAGCGTCAGATGTGTATAAGAGACAGGTGTCTGCCGCTCCAATATACTAAGCTTTCGAACAATGACATAGGCCAAATATAAGGTTAGTGAAAGTAGGTGTTTAAAAATCGGATAAATAAGCAACAAGAGACGTTTTATTAAGCAGGCTAATCGGCAACTCAGGTTTGGCCATGTGCCTCAAGGTCTATTTTTAGCAATACCGTAAATAAGTCGTCGATGGTACAAATATGCAATACATCTGTCTCTTATACACATCTGACGCAGCCGACGAACCACGAAACACTGACTTAGGGGGGGTGGGAAGAAAATTCTAAATGGGGGGGGG
>NZ_JAELUC010000353.1 GCF_016429155.1 Pedobacter sp. ASV12 | reverse complement strand
CCCCCCCCCCCCCCCCCCCCCCCCCCCCCCCCCCCCCCCCCCCCCCCCCCCCCCCCCCCCCCCCCCCATTTTTCAAGCAGTAGACGGCATACGAGATCATGAGTACTGTCTCGTGGGCTCTGAGATGTGTATAAGAGACAGCCTTTACCGCTTACCACGTGTTGACCCAGGCCGATATCGACAACGGCGGGGTGTTCAACCTAGCAACGGCCAAAGGCAAGGATCCGCGCAACAACGATGTAACAACTACCCTGTCTCTTATACACATCTGACGCTGCCGACGAACCACGACATGGGTAGTTGGAGGGGGGGGGGGGGGGAGATAAAAAGGGGGGGGGGGGGGGGGGGGGGGGGGGGGGGGGGGGGGGGGGGGGGGGGGGGGGGGGGGGGGG
>NZ_JAELUC010000352.1 GCF_016429155.1 Pedobacter sp. ASV12 | reverse complement strand
ACCTTATGATGTTATGGGAAATATTAATACGCTCAACCGTGACGGAGTTGGAGATAAAAAATACTATTATTATAATAATAGCAACAGGCTTCAATATATTGATGGCGTCACAGGCGTTTATAATTACGACGCAAATGGTAATGCCACCACCGATGGAAGGAACGGAGTAACGCTTAACTACAACCACCTGAATCTACCAATAAGTGCTCAAAGATCGGGAACAGTCCCCCTAAACCTCAGTTATGTTTACGATGCTACCGGAGCCAAGTTAAAAAAAGTAAATGCGACTTCAGCGGTTACAACAGACTATCTAAATGGCATCCAGTATAGCAATAATGTAATCGACTTTATTCAAACTGAAGAAGGGATTGCCAGAAATATTATCGGTATCT
>NZ_JAELUC010000036.1 GCF_016429155.1 Pedobacter sp. ASV12 | reverse complement strand
CCCCCCCCCCCCCCCCCCCCCCCCCCCCCCCCCCCCCCCCCCCCCCCCCCCCCTTTTCAAGCAGAAGACGGCATACGCGATCATGAGTACTGTCTCGTGGGCTCGGAGATGTGTATAAGAGACAGTTCTTCAGTTGCTGAAGTCGCCCGAAAAATTATTTCCAATAGAAAAATCAAGATTTTCCATCAGGATGTTTGCATGAATGCACCAATGGAAGAAATGGCTTTGATCAGAAAGGAATTGAAGGCAATAGGATATTGGTTATCATTTTACAGCTCGCCGAAAAATGATTGCAAAATAAAGACTGGCAAAAGCATTAGGGGCATACTACAGTACAATGAGAATAAGGTTGTCGAGGGTCAAGCAAACTTAATTCTGGCAAGTGGCTTTGCTGGTGATATTGATAAAATGGATTTCCATAACAAAATTAAAGATTTCAGCACCTCAATGACCTTAAGCTTAGCATAAAAACCAATGTGCAACATATTTCGCTCAACTTTGAAGCGAGTGAAAAAATAGACAACACCAAAATGCAACAGATTGCCATTGCCTATATGGAACTAATCGGTTTTGGAGACCAGCCCTATTTGGTCTACAGGCATAACGACATAGCGCACCAACATACCCATATTGCCACTACCAGTATACAAAGAGATGGCAAAAATCAATTAGCCTACACAATATTGGACGTCAGATTTCAGAGCCTGCCAGAAAGCAGATTGAAAAAGACTTGAATCTGGTCGTGGCCGAAAGCAATCCATATAAACTTAATGAAACCAGCCTTAATGCGTTTAAGGATTTAGCTTTTCTTTTCTTCGGTCGCCCATCTCTTTCTTCTTTCGAGCTCTGCATCACTAATCACAGCGGCTTCAAACGAACCTAGTTTCACTTCGCCGTTTGGCGCGTAGCTGGCCACTATAATGCCGTTTTCCGAAATAGCCGATTCGGTAAGCTTCCATTCCTGTGCCGGAACGCCTTGGCCAAATAATTTTTTGCCTTTGCCCAGGGTAATCGGATAGATCCAGGTGTGGAGCACATCTACCAGCCCGTTGGCAAATAGGGTTTGTGCCAATACGCTGCTGCCGTGTACCAATAAATCGGGGCCGCTTTGCGCTTTCAGCTTTTTCAATTCGTTTACCACATCGTGGCTAATTAAGGTCGAATTGTTCCAGGAGGTATCAATAGGTGTAGTGCCCACTACATATTTGCTGATGCGGTTAAACTTTTCGGCAATTCCGTCGTTTTGGTATGGCCAGTAAGCGGCAAATATTTCGTAGGTGCGCCGACCCAACAACAGGTCGAAGGGGGCCGACATGATTTTGGTTAAGGCTTTGTCGGTTACTTCATCGGGATAGCCAAATTGCCAGCCGCCCCACTTAAAGCCGTTGCTGCGGTCTTCTTCAGGTCCGCCTGGAGCCTGCAACACACCATCCATTGTTAGAAATGTAGTTACAATAATCTTTCTCATGGTTTAAGATTTAAGTCTAACCAAAGTTAAATGCCTTTAAAAAACAAGGAGGGGTGGATGCGCGACAATTACAAGGTGGCATCCGACAAGGCCGATATTAGTCTATCGGTTCCCAAAGCTCAACTTTGTTGCCCTCGGCATCGAGAATGTGAACAAATTTACCATAATCGTAGGTTTCGATTTTATCTACAATAGTTACGCCTTCTTTTTTGAGCTCCTCAACTAAAGCTTCGAGGTTTTCGACCCTGTAGTTGATCATAAAATCCTTGGTCGAAGGCTCAAAGTATTTGGTGTTTTCGGCAAAAGGCGACCATTGCGTTTGTGCTTTCTTGGTGCTGTCTGTGCCTTCGTACCATTCGAAAGTCGCGCCATAAGGGTTGGTGTCTAAACCCAGGTGCTTTTGGTACCATTCGGTCATCTTTTTGGGGTCTTTGCATTTGAAGAAAATGCCGCCAATGCCTGTTACTTTTTTCATTTTAGTTTGATTTTGTTTTGAAACGATGGTGTTGAACGCAAAACCTGAAAGAAAAGATGCCGTAATTGTTAAAGCGATCAATAATGTTCTTTTCATGTTGCTGGTGTATTTGTGGCTGGTATAAGGCTACCAGTTCTTAAATATACGAGGCTGGTTAAATAAATAAAATGTTTTCGCATGATGAAACAAAAGGCGGATCAAACGGTCCGCCTTGAAAGTATTTTAGGTACAGTGGCCGTTCACGCAATAGCCACTGCCTGGAATAATGTTGCCCACTGAGCCCGGAGGGCCACCTACATACCTTCTTTCAGGGCATTGCGTATCTGCAAAGCAGGGGCAATCGGGTACATATTCGGTTTCTTTGACCTCGTCGCAGTAAGGGTCATAGGGGCGAAGCTCGATAGGGTCTCCGCCAAGAATTAGTTTCATGGCCGAACGGCTCAATACTACATAGGAGCTCGATTTCCAGTCGTTGAAATTTTTCATGATGATTTAAATTTGGTTAGACTGGAAATTACAAAAATATGCTGACTATCAGTATATTCTGCGTGGAAAAGATAATGGAGGTCTGGGGGCTAGGCCTTCTTTACAAACTCAGATTTAAGCGCCATGGCCCCAAAGCCGTCTATTTTGCAATCTATATTGTGGTCGCCATCGGTTAAACGGATATTCCTTACCTTGGTGCCGGCCTTAATGCTTTGCGCAATGCCTTTTACAGGAAGATTCTTAATGGTTACTACCGAATCGCCGTTTTGCAGGATGTTGCCATTGCAGTCTTTTACCACTAATTCGCCACTTGTGGTGGCGGTCTCTTCTACATTCCACTCGTGTCCGCATTCAGGGCAGGCGAGCAGGTCGTCCATTTGATAAGTGTAGTTAGATTTGCATTGAGGGCATGGAGGCAGTTCTGTCATTTGCGGTGCTGTTTGGCTGTAAAGGTACGAAATATTTGCCGATTGACCTTGATAGGCCAAGCGCTATCGTCAATCCGTAGCATTTTTATCTCCGCCTAACTGATAGTTCTTGGCATTGATGCCATATTGTTTCTTAAACTCGCGACTGAAATATTTGGCATCGTTAAAGCCCACTAGATAAGCGACTTCGGCTACGTTATGGATGCCTTCTTTTAGCAATGCTTCGGCTTTTTTGAGGCGGATGGATTTGATGAAATCGTTGACTGTAAGATCGGTAACTGCCCTGATTTTTTTGTACAGCACTGGCGCCGTCATACCAATATCCTTAGCCAGTTCGGGTACGCCAAAGGTTTGATCGGCAAGCCGGGCTTCTATGCGCTGGATTACTTTTTCTATAAACTGCTGGTCAACTGTGTTAAGTTGTATCGATTCGCTGATGGTGCCACTAAACTTCCTGCGCATAATTTTGCGCGACTGCAACAGGTTGCGCACATGCAAGCCCAGCAGCTCTACACTAAATGGCTTGGTAATATAGCTGTCGGCGCCGGTAGCCAGGCCATCCACCTGTTGTGCATGCGAATCCATGGCCGTTAGTATAATAACGGGGATATGCGAGGTCCGTTCGTCGATTTTAAGCTGGTGGCACATTTCGGTGCCGTTCATGATGGGCATCATCACATCGCAAATGATCAAGTCGGGGATCGAAGCTATGGCTGTTTCCAAACCTTCCTGCCCATTTTCGCATTCTACAATATGGTAGCGGCTTTCCAACGAATCGCGCAACATTTGCCTGATTTCCCAATTGTCTTCCACAATCAGTACGGTTTCGCTATGGTTTTCTTTGGTGCTACTAGCCTCGGTCACTGCTGGCAGTGGCAATGGGGCAAGCGTATGCCAGCTTTCGGTACCCGATTCTTGTGGCATGGTGGCTGCTGTTTGGGGCTGTTCCTTCTTGAGTAGCACCGTAAAGCGCGTATCGCCCGGCTTGGTTTCGGTTTCGGCAATGCTTTCTAATAAAAGCTGCCCGCCGTGCGCCGTTACAATGCTTTTGGAGAGTGCCAAGCCAATGCCCGAGCCAATATGAGTAGAGCCTTCGCGGTCTACCTGGAAAAAGTCGCTAAAAATCTTATCGCGACTGTCTTCGGGTATGCCCAGGCCGTTATCGCGAACAGAAATGGCCACCTGTTGGTTATTGTCGGCAATGGTTACGTTAATGGTTCCGCCATCGTTGGTAAATTTAAAGGCATTGGATAGCAGGTTAAAGAATACCTTTTCCAGTTGGAGCTTGTCGAACCAAATGCTTACTTCGGGTTGTTCGTAGCTGAAAGTGTAGGTAATGTTCCGGCTTTCGGCCAGGTGCTCAAAAGCCTGAAAAATCTGTTGCACAAAGGGTACGAGGTCTTGTTGTGCAAATTTGAGCTTCAGGTGTCCCGTTTCGGTTTTTCTGAAATCGAGCAATTCGGTTACCAATAGGTGAAGCCGGTCGGCATTGCTTTTGATGCGTTCTACCTGTTTGTTGATGTCGGGCAGGTTGCGGGTATTCTTGAATAAGGTTTCGAGTGGTGCCAAAATGAGGGTTAATGGCGTCCTGATTTCGTGCGAAACCTGCGTAAAGAACTGGAGCTTCATTTGCTGAATGTCTTCTGTGCGTTTGAGCAACGCCTTTACAAAGAAATACCTGATGGTAACCAGCAAAATGGTGAAAAATACGACGAGGTAGAGCAGGTATGCCCACCAGCTTGCCCAGGGCGCGGGGCTTACGTGTATGTGCAAGCTGCGTATGGGCTTGCCCGGAATGCCGTCGTTGTTAAGTGCCTTGAGCATAAAACGGTAATTGCCTGCAGGCAGATTGGTATAGCTGGCACTTGGGTTAACAGTGGCAATCCAGTCTTTGTCGTAGCCATCTAATTTATAGAAATATTTATTCTTGTCTGATTTAAGGTAGTTCAGTAACGAAAACTCCAAGGTAAACTGGTTTTGGTCGTGCCTAAAATCAAGCTTGTCGGTTAAATTGATCTGTTGCTGCAAAATATCATCGTCGCCACCAACCTTTAAGTATTGGTTAAAAAGCTTGAGATCGGTGAATACCAATGGCGATACAAAATTATTGAGCTCGATTTCTTGTGGATAAAAAGCAGTCAGCCCGTTAAATCCACCAAAAAACAGCTGACCTTGTCTGTCTTTAAAAAAGGAGCGTACATTGAATTCGTTGCCGGCCAGTCCGTCGCTTTTGTTGTAGTTTCTGAAACGGCCACTGGCTATATTGAGTTCAGAAATACCATTAGAGGTGCTGATCCATAGGTTATGGGCATTGTCTTCGATGATGCCGACTACATTGTTGTTGACCAGACCGTTGGTTTCGCTGTAGGTTGTGAAAGTACCTTTGGTAGGATCGAAAATGCTCAAACCGGCCCTTGTGCCTACCAATACCTTTCCGTTGCTGCTTTGGGTAATGCAGTTGATATAGTTTGAAGGGAGCTTAAGTTTGTTGTTCTCTTCTTTGGTATAGCTGTAGATTTTTTTTAAATTAAGGTCATAGCGATTAAGACCGGCATTGGTGCCAATCCAGAGCTGTTGCCAGCTGTCCTGAAAAAGGCAGGTAATGTTTTTGCTCTTTAATCGGCTTTCTAAAGGACTTTTACTGGTTTGGGCAGGGTATTCTCCGTTTTTCTTTTCCAGTACGGTTAATCCCTCAAAAGAACCTACCCATAAGGTGCCATGGCTATCCATTTCCAGTGCAATGATCTCGGCGGTGCCCACAGTACCTATGGTGTCTTTAACATTAGCAATATGCCTGAATTTATTGCTTGCAGGATCGAACAGGTTCAGGCCGCCGCGATGTGTACCGATAAACAACCTGTTGCTGGCATCGCTTTCTTTTTCGATGATCTTAACCAGGTTGGAGCTGATGGAGTTTTGATCGGCGGGGTTGTTCTTGTAGCTTTTGAACGTATTGTTGGCCGGATTAAAATAGTTGAGCCCTCCGCCCTCGGTACCTATCCAAAAGCCCGGGCCAATTTCTACAATGGAGCTCACCACATTGTTGCTTAAGCTATTTTGCTGTTTGCTGTTGCGGTAAACCTTAAAATTGGTCAGGGTAGGGTAAGAGATGTTTACGCCACCAAAATAAGTGCCTACCCAAATGTTGCCATCCCTATCGGTAAATAAGTTATGGATGGAGTTTTGACTAATGCTATAGGGCTTTTCAGGATCGTGCTGATAATTGGTGCAGTAGCCATTGGCGGGGTTCAAAATACTTAGTCCGTTTTGTGTACCTACCCAAACCATGCCGTCTTTATCAAGCATAACCTCCCTGATGTCGTTGTGTATGATGGAGTTGGGGTTATTGTCGCTGTGCAGAAAAGAGCGGATGTTTTTGCCGTCGGGCGCAATTTGGTAAAGTCCGTTAGAAGAACCTACCCAAATGTGATGTTGCTTGTCGCTTGCAATAGCCGTAATGTAATAGTCGCCATCGGTTGAGTTGGGCAAGGCTACTTTTTGGTAGCTCACCTGATGGTGGCTATAGCGCATGGTAAAGAGCCCTTTGCCGGTACCAATCCAAAACTGACCGTTTTCATCCTGAAACATCGCATAGATACTATTGACGGGGTCTTTGGCTTTTTTGCTGAAAAAGAAGGCTTCGAAGCGCCGCTGTTTTTTGTCGATTAATAGGTTGATGCCTCCTAAGGTACCGATCCAAAGGCGTTTTTGCCGGTCTTGGTATAGGCTTTCGACGTTGCTGTTGCTCAACCCTTTTACGGGTTCAAAAATATCCTTGTTGCCATTATAAACCGCAAAGCCTTTTGACGTGCCGGCCCACAGTGTACCTTGGGCATCGGTAAGCAGGGCGGTGGTTTCGCCTGGAGGCAGGTCGGGGTTGTTTTTTTCTTCGCTCTTGTAGATTTTAAAGCGGTAGCCATCGTAGCGGTTCACGCCTTGCCGTGTGCCCAGCCAAATCAGGCCCGTACTGTCTTGTGCAACGGCCATGACCGAGTTCTGCGAGAGGCCGTTTTCTACCGTAAGGTTGGTAAAAGACAAACGGCGTTGCGCAGTTGCCGGATTTAGGGCAGTGAATAGCGTAAACGATAAAATGGGTATGAATCGCAGGTAGAAATTCATTCAACAATAGGTCATATTTGTTTGCAAGATAAATATAGCAAATTATCCAGGGCTAAGTTGCCTAATTTGTGTTTTAACAAGCAGTTTTAAGCTCCTTTATAGATTATTCTATCTTTTCCGACAGAATTTTCATCTTTTTTCAATTCTTAATCCGTCAGCTTTGTATAAGCACGAAAAGTGATTATCCGCCACTTTTTGCGACTAAACTAACCAATTGGAACAAGTGAGCGCCAGCTCGTTTTGTTCCCGACTTACAACTAACCAAATAAATTATGAAAACAGATTTACGCATTCGTAATCCCCGACAGTGGAACTTGAAGTTGCTCTTTTGGTGTTTGTTGATGTCGGCCGGTTTTATTTCCTGTAAAAAGGAGATGAAGACTTCCGATGTTTACACGCTCAAGCAATGGAAGGTAAACCTAACCCCCAGTGATGTTGTTCCGGCAGTTGCCGGCCGAACGGATCATGCCGTTGCGGTATTTTACCTCATGACCGACAACAAGCTTTATTACTACCTCTATTTTGATCAGGCGTTGAACAACAACGATACGCCCACAAAGGCCATTGTTTATACAGGTGCAAGCGGCAGCAATGGAACGGTACTGATTGAGCTTAATAATGGGGCCTTTAGCAGCACCCGCGAAGTAAAAGGATCCGTTGCGGTTTCGGCTAGCACCATCAACGACCTGAATACCAAAACCAACTATTTGCAGATTGCCTCTAGCCAACAGCCTAACGGACTGGTGAGGGGGGATATGCAGTCATACTAACCAAACGAAAAACATGATGAAAATGAATCACTTTAAGATCAGATCTTTGGTGGGGTTGCTGAGCGTGCTTCCGGCAGTGGGTTGGGCCCAGGCTAAACCAGCACAAGTGGCAGACAGTACGCTGATCAAAAGATTTGACCCGAAGAACTACCTGCAAAAAGAAATAGGCCAGTGGAATGGATTTGGCAAAAAGGCCAATCAGGTTGAAGGGGTATCTACCATTTATGCAGAAGATGTAAATACTACCCCAGTATCAGATATCACCAACGTAGTAGCCGGTAGGCTGCCTGGATTGTACACCTTGCAATCATCGGCCAGAACTGGTTTTGATGGTACCTCGCTTACCTTAAGAGGACAAACGCCAATTATTGTAATTGATGGCGTGGTGCGTACGTTTACCAGTTTTAATCCTGATGATATTGAGAGCATAACGGTATTAAAAGATGCGCTTTCTACTTCGATGTATGGGATGCGCTCGTCGGGTGGGGTGGTGTACATTACTACTAAAAAACAAGCGGCCTATAAGCCATTCGAGATTAAATTCGGTGCCGAATACGGACATTTAGAGAATTTATTTACTCCTAATTTTATTACAGGCGCCAATTACGCTAAAATTTACAATGAGGCCCAGCAGAATACCTCGCCGGGCAGCACGCCATTGTACAGCGATGCTACTATTGCCGCTTATCAAAATGGCACCAACAATCCATTTTTGCAGCCTAACAATAACTGGTACGATTTGGTCTATAAAAAGAACAGTGCCCAACAACGCTATAACTTAGGGGTTTCGGGCAATTCTAAAACCTATAGGTATTATGCCAGTTTAGAGCATTTTAGCTCTGATGGTAATTTTGTAACCGATAACAACAATGCCTATAATACCAATAACTTTTATAAAAGGTACAACATGCGTACCAATGCCGAAATCAATTTCAATGAAGATATTTCATTGCAGCTGAATGTTTTTGGCTCTATAGAAAATACCAATCAGCCGGGTGGCAATGCCAATACCATTATGGGCTTGGTATACAGTACTTCGCCTTTGGCCTATGCGGTAAAAAACCCTGATGGTACTTATGGCGGTACCGCATCTATTACCAATAATATTTTGGCCAATACCATTAATTCGGGCTATATCAGAGACAATAGCAGGTCTGTTAACGTCGATGTAGCTTTGAAGTATAAACTAGACGACCTTACCAAAGGTTTATGGGCCAAGGCTGGGCTTTCTATCAATAACTTTTATAACCAAACGGTTGATAGGGGCAAGAACTTTGCCATTTGGTATCCTACCGTATCTGGTTCTACCGTCACCTATACTAAATCTGGTGCCGATGGCAACGTTTCGGCCGGAACTGGCGCGGCTTCGATCTCTTCGCAGTTAAAACAAACCTATTATAACTTTTTGGTGGGTTATGATAAAACAGTTGGCCAGCATCAATTGAACGTATTGGCCACTTATAATGGCGATAACAGATTGGCCAGCTACAACCAACTGAATCAGATTTACAGAACAGCAGGTTTGGCCATTAAGTACAATTATGGCGAAAGGTATTTTGCAGAGCTGGGCAATTCTTATGGTAGCTACAACCGCTATGCCAATGCCAATAAATGGATATACCTGCCATCATTAGGTTTAAGTTGGGTAGCGAGCAAAGAAAGCTGGTTTAACTCGAACGCCATTAACTTCTTAAAGCTGAGAAGTACAGTTGGCTTAACCGCAATGGCTAATGCCGATGATTATTATTCTTATATCCAACGCTACAGCAACAGCACCACGGGCTATGTATTTGGTACGGCTTTAACCGGAGTTTCTGGCGCGGCAGAAAGTGGTTTGGCAACTACGAATATAGGTCCGGAAAAAGCCTTGAAATTTGAAGTGGGTGCCGATGCGGCATTCTTCAATCAAAAATTAAATGTTGGCCTTACTTATTACCGTAACCGTTATTACGATCTGTTGCAGGCCCCTGCTTATGCGAGCAGCATTATCGGTCAAAACTATCCAAGCCAGAACATTGGCAAGAACAGGTTTTCGGGCATGGAGTTTACTGCCGATTATGTAGGCAAGGCTGGCGATTTTGGCTATAAAGTAGGTATCAATGCAAGCTTCCAAAAAAGCAGCGTAATTAATGCTGGCGAGCCTCAATTGCCTTATAGCTGGATGTACAGGGCGGGTAATCCGGTGGGTGGTACCAGAGGTTATGAGGCCATTGGCTTTTACAAAGCAGGAGAGAATGCCAGCAATACACCAACTATTTTGGGCTATAGTCCGGTGCCGGGAGATATCAAGTATAAAGACCTTAACGGCGATGGCGTAATCAGCACTTTAGACCAAAAGCTGATTTCAACCACCAAACCTTTTGTATTTGGAGGCCTAAATTTCGCCATGAACTACAAAGGTTTTGATTTGAGTGGTCTTTTTCAAGGCGTTTACAACCGTGTAATCCATTTGAGCCAATCGTCTATGCTGGCTCTAAATAACAATACAGGTTATGTATTGGATTATACCACCGAAAACAGATGGACCCCACAAAACCAGGTGAATGCTACTTTGCCTCGCCTTACTTTGGGTACCAATGTAAACAATAATGCGACCTCTACTTTCTGGCTAAGAAACGCGAACTACCTGCGCCTAAAAAACCTAGAAGTGGGCTATACGCTCCCGGCTGGCTTAGTGCGCAAAATGCATGTGGCTAAGTTGAGGGTATTTGTAAACAGCTATAACCTGTTTACCATTAGCAAGCTAGATTTTGATCCAGAATCGTATGTGAGTGCGTTCCCTAACCAAAGGGTAATCAATGGAGGTATATCATTAACATTATAGCAACAACTCTTATGAAAAAATATGTAATAGCAGTAATGACTGCCGTTTGTGTAGCTGGAACGTTGGGCTGTAAAAAGATGACAGAGAGCGAACCGCTAGAACTGATAGAAAAAGATTTAATTTTTGATTCGAAAGATTCTTTGGGCGTTAATGCCGAACGTTTCTTGAACAACATTTACTCGGGCCTGCCCAATGGCTTTAACCGTATTAGCAGCAACATGCTCGATGCAGGAACCGACGATGCCATTCCGAATGCTAACGGCGATGCCGTACAATACTTTAGCAATGGCGGTATTAGTCCAACTAACGTGGTAGACGATGTTTGGGCCAAAAATTATGCAAACATTAGAAAGGTAAATGTTTTTTTGGCCAATATTAACGTGGTGCCCCTTAACATTGCCGGATTAAAAGACCGTTGGAAAGCAGAGGCGAGGTGCTTAAGGGCCATGTCGTATTTCGAACTGATCAAACGCTGGGGAGGCGTGCCTTTAATTGGCGATAAGGTTTACGATGCCAACGAAACCATCACCGTTTCGCGCAACACTTATCAGCAATGCGTTGATTATATTCTTTCGGAGCTTAATGCAGCCATGCCATACCTGCTTACGGCAAATGGTTCTGTCAATGGAACTTTTGCCGCCAATTATTATGGCCGTTTTGGCAGGGGAGCAGCCATGGCGCTTAAATCAAGACTGCTACTGTATGCGGCCAGTCCTTTAAACAATCCATCGAATACGCTCACCAAGTGGGCCGATGCCGCCGCTGCCGCAAAAGCAGTGATGGACAGTGTAACCTTAGGCAAGTTTACCTATAAGCTGAACGATGCCGCTACTACCGCACATTATACGACTACCACTTTGGCTGGAGTAGCACCTTCAGCATCCTTATCAGCCTATGTAACCAACGTGAACAAGTTCTTGAGCGTATTTACCACCAATAGCAATAACGAGATCATTTTGCCGTACATGACCACCACCAACAGTACGGTTGAGGCGATTAATGATCCAGTAGGCTATACCCGCGCCAGTTCAACATCGGGCAAAACCAACCCTACACAAGAGTTGGTAAACGAGTATGAAATGAGCAACGGCAAGATGATTGGCGAGAGTGGTTCAGGTTATACCATCACCAATCCTTATTTCAATAGGGATCCTCGTTTTCCGGCAACCATTATGTTCGATGGCTTATACTGGCTGAACAGAAAAGTACAAACTACCGATGGAGGCTTAGACAGGCCATTCGGCTACGGAAGGGTAACCAAGGGCGAAACCAGAACAGGCTACTATTTGCGCAAATTCATGACCAGCAATAGCAGCGCAACCTCTTATGCTAACTATCCGCACGTGTTTCCGATTATGCGTTATGCCGAAATATTATTGAACTACGCCGAGGCACAAAACGAGGCTGTTGGTCCTGATAATACAGTATATAACGCAGTAAATGCCATCAGGGCAAGAGTAGGCATGCCAAATTTGCCAACTGGATTAACCCAGGCAGAGATGCGTACCCGTATCAGGCACGAGCGTAGGGTAGAATTTGCTTTCGAAGAGCAAAGGTTCTGGGATATCAGGAGGTGGAAAATTGCCGAAACCGTGTTGAATGGAAAATTACACGGCATCCAAGGCGTAGTATCGGGCAGTACAACAAACTATACCATTGTTGATGCGGCCGATGCCAAATTTGATGCCAACAAAATGTACCTGTTCCCCATTCCATTTAACGAGCTGGTATCCAATAAATCAATGGTTCAAAATCCCAATTGGTAAACATGAAAACAAAGCATATAAAAACAATCATATCATGTATTTGCTTGTTTCTGACGTTCTTTATTGCAAATAACGCTTGGGCACAAACAGGTAAAGTGGTTAATGGTACGGTGTCTGATGGGCAAGGTCCAATTCCGGCAGCAACCATTTACGAAAAAGAATTTAATACAAACGGTACCCAAACCGACGAGAAGGGCAAGTTTACCTTAAAATTAAGAGGTACACAAGGCATCATCGTAGTGAAGTCGATCGGCTTTTTGTCGCAAGAGATCAATGTGACAGGCAAATCCGATATTCAAGTAAAACTAGAAAGCGATACCAAAGGTTTGGAAGAGGTAGTAGTGTTGGGTGTGGGCCAAACCGCCAAAAAAGTAACGCTTACAGGTTCGGTAAGTTCTATTTCTGGTAAGGAAATTAGGCAAAGTCCATCGGCCAGTTTACAAAATACCCTGGCTGGTCGCTTGCCAGGATTTTTCTCGCAGCAAAGAAGTGGGCAACCAGGCAGAGACGGTGCTGCTTTTCAAATTAGGGGCATTAATACCTATGCCGGTGGTACTACGCCATTGATTATTGTTGACGATGTAGAATTTACTTCCGATCAGATCAGTCAGATCGATCCGAATGAGGTAGAAACCGTAACCATTTTAAAGGATGCTTCAACTACAGCGGTGTATGGTGTAAGAGGCGCCAATGGCGTAATCATTATTACTACACGCCGAGGCAGTTCGGGCAAGCCTGCTTTAACTTTTAAGAACGAAACAGGTTTGCAAATTCCAACGCAGCGCCCAGAAGTGAATGATGGTTATACCACCTTGAATTTGTTAAGGGAGCGTTTGGCAGGTCAATACACCAACCCGTTAAATTCTTATTCCAACTTTTTTGCTGGCAATAACTTGCAACATTATTTGTTAAACGATGATCCCTACAATTTTCCAAATGTTAACTGGTGGGATGAGGTGATTAAAAAAGTGAGTATCCAAAACCGTATCAACTTTGATATTTCTGGAGGCTCCGAAACGGTGAAATACTTTGTGAACCTAGGCTATTTGTACCAAGGTGGTTTGTTCAAAGATTTTTCAGAAGGCCAAGGCTACCAATCGAACTACATGTACAACCGTTACAACTTTAGATCGAACGTAGACATTACGCCTACAAAAACCTTAAAGATCAAGCTAGATTTATCAGGCAGGTTTGGGGTAACCAACGAGCCTAACGATAAGCCTTGGAATAACGGAGGTTCTACCTTCCAGTATTTATGGAATGGCGAGTTATCGGGCTTTTTATACCCTGTTTATTGGCAAAATGGTTTAATCGCCAGTTCTGCTTCTTCTTTAACCAAACCCAATCCGGTAGCCAATTTAATGTACTCAGGCTATAACCGTTCTTATACCAATAACATTGCAGCGGTAACCAGCGCCAATCAAGAGCTTAATTTCATTACCCAAGGGCTTTCGGCCAACGGTTTGTTGTCTTTTGCCAGCGATTATGGCTTTAGCAGAAACCTGACCAGGAGCTCATCAGAAATCTTGGCTTATACCTATAATGTAAACACAGGTAAATACGATCCGGTAACGCCTAACTTATACCGTATGGGCGCATTGAGCAGAAGTTCCTCTAACTCGGGTACCAACCGCACCTTAAATTTAAGGGCGAGCTTAAACTATAGCCGTACTTTCGATAAGCATGCGGTAAGCGCGTTAGCCTTGTACAACCAAACTACCTATAACGCCGATCCATCAGGTAGTGTAGCGGCCGATCCTTACAACATTAAAGGATTTACCGGAAAACTCACTTATGCCTATAACCAAAAATATCTACTTGATTTAACAGCTGCCTATAATGGTTCAGACCGTTTCGAATCGAGCAAGCGTTTCCAATGGTTCCCGGCGGCAAGTATTGGTTGGAATGTAAGCGAAGAAAGCTTTATCAAAGACAACCTGAAGTTTATCGATTTCTTGAAACTGAGGGCCTCTTATGGTTTGACCGGTAATGACAATATTGGTAGCAACACCTACATTTACCAAAAATCTTACGGTACTGGCGCCAGTGGTATCATCTTTGGCGAAACCCCGCAAAGCTATGGCGGTATAGTAGAGCCAACCTTGGGCAATGCCAACATTACCTGGATGACTACCGAAGATTTTGATGCCGGTATAGACCTGAAGCTTTTTGGCTCGCGCCTATCGATTACTGCCGATTACTTTAAAAAGGTAACCAAAGATATCTTAACCACGCCAGGTTTGATCCCGAGTTCTTTCGGAGCTTCATTGCCTCCTTATAACTTGGGCAAAGTATCTAATAAAGGTTACGAATTGGATCTTACTTATAGGGATAAAATCGGTAAAGACTTTAGCTTATTTGTGAATACCAACGTTACCTATGCCAGAAACAAAGTTTTGTACAGAGATGAGCCAAGCTATCTTTATCCTTGGTTAGCTTCTACGGGCAAACCTGTAGGCGCAACGTTCCAGTACACTTACGATGGTTTCTACGAAAGCCTTTACGATTTGTACAACTCGCCTAAATTGGCTTCTTCTACGCAGTTGAGTACCATCAACTTGGGCTCGGTTAAGTTTAAGGACCTCAATGGCGATGGCATTATCGATGCAAACGATAGAGGTTACATTGGCGATAACAATCCGAACTTTACCGGGGGCTTGAGCCTTGGTTTTTCTTACAAAGGATTTGATGTGTCTACCTTGTTCCAAGGTTCATTCAAATACATCATCAGCATGTACCGTGGCTCTTTGGGCTATGGCAGACCAGACCGCGTGTCGGTGCCATGGAATGCTACCCGTTGGACGCCAGTTACCGCTGGTTCTGCTACTTTCCCTGACTTGGCAGGTGCACAGAATGGTTTTGATGGGGCCAACCTTTCTACCTTTTGGTATGTGCCTGGCGATTTCATCAGATGGAAACAGTTCGAAGTAGGCTATCGCTTCCCAACCACATTTGCTAAAAAACTCCATGTAAACAACATTAGGGTATACGCCAATGGTTATAACATGGGCTTGGTGTACAGCAAAATTCCTTCTTTCGTCGACCCTGAATCGGCATTGTCTTCATCAGCGGGCGAATACCCGCAACAAAGGGTATTTAATTTCGGGATACAGTTTGGGCTATAATTAAAAATGTAAAGAGATGAAAAGTAAAATATTAGCAATAACATTGGCCGTTTCGGGCACCCTATTGATCGTATCTTGTAAAAAAGGCGGTTCTTTAGATCCTAAAGTAGAGCCACTTACCGAAGCAAAAGTGTTTGCCGATAGTGCAATGACTTTTAACTTCTTGAACAACATCTATTATAATACTGGTTTGGATATCCATCCTTACCGTAATACTATAGGTGGGGCTACAGGCGGTGGCCCAGGCAGCAGCGATTGGAACGATAGTTTTGAAACCTTGAGCTCTAATGCCGCCAGCGGTTATTCTGGCCAGAACGTATTTTTATCGGGTACGGCCAACTCCAACTCGCATCCCTTGCTGGCCATGTGGGCACTATTGTACAAAAAGGTGAGGGCGGCCAACAAGTTCATGGCCAACGTACCTCAATCGCCAATTTCTGCCGCCCGTAAAAAGACAATGATTGCCGAGGCTCGTTTCTTGAGAGCTTTTTATTATCAGATGCTGATCCGTTTTTACGGTGGCGTACAGTTAATGGGCGATGACGTGAGCGATGATTTCCCGACCTACGACTACAAACGCAATACCTACAAAGAGTGCGTTGATTATGTAGCCAGCGAGTACGACAAGGCTGCCGCAGACCTGCCTTCGGCTTTAACACTCGAAGCCATTAATTATGGTAGGGCTACTTCGGGCGCTTGTAAAGCTTTTAAAGCCAGGTTGTTGCTTACTGCTGCAAGTCCGCTGTTTAACGGTAGCCCGGCTTCAACTAATGCTAGTGTATTGCCTTTAATTTGCTATTCGGCCAATTATGATGCTTCCTTGTGGCAAAAAGCGGCCGATGCCTGTAAAGCGGTAATCGATTTGCCAGACTATGCTTTGGTGGTTGATAACACAACACCAGGAAATGGTTTTTGGAAATTGTTTACCAGTGGCCGTAAAAACTCAGAATTCATCTTTGCGTATAATATCGCCCTTGGATCGGCCACTAGCCAATCGGCCACTGCAGGTAACTTAGAACGCGCTTGGTTTCCGCGCTCCAATAGCAATGCTACCGATTTAACCTATATGAACCCGAGCCAAAACTTGGTGGAGGCTTTCGGTATGGCCAACGGTAAAATGATCAGCGAAAGTGGTTCAGGCTTTAACGCATTAGATCCTTATAAAAATCGTGACCCGAGGTTTTATAACTCGATTATCTATAATCAGGCTACCATGACCAGTAAAACTACTACGGCATTGGCTACGATTAATATTTACTCGAATGCTGCGGGTACACGTGTGGGCGATGGGATAGAGGCTTATTATACCAAAACTGGCTATTATACCCGTAAAATGTGCAACGACAGGATTCCTTACAATAGTTTAACCGTAGATCGTTCGTTGCCGGTAATCCGCTTGGCAGAAATGATCATGGGCTATGCCGAAGCATTGAACGAATTGGGACAAACCGAAGCGGCGGTGGTAGAGCTGAATAAAATCAGGAGCAGAGGTGGAGTAGCCGCAGGAGCTGATAACCGCTATGGCATTCCGACCGGCATTAGCAAAGACAATTTGCGTACGCTGATCAGAAACGAATACCGTGTAGAGTTTTATGGAGAAGGCCATTGGTTTTACGATACCCGCAGATGGAAAACAGCCGAACAAACAGAAAGTGGGGCCTTGCAGTTGATGCGTGCTACGCAAAATGCAGCAGGCAGCCCATATCCTTTTAAATATGAAGTTCAAAATGTGTTTACCACCAAATTTATTGCCCCAGCTATGTATTTCGTGCCTATTCCATTGGCCGAAATATTAAAGTCTAAAAATTTGTTGGTTCAAAACCCTGGATGGTAAAGTGTGGTGGATAAGTGGAGCATAAGCTGGTTTTAATCAGTTTATGCTCCTTATAAAAGTATGTAGTTTTTCGAATATGCTAACCACAATTATAGTTCAGCAAGCATAGAACCACCTGCTGAGCATTTTTTACCTAAATCAATCTAAAACCATGAAAACAAGAAAAACAAATCTTTTAGCCTCTTTAGTAGTAGGGGTTGCACTTTTAAGTGCCTGCGAAAAGGCGAAAGTAACCCCAGTAACCACCAATAACCTCAAGGTAGCAACCCAATCAACCCTACCCTCAGGCTATACCGTTCCAACTTTTGTAACCAATCCCAAAAACCTAAACATCGTAATGTTTGTGCCTACAGATAATCCGGCATTAAGCGACTACAAAACCCGTTTAACCGATTTGATGGTACATTTTCAAAACTGGTTGCATACCGAAATGTCGCGCTATGGCTACGACAAGTATATGGGCTTGGCCAAAGATACCAGCGGTCTCGTTAAGTTTATCGAAATCCCTGCTGCAGGTCCGCAAGCCGATTATCCTTACAGCTCGAGTATTTCGGCCAATAAAATCATCAACGAAGTGAATGCCTACAAAGCCACGCATGCCAGCGAGTTCTCCAATTCGCAGCACATGCTTATTTTGCTGCCGCAACGTACCGATGCCAGTAGCGATGGGCAACCGTTTTACGGCTATGGCAAATATTGCTTCGCCCTCGATAACAGCAATATGGCCGTCAGCAAAATCCCTAATCCGAGCTCAAACTACATTGGGGGTATGCTGCACGAATTGGGCCATGGTTTAAACCTGCCTCACGATCATGGAAAATACACCTCAGAACAACCAACTTTGGGTACTTCGTTAATGTCTGATGGCAACGTAACCTTTAGCAAAGGCCAGCCTACTTTCCTCACCGGTGTTGATGCCGCGATATTGAACCGAAACGAGGTTTTTCAGGATCCTTCGCCAAGTGAAACACCTTATGGTAGCGCCACTACAACCCTTAATGCCAACATGACCTACAATAGTACGGCACAAACTTTTAGTTTAACTGGTAATTTTACAAGTGATAAAACCGTGAGCGACATTCTGGTATACCTCGATCCAAAAACAAGCGCCAGCGATGCGGATTATAATGCCGTAACCTGGCGATTTAATCCCGGAGCTGGAAACACCTTAACTGGTACCATGGCGCTCAACGATCTTTATTATAAAACCAACGAGCCTTATGAACTAAGGGTTAAGCTGTTGTTGAATAATGGCAGTACCATTTCTAAAGCTTATTCTTTCTCGTTTTTAAGTGGCGTGCCACAATTGGGCGTAAATGGATCGGCCAAATTTTTCCAAAATGCCAGCTATGGTGGCTATGGGGTATCGTTGCCTGTAGGCAATTACACCACTGCCGATCTGATCAGCATGGGCATTAGCAATAACGACGTGTCATCTGTAAATGTTGGCCTGGGTATAAAAGTAATTATGTACGATGGCGACAATTTTACCGGAAGCAGCATTGAACTTACTTCATCAAGTTCTTATGTTTCTACATTCAATGATAAAGCATCGTCAATAAAGGTAATAGCACTTTAATAGTTTAGTAGTTAAGTATCCCTGGTGCCCATTGGGCACTGGGGTTTTTAAATAAGTATATTAGCCTTAGTTTACCTAAGGAAAAACATAAATGAAAATTAAAAAATCGATTATACTGCTGTATTTCGTATTGGCGAGCTGTTTAACGATGGCACAAACCATGGCCAAGCCAGATCTTACTTGGTTTAAAAATGCCAAGTTCGGATTGTTCTTGCACTGGGGCTTGTACTCGCAAACAGCTGGCGATTGGAATGGGCATCCGGCCAAGGGAGGCGAGCATTTCATGCTCTACGAACGCATCCCTGTAAAAACCTATGCCACCATTGCCAACGATTTTAACCCTATCCAATTTAATGCCGAAACTTGGGTGAAGCAAGCCAAGGCTACTGGGATGAAATACATTGTTTATACCACCAAACACCACGATGGTTTTGCCATGTACAATTCGGCGGTAAGTCAGTACAACATCGTAAAACAAACCCCATTTAAGCGGGATCCGCTGGCCGAACTGGCGGCAGCCTGCAAAAAATACAGCCTCAAGCTCTGCCTGTATTACTCGCTGGGGCGCGATTGGGAAGACCCAGATGTGCCTACCAACTGGCCGGTAAAAGCGGGGCGAAGCAATACCTGGGATTATCCGAACGAAGATGCCAAGGTGTTTAGCCGCTATTTTGAGCGCAAAGTAAAACCTCAAATCAAAGAATTATTAAGCAATTACGGCCCGATAGGCGTGCTGTGGTTCGATACACCCGAACTGATCAGCAAAAAGGAAAGCGCCGAATTGCGCGCGCTGGTTGCCCAATTGCAGCCACAATGCCTGGTCAACAATCGTATTGGCGGTGGTTATGGCGATTTTTCCATTTCGGAACAAACCCTGGATGCCTCTTCGAAAAAAGCCTGGGAAGCCTGCATCACCATTGGCAAAAACTGGGGCTATAGCCGTCACGATAGTACCTGGAAATCGACCGAAATGCTGGTACGCAACCTTATTGATGTCGTGGCCAACAACGGCAACCTCCTGCTCAACGTAGGGCCGATGGGCAATGGCGCCTTTCCCAACTGGGCCGTTAAAAGGCTCGACACCATTGGCGCCTGGATGAAAATTAACCAAGAAGCCATTACCGGTACCTCGCCATTTCGCCTACCAGCCGAAGGCTATGACAAAGAAACCGCAAAAACCGACGATAAAAATACCATGAAAGATGCCGTACACGATGCTACGCCTAAATCTACCAAAGCCGATGTGTTTTTTACCACCAAAGGCCGAACGGTATATGCCCTGCTCAGAAGCTGGCACAACCAATCGCTACGGCTCAAAAGCCTAAATGGGATGCCGATAAAAGCCATTGGTTTATTGGGTAGCCGTAAAAAAGTAGAGTGGCAGCAAACCGCCGAAGGAGTAGCCATTACGCTTCCGGCAGACTTTTCGAAAACAAACCCTATTCCAATATATACCTTAAAAATAGACCTGAAATGAACAAAGTCCTCTGCACGATTTTTTTAGGCCTGCTGGGCCTAGGGCTGAGGGCACAGGCACCATTGGCCATTATCCCTTATCCAAAGCAGGTGACGGTACAGACAGGTACATTCACTTTTGATCAAAATACCACGGTCTTTGCCTTAAGCGAGGAGCTGCAAAGCCAGCAGCAGTATTTGAGGCACAGCCTTTTTCAGCTGTATGGCCTTAACTTTTACCCGGGCAAAGACAAAAAAGCCACTATTGTTTTAAAACTGAGCGGTAAGCCTGGCGTTAAAGGGGCTTATCAGCTAACCGTCAACCCTTTACAAATTGTGATTGAAGCGCCAACTGGTAATGGCGTGTTTAATGGCATCCAGTCGCTGTTGCAGCTGTTGCGGGGTGCTGGCGAATTTAAAAACAGCCTGAAAATACCATCATTGCTTATTAAAGATGAACCGTTGTACCAATGGCGTGGCTTTATGCTCGACGAATCGAGGCACTTCTTTGGCAAAAAGAAAGTAAAGGCCCTGCTCGATTGGATGGCGCTATACAAGCTCAACCGTTTCCATTGGCACCTGACCGATGAGCCAGCCTGGCGCTTGGCCATTAAAAAATACCCGATGCTAACTTTAATTGGAGGCATTGGCACCTACACCGACCCCAACGAGCCGGCCCAATATTACAGCCAGGCCGATGTGCAAGAAATTGTGGCCTATGCCGCCACGCGTTTTATAGAAGTGATCCCCGAAATTGATATGCCCGGACATGCTACGGCGGCCAATAGGGCTTACCCGGCCTTTACCGGCGGCGGCTCTAAAGACCATCCGGAGTTTACCTTTAATCCCGGCAAGGAAAAAACCTATGCCTATTTGGCCAATATCCTGCAAGAAACGCAGCTGCTGTTTCCTTCAAACCTCATTCATTTGGGAGGCGACGAAGTAAGCTTTGGCAACGAAAAATGGAATGCCGATAGTGGCATTACAGCCTTAAAACAGCAACATGGCTTGGCCAATAACCTGGCCGTAGAACGTTATTTTATGAAACGCATGGCCGATTCTGTTTTCGCCATGCAGGGTAAAGTGGCGGTATGGGACGAAATGGTTGATGCCGGCCTGCCCGTTGAAAACACGGTGATCTTTTGGTGGCGCCATGATAAGCCAATCCAGCTGGAACAAGCGCTAGATAAAGGCTATGCTACGGTGCTCTGCCCGCGATTGCCTTTATATTTCGATTTTGTTCAGGACAAAAGCCATCAGCATGGCCGCAAGTGGGATGGCAAATTCAACGACCTGCTTGCAGTGTACCATTTTGATGTGGCTGCCTTCACCAGCAAACCTACCACAACTGTTTTGGGGTTGCAGGCCAACCTGTGGACAGAAACCGTTCAGAACGAGCAACGCTTCGATTACCTGGTGTTTCCGCGTTTGGCGGCCTTGGCCGCTGCGGCCTGGACAGCGCCGGCAGCTAGAAACGACGAACAGTTTCTAGATCAGGTAAAAATCCATATCGATTGGTATAAAAAGGCTGGATTGAACTTTTATAATCCTTTTAACCCCATACAAACCCCCGAGCCGGCCAGCAAGCGCAGGCTGCCGCTAAATTATAAAGACTAATGAGAAGATGGCTTTTTTTGATCTGCTTATCGGCCACCGGTTTTGTAGCCAAAGCCCAGCGCCTCAATTGGTCATCGTTTATGGACCAACAAGCCATGCAATGGGATGCCATTGGCCGAAACTATTACAGCGGTGTCCTGCTGGGCAATGGCTTGCTGGGCGTTAACATTTATCAGCCCGAAAAAGAAGCGCTGCGTTTCGCCATTGGCCGTAGCGATGTAACCGATAATCGTGTGGCGCTATATCCAGCAGCGAGCAAGCTTTACACGCAGGCCCGTTTGCCCATTGGCTATTTTAAACTCGTAACCAAGGGCCGTATTTTAACTGCTACGGCCAAGCTCGATATCTACAGGGCAATGGCCGAAGGAAAATTGACCACCGACTCGGGCGAGGTTCAGTTTATGGCCTATGTATCGGCCGTAAAAGACGTCATTACCATCGATTTGCAAGGTAGGGGAAAAGAACAGCCGCAGTTGGAGTTTGTACCCGAGCCCAGCATCAGTCCGCGTTTTTTGCAAAGCTATCCTAAAGACAAGCCTGCAGCTTTCGCACCAAATCCACCTATCGAAAAAACAACGAATAGCGGGTTCACCATTTATCATCAAGCCTTGCTTAATGGTGGCGGCTATTCAACGGTTTATCAAACTATTTCCGATAATCAACACGCCCAAACCATGATCAGTATTGGCTATGACGAAGACAACAGCAGGGAGGAGGCAGTCCTAGCTCAGCAAAACCTAATCGGTTTCCAAAAAAGCAGTGCCAATTTTGCCGAACACGAAAATTGGTGGCGCAATTACTATCCTAAAAGTTTTGTTTCGGTACCCGATAAGCGTATGGAAACCTTTTATTGGGCGCAATTGTACAAGTTGGCGGCCTTAACGCGCCCAACCAAGCCCATGATAGACCTGATGGGACCCTGGACCAATCCTACGCCTTGGCCTGCCATTTGGTGGAATTTGAATACACAGCTCACTTATTCGCCCCTGTTCACTTCTAACCATGTAGAGCTGGCCGAGCCTTTGTTCGAGGCCCTGAACCGCTATCAGAACAACCTGATTGAAAATGTGCCCAAAGCCTGGCAAAACGACGCGGCCGCCATCGGCCGGTCGTCATCTTATAACCTGGTAAGCAAAATAAGCGAAGCCGAAATAGAAAAAGGCAGCTTTGAATCGGCAAACCTGACCTGGACCCTTTTTTATTACTACCAGTATTATTTGTATACCGGCGATCGGGCTACGCTTAAGGATAAAATCTATCCCTTGCTCAAAAGGAGCACTAATTTCTTGATCCATGTATTGACAAAAGACGAGCAAGGCATTTACCATCTGCGCGAATCGTTTTCGCCCGAATATAAAAGTGCCGTAGATGCCAACTATGGTCTGGCCTCTTTAAATTGGGCGTTAAATACGCTCATGGCGATTAACAACGAGCTTGGGCTGAAAGATAAGGATGCTGCCAAGTGGAAAGCAATCAAAACCAACCTGACTCCATATCCGCAAAACGAAACCGGGTTTATGATTGGAAAAGATGTGGCCCTAGAAAGCTCACATCGCCATTATTCGCACTTGATGATGATTTATCCCTATCATTTGGTGAATTGGGATGACCCTAAAAATCATGAGGTTATCGAAAAATCTATCCAGCACTGGCTATCGCTCAAAGGAGCCCTGCAGGGTTACACTTTTACGGGTGCCGCATCGATGTATGCCAGCATGGGCAAAGGCGATCTGGCTTACGACATGCTCAACCAGCTGTTCGATAAATACATCAGGCCGAATACGCTTTACGAAGAATCAGGCCCGGTAATCGAAACTCCTTTGTCGGCTTTGACCTCGGTGCAGGAAATGCTGCTCCAGTCGTGGGGCGGTAAGATCCGGGTTTTTCCGGCTATACCTGTTGCCTGGAAAAATGCGGCATTTGATCAGTTGTTGGCCGTAGGCGCCTTCGAAGTGTCGGCCAAGCTAGAAAATGGCAATACTACCTACATCAAGATCAAAAGCAAAATTGGTGGTACCTGTACGTTGCAAACTACGCTCAAACCGCTGGTGGTAAAAAGCGACAAAGGCAAGGCGCCATCATTGAAGCACACACAGTTGGAGGGTAAGCAGCTCCTTACTTTCGAAACCGAACCTGGCCAAATCATCGAATTTTTCGCCTCAAAAGATACCAACAAAATGATTTTTCCCGTAGCCTACGAGTTTTACAAAGACTGGCAATGGGGATTGAACAAAGGCAAAACCAAGTAACAGCACATCTGAAATTTATATGAAAACAACACCTCAACTTCGAAAACTAAAATTAGCGTGTCTTGTGGCGCTTGCCATAGGCGGGAGTACGGCCATGGCCCAGCAAACAGCTGTGGTTAAAACCGACACTATTCCGTTAAAATATGGCGCCCATCGTACCGGCAACAGAAACGACGCCGAAATGGAACGTTGGCGCGACTACGGCTTGGGCCAGTTTATCCACTGGGGCGTTTATGCCATTCCGGGCGGCCATTGGGAAGGCAAGAGCTACAATGGGGCCGCCGAATGGATCAGGTCTTGGGGAGGCAATGGTGCCCCTGCCAACTGGAAAGAAACCTACGACAACCTGTACAAACAGTTTAATCCGGTCGATTTTGATGCCAAAAAATGGGCCAAGCAAGCCAAGGACATGGGGGCAAAATATTTGATTTTTACCACCAAGCACCACGATGGTTTTTGCTTGTGGCCGAGCAAATACACCGAATACACCATTAAAAATACCCCTTACAAAAAGGATATCGTAAAACAGGTGGTTGATGCCTATAATGCCGAAGGGATTGATGTGTACCTGTATTTTTCGATTATCGATTGGAACCATCCGGGTTACCGCAGCGCAGCGCCCAAAACCGAAAAAGACAGCTTGGCTTATGAAGATTTTAAGCAGTTTACCAAAAACCAGCTGCTCGAATTGCTCGAGCGATATCCAAGCACCAAGGGCTTTTGGTTTGATGGCACCTGGGACCAGGCTTGGATTAAACAGGCCGGTTTTACCGATGCACTGGAAAAAGAGCTGCGCAAAATTCATCCAGGCCTCATTATTGGCAGCCGTTTCAGGGCCGATGAGAACGGCAAGCGCCATTTTGATAGCAATAATAAACTGATGGGCGATTACGAACAAGGCTGGGAGCGTAAATTGCCGGCCAGCTATGATGTGGTAGCCGGTAGAGATTGGGATTGTGTAATGACCATTCCGCCAAATCAATGGGGCTATAACTCCGACTGGAAATCGTCATATGTTAAAACCGCTTCCGATTTGAGCCAGATGCTGATGCAGGCAGTTTCGATGAATGGCAATCTGGTGATCAATTTCGGTCCCGATGGCAAGGGCAACATCAGGCCCGAAGAAGGAAATATTGCGCAGCAGTTGGGGCAATGGGTAGGCCAAAACAGTGAAGCCATCTATGGTACACGTTATGCCGGCTTGCCCAAACCTGATTATGGCTATTACACCAAAAAAGGGCAGCAGCTCTTTTTAACCGTATTCAACCAGCCGGTAAATAAGGTGTTGCGCCTGGCTATTCCGCGCGATTATGCCGACGAACCTAAACAAGTAACCGTAGCTGGCAAGAAACTGTCGGTAAAACGCATAGATATGGGTATGGATCGCGATAAAAACCTGTACTACGATGTAGTCCTCCCTGATGGTTTCAGCCCTAAGCAACCTTATGTTATGACCATCGACATGGAAAAAACCAACAAAAAGCAGAGCACTTTCGGCGATGCCAAAACCTAAACCCTATATATTAATTGCAATTACTACAAAAATGATAAAAAGAATAAATTTAATACTCCTGTTGGTTATAGCTTTGTCGCCAAGTTTTGCACAGGTAAAAGACAGGGCCATGGCCGATCTGATAGACAGGCAATTTAAGCTGGCGCAGCAGCAATACCAATTGTTGGGCCAACATACACCGGCTACGCGTATGCCCCAAACCTATTATGCCGCTAAAAACAAATGGGAAAGCAGCGACACGCAATGGTGGTGCAGCGGGTTCTATCCCGGAAGTCTGTTGTATATTTACGAGTATACCAAAGATACCGCCACTTTGAGCGAAGCCAAAAAAAGGTTGGCCATACTCGAAAAGGAAAAGCATTATACCGGCAACCACGATTTGGGTTTTATGATGTATTGCAGCTTCGGCAACGCCTATCGCATTACCCATGATCCGCTTTACAGGCCTACGCTCGATACGGCGGCGGCTTCGTTGGTTACCCGCTACAGGCCCAATGCCAAAGTAATCCAGTCGTGGAATGCGAGCAAAACCTGGAAAGGACCTGTAATTATCGACAACATGATGAACCTTGAGCTGCTGCTATGGGTAAGCGAAAATGGGGGCGATCAAAAATTGAGGCAGATTGCACTGAACCATGCCGATGCAACGCTCAAAAACCATTTCCGTAAAGACTACAGCTCTTATCACGTAGTAGATTACGACATGAGCAATGGCAATGTGGTAAAAAAAGCAACTGCCCAAGGTGCTGCCGACGAATCGGCTTGGGCTAGGGGGCAGGCTTGGGGGTTGTATGGCTACACCATGATGTATCGTTTTACCAAAGACAACCGCTATTTGGAACAAGCCAAGCATATCGCCGATTTTATCCTTAAAAATCCTGCTTTGCCTGCCGATGGTATTCCGTATTGGGATTTTAATGCGCCTGATATGCCGAATACCTATCGCGATGCTTCTGCAGGCGCAATCATTGCCTCGGCATTGCTTGAGCTGGGACAATACGGCAATAAAAAAGAACAGGCTTTCTATGTTGAAAATGCAAAAAAGATGCTGGTGTCCCTGTCTGATGAGCAATACACCGCCAAAGCTGGCACCAATGGGGGCTTTTTGCTGAAACACAGCGTGGGTGCCTTGCCTTCAAAATCGGAAGTTGATGTACCTTTAACCTATGCCGACTATTACTATTTAGAGGCACTTTTAAGATATAAGAACTGGTATTTATAATATGGAAAGAAGAAATTTTATCGGAACGCTCTCGTTTTCGGGTTTGTTGGCGTTCATGAGCCCAACTAAAATCATGGCCAGTGAGGCTTTGGACAAAGAAAAAACAGTTAAACCCACCGACGACAGAACCTACTGGTATCAGTTGCTTTATAAAATCGCCTATCCGGTGGTGGCTAATTTGGCCGAGGGAAAACTGAAACAGAACATGGTGGTGGTTAAGTCGCCCACCTTCGATTCGCGTTCGGCAAGCGTGACCTATTTAGAAGCCGTGGGCCGTACCTATGCTGGCATTGCACCTTGGCTGGCTTTGCCCGATGATGCTACCGCAGAAGGAAAGCAACGCAAAAAAATGAGGGATTTGGCTGTTCAGGGATTAGACAGCTGCTTTGCGCCGAACAGTCCAGATCAGCTTAATTTTGAAAAAGACTATCAGCCCATTGTCGATTCGGCCTATTTGGCACAAACTTTTTTGCGTGCTCCCGAAGCCTTGTGGAAACCGCTTAAGCCAGTCACCAAACAGGCAATTGTGGCTGCATTCAAATCGTTGCGCAACCGCAAGCCCTTTAACAACAACTGGCTTTTGTTCGGCTCGATTACCGAAGCATTTTTAATGTCGATAGGCGAGCAATACGACGAAGCACGCCTAAAACAAGGCGTAACCAAGCTTAACGAATGGTACAAAGGTGATGGCTGGTACGGCGACGGGCCAAATTTGGCTTTCGACTACTATAATTCGTTCGTTATCCACCCGATGATGGTTGATACCGTAGCTGTAATGCTACAACACGGCATGGCAACACAGGCACAGTACGATTTGGCGCTGAAAAGAATGCAGCGCTATGGCGTGGGGCAGGAGCGGATGATTTCGCCAGAAGGAACTTTTCCGCCTATCGGCCGGTCAATCACCTATAGAACTGGCAGTTTTCAAGCTTTGAGCCAGTTGGCTTTGATGAAAAAGTTGCCTCAAGACATTAAGCCTGCCCAGGTACGTTGCGCACTAACCAAGGTAAAACAGAACATGTACGAAACCAAAGGCACCTTTGACGACAAGGGCTGGTTGCAACTGGGCTTTTGTGGCAGCGACCCGAACATAGCCGATTACTATACTTCTACAGGCAGCTTGTATATGGCCACCTTGTCTTTCCTGCCTCTGGGCCTGCCAGCCTCCGATCCTTTCTGGGCCGATCCGGCAACCGATTGGACTGCTAAAAAAGCCTGGAAAGGCGAACATTTCCCTAAAGATTACCATGTAGATTATTAGTCTTTTTTTGGTAGTTAAGAGATGAAGCCGCTTTATGAAAGTAAAGCGGTTTTTTTTATGGATTTCTGTGTTAAGTTAAATAATTGATTTAGAAAGATATCTCTCTATTGCTTAAAGCTTAATTATTAAAAAATAAACAAGAGATAGGTTTGCACGAAGATTCTAAAAAACGGCAGATCAGATGAACTCGTGATGTTCAAAATGTTTCCTTTTTAGGAATTTTAAATACATAAATATAAGTTAGATAATAAATTACCAAAATAATAAAATGCTGAGGAATGATAAAAGTGCAGAAGCTCCGAGGTGGGCAACTATCATAAACATAATATCAGTCGCATTAATTCCGATTGTTTTAGGAGTTGGTGGTTGGTTGTTGCAACGAAGTATTCAGGACCAATCAATCCGACGTGACTATGTGCAATTAGCAGTCTCAATACTCAAAACCGGCGATACGACTAAAGCTAATGCTGGACTTAGGGGCTGGGCTGTGAAATTGTTGAATGAGAATTCAACAGTCAAGTTTAGTGAATCTGTACAACAACAATTAAAATCTGGTGATGTATCCCTTGCAAATAATGTGGAAATTAGTCCAGAGGAACAAAAGACCCAACTAAATCTTGAAACATTAAATCCACAAGTTAAGATTTTGGCGACTAGGCTTATTGAAATAGCTAAGGGAAAAGGTTTGCAAGTTGTTGTCTATAAGGCCTATTGGTCTCAAAAGGAGCAAGATGAAAACTATGCGATTGGCAGAACTAAACCAGGATCGATTATTACTTTTGAAAAGATAAGTCCGCATACCAAGGGTCTTGCTTTTGATGTTTATCTGATAAGGAATGGAAGAGAAGTAGATGACGACTATTCTTTTAATATTATTGGCTCAATAGGAAGGAATTTAGGATTGACATGGAGAGGAGAACTCAAAAATGGCTATCAGAATAAAGCACATTTCGAACTCAATTAATTTTAAAACAAGGTTGATTTATAATTGAATCAAATAAGAGTATACTAATATAACAATTCTTGTCGTAAAGGTTAAAGCTATCTTAATTTACCTCAGTACCAACAGTAATGAAGAAATTACGAAAGTCAATGAATGACGCTTTTTCTGCCTATATCGCATAGGTGTCGCGTTTTTTTATTGCTAAAACGTTTTTCTTTTGTTTTTTTGTAGACCAAAGTCTTGAGCGGTCTTTGGTTTCTCTGTGGCTTTTGCCATCTTCGCACATACGTTAACTCTCAACATGATGTCTGCTAAAGTGTATGCCCTGATGCTGTTATTGCTGGTGGGGCTCTATGCTTGCTCGCCAAATTCAACACCAGGCAACGGCAATGCCGAGGCTGGATTGTCTATGGCCGGTAAGACTACAGGAAAATCCTTTGCCATTGTAGACCGTCTGAAGAAACTTTTTGCTATTGCCGATACCTTGCAACGCACCTACAACGAAAGCGATTCGGTTAACAAAGTCGATGAGGTTAATGAAGCTATCGCCACAACTTTAACCGCCATTCTTAACGACCCAAAAATTACCCGACAAAATATGGATAGCCTCTTGCAGGCACCCGGCTTGGGTATTGTGCATGCCGATGACAAAAAGCTCTGGCTGTTTACCTGGTTCGAGAATACGGGAGGCAGTTTCAAGAGCAATATCAGCATGGTTTATGCTAGAACGGCTTCAGGCCAGGCCATGATAACCAGCGATGGCCGAGTCGGAAACGAGCAGGAAAACCCTTTCCCTTCGTCTGGAGCATGGTTCGAAAAGATTTACAAACTAAGGTCTACAAAAGAACTTTACTTGTGCATTGGTTCGGGCATTGGCTGCAATACCTGTATGTTTCAAACGGCGGTGGTGGTAGAGCTGTTGCCCGACGGCATAAATTTTGATTATGAGGCTTTTGAACCCCCTGGCGAAGAAGTAAGTACCTATGGCGAAAACGGCCCGTCATGTTTGACCATTGGTGCTGGAAACGAAGACATAGAAGAGTTTTCCTTCGATCCCAAAACTCAAACCTTAACTATGGCATATCTAACCGACGAGATGACGCCCATTTCGCGCGGCGAAGGAGAACAACAGCGTAGGATCGTCAGAAAGCTGATCTTCAATGGTAAGCGTTTTGTAGGAAATGCCTTCAGGTAAAAGCGCTAATCGATAGCAAAAAAACAGCGGTTATTTATTTTTTTCTTACTTTTGCTTACCGCAAACAACAAACACATCAATTTAGGATCGAATTTCTTTCACGAAAAATAAGTAAGGTATCGCCTTCGGCAACCCTTGTATTTGTTCACGTTTAAAAGAAAGGAATTTATGCTTACGCTTCAAGATGTAGTTTATGCACATCCAAATAAAGATTTATTGTTCGATGGGTTGAGCCTCATCGTCAACAAACACGATAAAATTGCCCTGGTGGGCAACAATGGTACCGGAAAGTCTACTTTATTGCAAATTTTGGCTGGTCGCCTGTCGCCAACCGGCGGACAGATTCAGGTGCAAGACCAACCTTATTTGGTACCCCAGGTTTTCGGACAGTTTAATCAGTACAGTGTAGCAGAGGCCTTGGGCATTGCCCAAAAACTGGAGGCGCTGCAACAGATTTTAGCTGGCGAAGCAACGGAAGAAAACCTCAACCTGCTCGACAACGACTGGGTTTTGGAAGAACGTTGCCAAATGGCGCTTGCCCGTTGGGGGCTGAACGATATTGCCCTCACCCAAAAAATGGAAATGCTAAGCGGGGGCCAAAAAACGAAGGTCTTTTTATCCGGCATAGAAGTGCACCGCCCTGAGTTGGTATTGCTCGATGAGCCGAGCAACCACTTAGATGCCAAAAGCCGAAACCTACTTTATGAGTATATACAATCTACTAAAAATGCGCTGGTGGTGGTGAGCCATGACAGGGCCTTGCTTAAGCTGTTGCACACGGTTTGCGAATTAAATAAACATGGCCTTGTTGTGTACGGTGGCAATTACGATTTTTATGCCGAACAAAAGGATTTGGCCAGCAATGCCTTTGCACAAGATGTAAAGAACAAGGAAAAAGCCCTGCGTAAGGCCAAAGAGACCGAACGGGAAGCCATAGAACGGCAACAGAAACTAGATGCCCGGGGCAAAAAGAAGCAAGAAAAAGCCGGCTTGCCAACCATTGTGATGAACACGCTGAAAAACAGCGCTGAAAGGAGCACCGCGCAAATGAAAGGCATACACGCCGAAAAGGTGGGGGCTATGAGGCAAGAACTGCAGCAGTTGCGCCAAAATCAGCCACAAACCGATAAAATGAAGCTTGATTTAGACCATGCGGGTTTGCATAAGGGCAAAATGTTGCTCAAGGCCCAATCTGTTAACCTGAACCGCAACTGCCGATGGTTATGGAAAGAACCGATTAACCTGCAGCTCAACAGTGGCGACCGCATGGCCATTAAAGGCAATAATGGTTCGGGAAAAACCACCTTGATTAAACTGGTTTTGGGAGAACTGCAACCTGAACAAGGTACTTTGGAAAGGACGCCGATAAAAGCCATTTACATAGATCAGGATTATTCGCTCATCAACAACGAGCTAAGCGTTTACGAGCAGGCACAGCATTTCAATACAGGTATGTTGCAAGAACATGAAGTCAAAATCCGCCTCAACCGTTTCCTGTTTGGCAAAGACGATTGGGACAAGCCCTGCCTGGCTTTAAGTGGCGGCGAAAAAATGCGGTTGATGCTTTGTACGCTAACTATTGCCCACCAGGCACCCGATTTGATTGTGCTAGACGAGCCTACCAATAACCTCGATCTACAGAACATCGATATTTTAACAACGGCTATCAACGAATACAAAGGAAGCCTGTTGGTGGTGTCGCACGATGAATATTTTTTGGAGCAGGTGAATATTGTCGAAAGCATCCTGTTAGAAAGATAAGATTCGGTTCTTTATGCCGAATCTTGTCTTTCCTTGATCAGGACTAGCGCTCTCTGCAAAAAGCTTTTCATTTTCAGTTGTTCCTCCACCTCCAAAATGGCCTGCATCAGGTTGTTTTGGGTATTGATCAGGTCGGCGGTGGCTGCGGTAATAACTTCCCAGGCAGGGCCCATCTGGTCAATCAATTGTTGGCCTTTGGTACTGAGCTGCAGTAGGCGCTTACGCTCGTCGGCTTTATCTTTTTTAGAGCGGATGATTTTCTCTTTTTCCAGTTCTTTGAGTAAAGTAATGGTCGATGGATGGGTATAACCGATTTCGTTGGCGATTTCTACCACGCTCAATACGTTCTTTTTATGCAATACGTAAATAACCGGGAACCATTTGGGTTCAAAACTGATGCCCATTTCCCTGTAAATTTCAAGCCCGTCTTTGCGGATGCGGTCGCTTAGGCGCTGGAGCCTTGTGGAGAGGGCTAGAATACCGGCCTCGTCAATTACATTCATGCTTGCTTTTTTAAGTGCAGGTGATAAAAAAGGTTGTCTACCTGCATTCTCGGAAAATAGGATGGCAGCTCATCAGCTTCGATTTGCTGAAAGCCGTTGCGTTCATAAAAGCGCTGGGCCGCATTCATCTGTGCTATCGTTCCGAGGTAAATATCTGTCATATTTTTGGCTTCGCAATAAGCGATCAGCTGGTTCAGCAGGTGTTGGGCTATGCTTTTTTCCTTGCCGCGAAATTCCTTCTTCACAAACATTTTTCGGATGGCGCCCGCCTGATGGCCAATGGCAATCAAGGCAATGGTGCCAACTAGCTCGTTTTGGCTAAAAGCGCCCCAAAAATTCCCGCCTGGCTGTTGATAGTAGGTCTCAATATCCAGCAAATCGGGCTGGTCGTTAACGGTAATGGCTACATTAAATTCCTCTTGTTGTATGGGTAAAATCAGGTCAACAATCTGATTGCTATAGCCATTGTCAAGTGGTTTGATTTCTTCCTGTGTTTTCATCGTTCAAATATACGTAGTTAACTACGTATATTTGAATATAAAATCTAAATTTTATAAAAAATTATTGATCAGCGGTTTATTTTTTTGTTTTAGCAGCATTTGCTGGCTCTGGCACTACATTTTCCATCTCTACAGAAAAAATAACGCTGGCTATTTTCCATTGGCCGTCTGCCCTGATCAGGCCCCAGCTTTCCTGTCCCCAATTTTGCTTTTTGCCTTTAGACCAATAGCTATAGTTGAAGGTAATGATGGCCACGCGCTCATCGCCATCCATGCGTATGTTATAAAATTTTTCTTCTTCACCTCCGCCTTCGGCAACAATACTGCGTATAAAGCTTTGCGGACTGCTTTTGAAGTAGTTTTTGCTAAGCTTGTTGTTTTTCTTCACAAAATACTGGTGGCTTTGCTCTTTGTCTACTCCAACCCAGGTTACTGGCCCATCATAAAAAAGCTTGTAAAATTTAGTGCTATCGCCCGTTTTAATGCTGGCCATAAAATCGTGCATAACCGTTTCAAGTTCTTTGCGGATTTGGGTATTGGTTTGTTGGGCTTGTGCTGCGGTGCCAGGTTGAATGCCTGCCCAAAGGCAACCGATCAAAACGCTCAAAATTCTTTTCATCTGCTTATTTTTGAAATGCAAGTTAGCGAGCAACAAAACGCAAAATGCAGCAAACAGTCGGATAGTTGTTTATCGTCGATAGAAACCGGGATATGGTCGATAAGCCGAAGGAACCTGGGTTCTGTTTTTGGACTATCATTAGCGTAAGAAACTGGCTAGCGTCACGGTTGCTTTTTGGTATCTTTGTACATGGAACACTTGTTGGATAACCCCATCTATCATGCCTTGAATTCGGCGCATGGCCAATTTGCAAAAGGAACGGAAAACGTAAGGTTTTATGAAGAAGATATCGCTTCTTTTGCTGGCCTAAGACACAATAATGAGCAAGAGTTTGATGAGCTATGCCGCATGAGCGAGGCTGGAGCTACTTATGTGGTTTTCAGTCCCGTGCAATTAGCCATCCCTGCAAAATGGAAAGTCATTGCCCATATCGATATGTTCCAATTCGTTTATGAGGCCAAGGAAGCTCCCGCTGGAAACGATATCCTTTTTGCCAATCTCGACCAACAGCATGTAGCCGAAATGATGGCTTTGGTAGAACTCACGCAACCTGGGCCCTTTAGGCAACGTACCATCGCATTGGGTAATTACACCGGTATTTTCGACAATGAAAAATTAGTTGCCATGGCTGGGCACCGTTTTAATCCTACGCCTTACACCGAAGTAAGTGCGGTATGCACTCACCCCGATTATTTGGGCAAAGGCTATGCCTATGAGCTCATCCGCGAGCAGCTCAAAAGAATATTGGCCAAAGGCGAAATCCCCTTCCTGCATGTAAGAAATGATAATGCCGGTGCCATTAAGCTCTACGAAAAATTGGGCTTTCGCAACAGAGGCGAGATGTTTGCCTATGTCATCAGAAAAGAGTGGAACTGATTCTGTTAAGCGCTCCTATTTCAAGAGCTTTGGCCACACGATGCCAGCCTGGGGTATCGTATAGTTAAAGCCACAATTTTTTTAATTTCTATTGTTGCTTTGTGAAATTTCAGGGCAAACGGCATCATCGTTGCAAAAGCTTTAACAGTTTTTGTTAAAGCATGTTAAAATTTCTAAGCCCTCCATTCAAACTCATAATTTCATGTGATGAAAATTTTCTGTACGCTTTTATTTTTATGCTGTGCCTGCACTGCATTTCCGCAAACGGTACTCATCAAAGGAACAGCAAGCGATACCTCCGCCAGATATAACGAGTTTAATGCCGTACGGGTAATCTTAAACGATACATTGAGGAAATGGAGCAGTGCAAATTCGGCAACGATTTCGTCCTTGAGCAAGAAGTATAAAAAAGACAGCATCGCCCAATACCTCAAACGGCTGGATTGGGAAATGAAAATATTTAATGAATTAAGTCAGGACACCAATTTGGTTGTGAAAACAAAACCCGATCGGACATTCCAAATCAAAGCGGATCTGAAAGACAGTCTGTTTTTTAGTGCCCATAGGTATATAACCCAAAAGTATGCTGTGGCCGATTTGGTAAAGATGGATAAAATAGCTATTCGATTGGCGCCTCAAATTTGCATTGAACTTGAAAAATGCAATGATAAAAACCCTAAGCATTATGTCGTTATTGCCGAAAAGATAGAGGTCAAGCGAATTGATCCTTATTACTGTGGCAACTTGGTCTCTTTTGATGGACAGTATGTATCAAAGTATAAACTGTGAAAGACCATGTCTGGCAGTGTCTGGCCAGACACGAGTAAGTGTACGGCTGTTGACCAT
>NZ_JAELUC010000351.1 GCF_016429155.1 Pedobacter sp. ASV12 | reverse complement strand
CCCTAAACGCTATGTACACTTCTCTGTATTTGGTGGCGGTGGCAAAAAAGACGATAAATAGACAGTTTCGTCAAATAATATGATTGAAAGCTGGGATTACATCTCGGCTTTTTTTGTTGGCTTTCAAAAATTTGATCGGGTAAATTTGAGAAATAAAATACACATATGTAGAAATATATACCCGTATTTCTACATATCCATTCACTGTATTTTAAACAGCAAAACCAGTCGACACCTGTTAATATATGTTCTAACAGCTATTTAGTAAATTACTTGAAATTAGGCGTCAAAGGCATGTTTATTGTCGTAAGAGGAGTATTCTTTTTGAACAAAACAGAAGCATGGCTTCTCTTAGATAAACAAATCCTTAATAAATTATCCCTCTTGTGCGC
>NZ_JAELUC010000350.1 GCF_016429155.1 Pedobacter sp. ASV12 | reverse complement strand
CCCCCCCCCCCCCCCCCCCCCCCCCCCCCCCCCCCCCCCCCCCCCCCCCCCCCCCCCCCCCCCCCACCCCATTTCCCTCCTAAGACGGCATACGAGATCATGAGTACTGTCCCCCC
Source organism: Pedobacter sp. ASV12 (assembly GCF_016429155.1). GTDB lineage: Bacteria > Bacteroidota > Bacteroidia > Sphingobacteriales > Sphingobacteriaceae > Pedobacter. The sequence continues at coordinate 277 of NZ_JAELUC010000350.1, read as the reverse complement.
CCCCCCCCCCCCCCCCCCCCCCCCAGACGTAGATCCGCAGTTAAATCCGAACTATACTTTCGATAATTACATTGAGGGCGATTACAACCGCTTGGCTCGCTCTGCCGGTTATGCCGTAGCCGCAAAACCTGGAGGCTGTCTCTTATACACATCTGACGCTGCCGACGAACCACGACATGTGTAGATAGAGGGGGTGGGGGGATGAAGAAAAAGGGGGGGGGGGGGGGGGGGGGGGGGGGGGGGGGGGGGGGGGGGGGGGGGGGGGGGGGGGGGGGGG
>NZ_JAELUC010000349.1 GCF_016429155.1 Pedobacter sp. ASV12 | reverse complement strand
CCCCCCCCCCCCCCCCCCCCCCCCCCCCCCCCCCCCCCCCCCCCCCCCCCCCCCCCCCCCCCCCCCCCCCTTTTTAAAGCATAAGACGGCATACGAGATCATGAGTACTGTCTCGTGGGCTCGGAGATGTGTATAAGAGACAGAACCAGGGTAAGCTCTCAATTCTATCTTCCAGATATTAATGTGGCCTATGCTACTTTTGCTAGGGCAGCATTGAACAAACAAGATTATGTTAATGCAGAGGCTTATGCCTGTCTCTTATACACATCTGACGCTGCCGACGAACCACGACATGGGGGGTTGGGGGGGGGGGGGGGGTGTGTGGGAGGGGGGGGGGGGGGGGGGGGGGGGGGGGGGGGGGGGGGGGGGGGGGGGGGGGGGGGGGGGGGGGG
>NZ_JAELUC010000348.1 GCF_016429155.1 Pedobacter sp. ASV12 | reverse complement strand
ATATTCAACAACCACAATTAGTGCGATCGCAACTTTTCTTAACAATACAGAAAACACAAAAAAACTATTTGGAGATGAAACAATCGAGAATAAAACAACTGTTGAATCTTCAAGTAATGGATATGGAGCTAGCATTTCTTTAGGAGCTTTTAGTTTAGGAGCAGGAGGCTCGGATACTAAAACTACATCATCAACATCTAAAAAACGGTTATTTAATAGAACTTTAGTCTCTAGTTTTTTCGAAAGTAATAAATCGGAATTAAATCTCGTAGTAGATGGAGATACGACTAAATATTCTTCATTGATAGAAAAATTTGTAGATCAGTTATTCGAAAACAAGTCAAGATTTGATATCAAAATCGATGCAACGAATAAAGATGCAATTGAGCTAATAGG
>NZ_JAELUC010000347.1 GCF_016429155.1 Pedobacter sp. ASV12 | reverse complement strand
GATCTTGGAGAGCATGATTTCATTGAAAACGGTGAAGAATTATTGAATGCTTTAGGAAAATACAAATTCGATCTAGTTATACATGGACATAAACACGATCCTTGGTTAAGATACTATAATACAAGCAATGGATATCAACTTCCTATTCTTTCTTCCGGAAGCTTTAGTGCAACTAATCAAATACTTTGGACCAATAAATTTAATTATTTCCACATAGTAGATATATCAAAAAACGCAGCAAACAAGTCTGTTGGAACTATTGAAACGTATACATTCAAAAATAAAGTTGGGTGGAAAAAGGATAAAGACGATGGTTTTTTACCATATACAGGGTTCGGATATTTAGATAGTTTGCAAGAAATAATTAAGAAAATTGAGACACTTTTTACAGTTAAAC
>NZ_JAELUC010000035.1 GCF_016429155.1 Pedobacter sp. ASV12 | reverse complement strand
CCCCCCCCCCCCCCCCCCCCCCCCCCCCCCCCCCCCCCCCCCCCCCCCCCCCCCCCCCCCCCCCCCCCCCCCCCCCCCCCCCCCCCCCCCCCCCCCCCCCCCCCCCCCCCCCCCCCCCCCCCCCCTTTACACCCCCCCCCCCCCCCCCAACTACCCATGTCGTGGTTCGTCGGCAGCGTCAGATGTGTATAAGAGACAGATTTTATAGCCTATCTCATCATTCCCAAATTGATGACCGGCAGGAACTATGTCTTTGTGGTGCTTTATTTTTTGGCGGGAAGCTATGTCATTGCGGCATTTACCCGGACTACGGGTATTTATTTGCTGGAGCCTTTGGTAAGAAAACCACCATTTGAACAGGAATCAATAGGAGAAATCCTGACTGATATTCCTTGGCTTATCGAAGAGTATTTTATACACAACTTTACCATTGCCTGTATTTTCGGCTTTTGCAAATTGGTGAAAGAGCAATACCTTGCGCAACAAAAGACCCTCCTTCTTGAAAAGGAAAAGGCAGAAACCGAACTCCGCGCACTCAAAACACAACTTAATCCACACTTTTTGTTCAATACGCTCAACAACATTTATTCGCTTTCAATGCTGGGTTCGCCGGTTACATCCAAGTCTATAGCTGAGCTTGCTGAAATCCTCGATCATATCCTTTACCGTTGCAATCATACTTATGTACCTGTTTCTACCGAAATTGCTTTGTTAAACAACTATATAGGCTTGGAAAAGCTTCGCTACAACGACCGGCTGAAGGTAAATTTTAAACATCAAATTGATCAAGATGTGCCAATTGCGCCCCTCATTTTGTTATCGCTAACAGAAAATGCCTTTAAACACGGAGCTGGAGAAGACATCGGCAACCCGAGCATTGATATAACGCTCGAACTGGAACACAACTGCTTTAGGTTTGTGGTTGCCAATTCTTTTGCACCGCAACCAAACAGCTCAAAAGCCGAAAGGATAGGACTGGATAACATCAAAAAACAACTCGACCTCATCTATGGAAAAAACTACGCGCTTAATATCTCCGCAAATGACGATATATTCGTAGTGTTGCTCACCATAAACCTGAACCATAATGACCTCAAAAATACAATGCCTATTGGTTGACGATGAGCCTTTGGCCATCGAGCTGCTCAAAAACCACATGGCGCTGCTAGACAGCTTTGAAGTGGCCGGTGCTTGTGGCAATGCCATCAAAGCACTCGAATTTTTGCGCACAAAACCAGTAGACCTGTTGTTTCTTGATATTAAGATGCCACAGCTTACAGGAATCGATTTTTTGAAAACGCTAAAAAATCCCCCGGCGGTTATCATCACCACAGCCTATCGCGAGTATGCGGTAGAAGGCTATGATCTCGACATTGTTGACTACTTGTTGAAACCCATCACTTTTGATCGTTTTTTCAAGGCCATAGACCGCTACCTGAGGCTCAAATCCTTGCCGTTGCTATCACTACAGGCTCCTCCATTGGCAATGGAGGATTTCATTTACATCAAAACAGGCAACAAATTCAGGAAGATACTGACCAATGATGTCCTTTATGTAGAAAGCTTTAAGGACTACATTATCATCCATTGTACTGCGCAACAAATCAATGCCAAATACAAAATCAGCGATATAGAAATCGAACTACAGGGCAAGGGCTTTTTGCGCATACACCGTTCTTTTATTGTCAATCTTCAAAAAATTACAGCCTTTACGCCCCACGATGTTGAAATTGGCGCCAAGGAAATCCCCATTGGCACCAATTACAAAGCGTATGTGTTCAAGGTTTTGAAGAACCCGGTCTAGATCCGCCATTGCGAGGACGGACGAAGCAATCTATCTCGATTTAGCAAGATGATTTTTCTTATGAGTAGGCTTCTTCACGATGCACATCACCATGACGTTTTTGGTTCGCCATTCGCAACTGCCAACCTAGAACTGAAAGCCACCAGTAGCTACTCCTCTTCTTCGCCACCGCCAGCAATTTTCGATTCGAGGTAGAAGGCGCCTTTGGTTACCACCTTTGTTTTGGCCGGCAGTTCGGTTAGCGGTTTGATTTGGGTAAAGCCCAGTTCGCTCACCCCTGTAGATACTTCCACTTTTTTAAACTGATAGTCGTTGTGCTTTTGGCCATCGGCATGTTCTTCAACCACAAAAATATAGGCTCGGCCACCCGCACGTACCAAGGCGACGACCGGCACGGCCCAGTCTTTTTGCGTACCCACGTTAATCAAGGCGGTAACATACATGCCCGGAATCAGGTTCTGGTGTTGCGGATTTTGGATTACCGCATGTACAATTACGCCCTTGCTTTCGTTTTCGAATGATTTGTTGATGCCATTGATGGTTCCGGTAATCACTTGGTTGTTTTGGTTGGTGAGCTGAAAGTTAACTTGTTGCCCAATTTTTACAGCCATCAGGTCTTTTTCGAATACAGTAAGGTCGCAATGGATTTTAGCATTGTCTACCACTTCCATAATTGAAGTGCCGGGTTGTACAAAAGCACCTGTATTGGCGGTAATCTGTCCAACGGTACCGTTAATAGGCGATGAAACCGGAAACTGTGAAACGATATGGCCACTCGAAATCTTGGCTGGCGAAATGCCCAGCTGCAGCAGCTGGCTTTCGTAGGCTTTCAACCTGGCCGATTCGGCATTAAAGGTGGCTGTGGCCGACTGAAAGGATTTGCCCGTTCCGGCTCCGGCATCATTCAGCTGTTTTTGGCGATCGTATTCGGCCTGCACATAGGCAAAACTATTTTTGCTGGCCAGGTAATCTTGTTGCAACTTGATCAGGTCCTGGTTTTTAACCATCGCCAACACTTGGCCTTGCTTTACCTGTTGGCCCTCGAGCACGTAAATACGGCTGATGATCCCGCCATACAGCACGCTTACATCGGCCTGGTTTTGTGGCGGAACTGCCAATTGGCCATTGGCTTTTACTACTGCACTAAGGTTATGCTGTTTAAGCGGGCCAATTTCAATGCCTACGGCTTGTAGCTGTTCGGGGTTGAGCGCCAAGGCTTCCTTTTTTGCCGTAGCCGAAGCTGCAGCCTCTTCTTTTTCGGGCTTTTTGTCGGTGCACGAAACCAAAAGGCCTGCGCTTAGCAATGCCAGGTAAATAAGCTGTTTATATTTTTGAATTTGCATGATTATTCTCCTTTAAGATACTGTAATTGAATGGCTGATTGATTGAGCTGGCTTACGGTTTCGAGGTAGGCTAATTTGGCCTGAACCGCGGTGCTGGTGTTTTGGATATATTCGATATAGCCGATTTCTCCCAAATTGAACGAAACTTGTGCAATGCGCAGTTGCTCGTCGGCCTGCTTAAGGCCCACATTGAGGTAATACGTAACCAGCTGTTTGAATTTATGGTAGCGTTGCAGTTCCTGTTGCAGCGCCAGCTGCACCTGCGACTGCGCATTTTCGTAATTGGCCTGGGCCACTTGCACGCCGAGCTGTTCGGCCTTTACCTTGGCCCGGCCAGCCTGATTAAACAGGGGCAAAGCTACCCCAACCTGTATGCCCGCAATGCGCGTGCCTGGTGAGTAAGTACGGCTGATATGGGCCGGATTAAACCCAGAAACCAATAATTGCTGGTTATAACCCAAGATGAAATCGGGCATATTCTTGGCCCGTTCTACCGCAATTTTGGCTGTAGCTACCGCTATCTCCTGCTGTGCTATTCCTAAAGCCGCGTTGTTGGCCGTGGGTAGATCGTTGGTTTCAACAGCCAGGAAAAGTGGCAAGGACTTAGCCTCTACCCGGATTGGCTCCTGGGTGTTGAGCAATTGCTGCAAAGCCATTTCGTTATTTTTCAGCTCGGCTAAAGCACCAATTTTCATGGCCTGTACTTCCTGGTATTTGTTGCGTGCGCTCATCAATTCGAGGTTAGATGTTTCGCCGGTTTTAAACCTGATTTCCGCTTTTTTGACAAAACCTGCATACAGGCTGTCCTGATAGTTGAGAATACGCATGGTTTCTTGATAAAGCGCTTGGGTATACCAGGCATTGCGCACCGCCCTAACTACACCAGCCTGTGTAGCCTGAAGGCCTCGCTGGGCCAAAGTGCTTTGCTGGCTGAGCAATTTACGCTGCTTGCCATACAAACCTGGCCAGGCTATATTTTGGGTAATGCCAATGGCATTGTCCATATTGCCGCCGCTGGTAGGATCTTGGGTAAGCATCAGTTCGGTTTTCGGCAAATCAACTCCCGATTTTTGCAAGGCTTTGGCCTGCGCTACGCTCCAATCTGAAGAACGCAGCTCCAAGTTGTTTTTCAGGGCCCTGGCAATGGCACTGTCGAGGCTCAAGGGTTTTTGCTGGGCATTGGCTGGGCTGGCAAACAGCGTTCCCAACACAACCAAGCCTATCATCATCATCGTTTTAGGCATTTTAAATCTGATGGTTTCTTTTTTATTGAACAAGAGGTATAAACAAGGCAACACAAACAAGGTGAGCAAAGTAGCCGTCATGAGGCCACCGATAACTACCGTAGCTAAAGGTTTTTGTACTTCGGCACCCGCGCTGGTAGAAAGCGCCATCGGCAAAAAGCCCAGCGAGGCTACTGCAGCGGTCATGAGCACCGGTCTTAGCCTGGTTTTAGTCCCCTCGAGTACGCGGTTGTAGATATTGTCCATGCCTTCGCTTTTGAGCTGGTTAAAATAACCGATCAGTACGATGCCATTGAGCACCGCCACCCCAAAAAGCGCAATAAAACCAACACCAGCCGAAATACTAAAAGGCATGCCCCGCAGCAACAGCGCCGCAATACCACCAATAGAAGCCAATGGAACAGCTGTGAAAATAAGCAGGCTGTCTTTTACCTTTCTGAAGGTGGCATACAACAGCAGTAAAATCAGGATCAGGGCTATAGGCACCGCTATCGACAAGCGGGCCTTGGCGGCCTGCAGGTTTTGAAACTGGCCTCCATAAGTAAGGTAGTAGCCGCTTGGCAACTTCAGTTCGCGATCTAGTTTTTGTTGTATTTCTTCTACTGTACTTTCTACATCGCGGTCCTGCACATTAAAGCCTACATAGATGCGTCTATTGCCTTCTTCTCTCGAAACCTGTGCCGGCGCATCCTTAAACTCGATGTTGGCCACCTGGCTTAGCGGCACTTTATTGCCCGACGGCAAAGGGATAAGCAAGTTTTCGACGCTGGAAATATTTTCGCGCAACTCCCGGCCCAAGCGAATAACCAAGTCGAAACGCTTTTCGCCTTCAAAAACCACGCCGGCGGCATTGCCCGCAAAAGCCGTTTTCAAGATCATGTTTACCTCACTGATGTTGAGACCATACTGTGCCATCTTATTGCGGTCGTAAGCCACCTGTATTTGTGGCAAACCACTCACTTTTTCTATAAAAGGCTCGCTTACGCCGTTTACACCATGGATCAGTTTGGCAATTTTGTTCGCCTCTTGCGCCAATACATCGAGGTCGTTGCCATAAATTTTAATGGCCACATCTTGCCTGATACCCGTCATCAGCTCGTTGAAACGCATTTGCATCGGCTGCGAGATCTCTGCTTTGATGCCTGGAATTACAGCAAGCGTTTCTTCCATTTTTTCCATCATCTCTGCACGGGTGCCGGCCGATTTCCATTGGCTTTTAGGCTGCATCGAAAGCATCATATCGCCCCTTTCCATCGGCATGGGGTCGGTAGGGATTTCGGAACTTCCGATACGCGTAACGGCTTGTTTGATTTCGGGAAATTTATCTTTTAGCAGTTTTTCGGCCTTGCCAAATGTGCTTACAGCTTCCGAAAGCGAAGTGCCCTGCATCATCGAGATTTCTACGGTAAGGTCGCCTTCTTCCAAAGTGGGAATAAACTCGCCACCCATCCGACTAAAACCCCAAATAGCTATCGAAAACAGCAGCAAAACGGCCACAACTACGGTAACTTTGAATTGAAGCACACCAACCAGTGCGCGTTGATAAATCCGTTGCAGAAAGGCAATCAGCCGATCTGAAATATTGGGCTTATGCTCCGTTTTTTTACTGAGGAAAAGGGCGCTGGCCATCGGCACGTAGGTTAGCGACAGGATGAAAGCCCCCATGATGGCAAAGGCTACGGTTTGCGCCATGGGCTTGAACATTTTGCCTTCAATACCCACCAGCGATAGCAGCGGCAGGTAAACAATAAGGATGATGAGCTGGCCAAAAGCCGCCGATTTCATCAACTTGCCGGCGCTATCGTTCACTTCCTCGTCCATCTGCGCCTGGCTCAGCCTCAAGATTCCTTGTTTACGATAATTCCCCGTGGCGATATGGTGCACCACGCTTTCTACAATAATAACGGCACCATCAACAATCAACCCGAAATCTATGGCCCCAAGGCTCATTAAATTACCCGATACGCCAAACAGGTGCATCATAAAAAAGGCAAACAGCATGGCCAGCGGAATAACCGAGGCCACCACCAATCCGGCGCGCCAGTTGCCCAGCAAAAGCACCAGTACAAAAATAACGATGAGCGCCCCCTCCAACAGGTTCTTCTTTACCGTGCCCATGGCCCGGCCAACCAATTCGGTACGGTCTATAAACGGCTCGATCACTACGCCTTCGGGCAGCGATTTTTGGATCTGTACCATGCGCTCTTTCACCTGCTTAATCACCTGGCTAAAGTTCTCACCTTTGAGCATCAACGTTACACCAGCCACCACTTCGCCCTGACCATTGCGGGTAACCGCTCCGTAGCGGGTGGCGCTGCCAAATTGCACCGTAGCCACATCGCGGATCAGGATAGGCGTGCCTTTTTGGTTTTTGACCACAATTTTGCGGATGTCTTCCAGGTTCTGGATTTGGCCCAAACCTCTGATAAAATAGGCATTGTGCTGCTGTTCGATGTAAGAACCGCCTGTGTTTTCGTTGTTCTTTGCTAAGGCCTCATAAATTTCGGGAATGGTTAAGCCAAGCGAATTGAGCTTGTCGTTGTCTAAAGCAATTTCATACTGCTTTACATAGCCTCCCCAGCCACTTACCTCTGCCACACCCGCCGTACCTGCCAACTGGGTACGCACCAGCCAGTCTTGCAAAGTACGGAGGTCTGTAGCAGTATATTTGCCTTCATAGCCTTTTTTAGGGTGGATTACATATTGGTAGATTTCGCCGAGACCGGTGGTAATCGGAGCCAGCATCGGCTCGCCCATCCCTTTCGGAATAGTGCTTTCGGCCTCTTTAAGCTGGGCATTTACCTGTGCCCGGGCCCAGTACACATCTACATTGTCTTTAAAAACGAGCGTAATTACAGAAATGCCCGAACGTGAAATAGAGCGTTTTTCGATAATGCCGGCAATATTGGCCATAGACAATTCGATGGGCGCGGTAATGAACTGCTCTACTTCTTGAGCCCCTAAACTAGGCGCCTGGGTAATAACCTGAACCTGGTTATTGGTAATATCGGGCTGCGCATCAACCGGCAGGTTATAGATGGCATACACGCCAGCCAAGGCCAACGCCAAGGTAAACAGCCCGATAGTTACTTTGTTCTTGATAGAGAACGAAATAATTTGATCAAACATAAAATTGAAAAATTTAATACGATACGGAATAGCAGGCCAATTCTGGCCTACAGCACGAAATAGGGAAAAGTCGTATTAAATGTTTTGTGGGGGTTGCCAAATGGGCATGCTCAGTTGCTGAACCGCCGAAACTGCAGTGGGCAAATAAGGCTTTACAACCGATTTTTCGATGTAAACAATCGGCTCTGCTGTTAAAAAATGTCTGACTACCGAGCAGCAGGCACAGGTGCAAAACGGCGGACAGGCTTCTTGGTTACAATGGCCGGCACCGCCTGAATCTTTCTGCAGTGTTTGCTGCGTTTGCGAAACAACATTAACCAGTTCATCCTTGCAAGGCATAAAAGCCAGCAACAGCATGTATATGCTACAGATGATGGTTAAGTATCTCATGGAGGCAAAGGTAGGAAAGAAATTTGAAAGTCAGAAGTTCTTGATTGGGGCTTGATTGTCAATCATTCGTAGCCTTTAGCAGCTGATTTAGAGCCAGGGAGCACCAACCAAGCAAAAGTTGCGTTCATACTGGGTTCTTCGATGAACAGCTTTGCCCAAAAACCATTAATTTTATCCTCCATCATGGCCAACCTAGAATCCTTTTTGCCACAGCTTATCCACTCGCTACAAACCGCAGGCGTTCAAAAAACCTATGCCAAGGCACAGTACTTGCTCCGGGCAGGCGAAACCGAAAAAAACCTTTATTTTATAGTGTCCGGAGCTGTTCGCATTTTCCTGCCCTCGGCCCACGAAGAGCATACCATCAGACTGGGCTATGAGGGTTCCATCATCAATTCGCTGGCATCATTTTTAACCGGACAACCATCCGAGTTTTATGTCGAGGCCATCCGAAAAACGGTGGTCAACGTCATCTCTAAAGAGCAGGTCATTGAAATTAGCCAAGCCAGCACGGCCAGCCTAAAGGCCTACAACAACTTGCTGGAAACCGTAATAACGCAACAAATGGAACGGGAAGTAGACCTCTTAACGGCATCGCCAACCGAACGTTTGCAAAGGGTGTTGAAGAGAAGCCCGCATCTTTTTCAGCAGGTACCGCTCAAGTACATTGCCTCTTACCTGCGCATGAGCCCCGAAACCCTGAGCCGAATCCGAAATTCTTGATTGGAATCAAGAATTGAGAACCTGCCAATTTTGATCTTTGCCTCCATGAAAATCAACAACACACAACTTATTGCCGAATTGCTGGGCATTACCAATCGGCTCATCAGCGTTACAGCAGGCTTTAAAAAGTTGGATTTGGCGCAGCTCACCTTTAAGCGCAATCTAAGCGAATGGAACATATTAGAATGCTTGGAGCACCTTAATTTGTATGGCGATTTTTATTTGCCCGCCATAGAGATCAAAATGCTGGAGCACAAAACAACAACGACCGGAAACTACACGCCAGGAATGTTGGGCAATTATTTTGTAAAGCTCGTCCGCGTCAAGGCAAAGCAAAAGAAGATGAGTACAACTAGCGATAAAAACCCGGCAAAGCAACATCGGCAGCTTGGCCTTACCACCATCGATCGCTTTTTAAGGCAACAAGAACGATTAAAGGCATTGCTTGAGCGCGCCCAAACGCTTGATCTAGGCAAAATCAAAACGTCGGTCTCCATCAGCAGGTTGATCAGGCTAAAGCTGGGCGATACCCTTCGCTTTGTGGTTTATCACAACGAAAGGCACGTTGATCAAGCGGAACGGATGCTTAGGCAGTTCTCAGTCGGCAGCAAATAGTGAGCAAATGAACCCCTAGTCTTGCAGTTCCTTTTCTTCCGATTTAATGAGCTGCTTCATTTCGAGCTTGCCATTGTACTGCGCGCCAAATTCTATTTCGAGGGTTTCGGTTTTGATGTCGCCGTTTACTTCGCCCGTTTTTTTGATTTCGAGCTGCTTGGCTTTTACGTTGCCCTTAACCGAACCATAAATGATGGCCGATGTGGTTTCGATATCGCCCACAATGCTGCCTTTTTCGCCCAGGATAATCCCTCCGCCTACTTTTACCTGGCCCACAATTTTGCCATCAATCCTAATTACCGATTGCCCTGTTATGTCGCCGTTCAGCACAAATCCTTCGCCAATAAGGGTAGAAATTTCTTGCTGGTCTATCGCGGTGGGCGCTTGTTTGGTTTTCTTGAACATTACTCTAAAGTTAAAAAGGAACGGGGATTAATGACTTTGCCGTTTTTATGTACTTCATAGTGCAGGTGCGGACCAGTGGAACGGCCAGTGGAGCCAATTTTGCCAATCTGATCGCCTACATTTACCTTCTGACCTTCTTCGATCAAGATTTTCGACAAATGGCCATAATAGGTTTCGAAACCGTTGCCGTGATTGATCACGATACAATTGCCATAGCCACCTCTTCGGCCTGCAAAAGCCACACGGCCACTAGCGGTACTGCGTACAATTTCGCCATAATTGCCTTTGATGTCTAATCCTTTGTGCGACTCTACGTTTTCGCCGGTAAAAGGATTTTCGCGATGGCCATAACCTGAAGTAATGGCACCAAAATGCGGGTAGCCCAAGGGGGTATAGGCTACATAATTGGCCATGCGGTTTAGGTAGCCCTCATAAAATTGGCCTATTTCCTCTACCGAAACCAAATCGTCGCTCTTTTCGCCACCAGCAGCTTTGGTGATGGGCTTAATGCCCCTGGCCTTTAAATATTTGTTGATTTTGCCCAATTTCTGGTCAATAGACTGATAATATCTTTTAATGAGCGAGGTATCTAATGCCGCGGTTTGGTTTTTGGCCTTGGCCAATTCCCTGGCTAACTGATCCTTGGATAACTGAACCGATGCCCTGCTGTAGCTGAGGTAAAAAATAGCACCCAACAACAATGCAAAACAAGCCCCCAAAGCCCATACATATTTTTTCCAATGCCTGATATAAGTACTTGGCACGTGGATAGGCTTGTTTATATTTTGGTTCTTGTTTACAAAGATGATGGTGGTTTTATCCTTCTTCCTTGTCATAGTTTGTGGTTTGTTTTTTTGGTTAGGATGCAAATATATGATTTTCAGCGCCATATAAAAGCCCCGCCTCGCTTAGCCATTTAAAATGCTGGCAGAGAAATAGGCTAGGCAAAGCAAATCGTTTTTTAATTAATAGTTAATTAATATTCCCGTTACTTTAAGTCTGCCTTTTTAAACGGTGATTTTTAAAATTTGATATGATTTCCGGTTTTTAATTTGAATAGCAGGAGGAACATCTTGCCCTATATTCGCAACCGAAAGCCAAGCCCTCTTAAACTTTGATGGAAAAACGAAAGGGCGACCTGGAAATTGTGGAAGAATAACCTCCCAGCAAACAAAACATCTTATGTTGCCACCTAAGTCTCCCCAGAAAACTTTAGCAAAATAATTCTTAGCCTTTCAAAGGCGTCTTAGGTGGGTTGTTTATTTAAAAAATCCAATAGCCCTTAAAATGGCAAACATATGTTACCAGCAACCACAGCAGCACCACTACAAAAACTAGAAACAACATAGGCATCAATGCTAAAAACTGGTTAAAACTATTTCTTGGTATACTCCAAAATATCGGCAGGCTGACAGTCGAGCGCATCGCAAATAGCCTCCAGGGTACTAAACCTTACTGCCTTTGCCTTGCCGGTTTTAAGGATAGACAAGTTGGCCAAGGTAAGGCCTACCTTTTCCGAAAGTTCATTCAGCGACATTTTCCGCTTGGCCATCATCACATCCAGATTCACTACAATAGGCATAGCTTATACGGTTAGTTCGTGTTCTGATTGAATTTCGATTCCTCTTTTAAACATGTAGGCAATAACCAAAAGGGTAACCCCCATAAACAGCCACACGTCGGCACCGCCCAGGCGCAAAGACTCTATATCGGGCATTTTTACCCCTTCCTTGGCAAACCATTCTGCATACTTAACGCCCCTAAACGAAAATGCGCCGATAAAAAGCGAAAGGTAAGCCATATTGGCGATACAGCGCCTCACCACATCATTAAAAGGCGCAGACAAATCGAGCTTTCTTTCATGCAAAATCTTTACAATGAGGTAAAACAGCAGGGCGCGCATAATGGCTACGATACACATGATGAAGGTAAACACTCCAAAATAGCCCGCATCGTAATGGTAAAGGGACGTTAGGTCTATTGCCGGAACGGCAAACTTGGCGCCAGCCGGATTAATGGCCAAGGCGTAAACGGCATTGAATATAAAGGCTCCGGCTTCGATACATACGCCGATAAATATGATCCACGAAAGAACATATAAAACTTGTAGCATGTGCTTTGCACTAATTCTAATTGTCATGGTTTTAAAAATTTAATTCATCAAATATGAATAATTATTTATCGAAAAACAATAAATTATTTTTTATTTTCGATAAATCAGCTTAAACGATATCATTTGGGCGGAAAAAATTTTACCTACGATAATAATTTTGTGATGCGGCAAGCCGATTGCTCAAAGTTTTTAGCTTTGTTAGGTAATTTATCGATATGTTCTATTTAGCTGTATTGCTGGTTTTATTGCTGCTTGTTTTCCTGTTCTTCAGGTACAAAAACGGCCAAGACCTGCTCAAGAAAAAAGAGGAATTGTTGAGCCAGTGGGGCCAGCCTCGCGATGTGAACCGCAATTTCAACCTCATTTCGGCTTACCATTTTGCCAAACATCACGACGAAAACACCAGCTTATCGGATACCATTGCCACCGATATCGACCTCGAAAACCTATTCGAATATGCAGATCGCTGCAACAGCAGCCCAGGCCAGCAGTACCTCTATCATCAGCTGAGAAGCCAGCAAGAAGTAAACGCCTTGCAGCAACTGGATGAATTGAGCGAGAAATTTGGCTCGGACGAAGACCTGCGTTTGGCCACATCGCTCGAGCTCGCCAAGCTCGGCAACAAAAACGCCTACTACATTTACGAATTGTTTACCAGCAGCTATCAGTCGCTGTATAGCAAGGGTTTAAACCTATATGTAAGAATGGCCGGCATTTTATGGATCGCCTCTCTGGTGCTTACCATCGTTTTGCGCAACCAGTTTTGGTTTTTGGCACTGCTGGGGCTAACGCTTTTCAACTTTTACATCCACTACGGCAACAAGAAGAAAATTTCAGGCTATGTTTATTCGCTGCCGCAACTTTATACCCTGGTTAATTGCGCTAAAAATTTATTAAAGTTGAGCGCTACGCCAAAGGCCGTTATGGTACAGCAGAGCCTTGGCAATTTAAAACCGCTGCAAAGCTCGTTAAGCTATGTTAATTTTCAGAACAATGTAGACCGCGACCCAACCGATATCAGTGCTGGTATTCTGGAACTGATCAAGACCTTGTTGCTGATAGAGCCTCTCATGTTCCTGATTTCTGTTGACCGGATTAACCAGCAACGCCAGCACATCGAGGTTTTGTTTAATTACGTGGCCGAAATAGACCTGGCCATTGCCATCCAGTCGCTAAGAGAAGGCCTGCCTTATTATTGCAAACCGCAGCTGGTACCAAACGGGCAGGAGCTGGAAGTTTTGGACCTTTACCACCCGCTGATCGAAGATTGCGTACCCAATTCTATCAAGGCCAGCACCACGCAGGGCGTACTGGTTACGGGCTCCAACATGTCGGGCAAAACTACTTTTATCCGTGCCATGGCCATCAACACGCTTATGGCCCAAACTTTATATACTTCTTGCAGCCATTATTATGCGGCTCCTTTTATGCAACTGCTGACCAGCGTACGCAACAACGATGATTTAGAGGAACACAAAAGTTACTTTAAGGCCGAAGCCATGGCCATGCTCCACATCATCAACAACAGCCAAGCCCTGCAAAGCCGCAACCTCATCATCATCGACGAGATTTTTAAAGGCACCAATACCATCGAAAGGGTTGCCGGAGCCAAAGCCATCCTCTCTTACCTCAATGCACACCAAAATTTCACCTTCGTGTCAACCCACGACCTGGAACTGGCCGAACTATTGGGCAAAGAATACGCGGTTTATTCGTTCGAAGAGGTGGTATCGGATACGCGCCTGGTATTCGACTACAAAATCAAACCTGGTTTGCTCAAAAACAAAAATGCCATCGCTATTTTGTCGGCACTGGGTTTTCCGCCATCAATTGTGGCCAATGCCAATCAAATCAGCACCGCTTTGCGCCAAAAATACCAGCTGTAGCTCAGATCATTTTTTCTTTCAGCTCCTTGTAGCGTGAACGGCCAATAGGCAGCAATTCGCCATTGCTCAGCAACAGACTATAACGGCCGCCCGCTTCGACTACTATTTTTTCGGCCTGGTTTAGTGGCACGATGTAGGATTTATGGATACGCTCAAAAGAACTGGGCAGCAACTGGCCAAGGGTTTCGAGCGATTTATCGTGAAGCTCCTGCTTGCCGTTGCGCAGGTGCAGTTCGCTGTAAATCCCCGCGCCTTTAATGTAATGAAGGTCATTAACATCAATCAACTTCAGGTTGCCCGATTTCTTTACGGCCAAATATTTAATTGGTCCGCCGGTTTTCTGCACACTGGCTATGGTCCTTCTAAAAGCCTGAAAAAGCCTTTCTTCGTCAAATGGCTTGGGCACAAAGTCAATTACCCCATAGGCAAAGGCCGTGATAGCCTTATCGGTATAGGCCGAAACAATAATGGTATGAAAAGACCCGGCAACTACGGTGCCCAAAATATCGAAGCCGTCTTCGCCGTTCAGGTTCAGGTCGAGCAGTAAAAGATCTATTGGATGTTTTTCGATATAAGCCAAGCCCTTTTGCAGCGAATCGCAAACAGCCAGGGCTTCGAGCTGTTCACCAAAAAAAACCGTGGCCATGCGCTGTGTTCTTTTGGCAATTCTTTCTTCGTCTTCTATAATCAATATCCTCATGCAATGTCTTTAATTTTAATGGTGCTGCGCCAGCCTGTTGCGGTGGCTACCGAAGCAAATTCCCAGTGCTGGCCATAGCTTTCGGTTAGCCTGGCTTTGATATAATTGAGGCCATTGCCACCAACCCTGGTTCCAGATTTGATGCGGTTGAGGGCAAAGGTTTCGAAAATATAAATTTTATAGCCCTCGTTTACCGAAAAGCTCAGCTTGAAGCGTATCTGCCTATCAACGGGCATGCTGTGGGTAATGCCATTCTCCAGCAAGGTATGAAAAAGCGCCGGTGGCACCAGTTCGGTTTCTACAATGCCTTGGTCCTGCCATTGATAGGCAATTTCCTTTCGAAACTGCATTACCGATAAATGTGCCTGGCAAAGCTCAATTTCTTTTCTTACGGGAATGAGCACCTCCTCCGCAATGCTGTTCATGATATCAAATTCGTTGGAAAGGGCGTGCAGAAACTTGACGCCTTGTTGTGGCGATTCTTCCACCCAATCGATCAAGGAGAGCAACGTATTTTTAAGGAAATGGGGCTGAATGTTTTTCTTCACCAAATCGAGCTGCAAACGTGCCGAAAGCAGGAGCGAAGCCTCATGTTCTTCTTCTATCACCCGGGTGCGTATGGCATGCAGGTAAAGCATACAAAGCACCACGATGGCAAAGCTGATAAACAGGCTAAAATCATAATAAAAAAAGTAGTTGATCACCACCCTGCTGCTGAGACCGATTAACACCACCCAAGCTCCTTTTTCTTTCCTAACAACCGCATCGATTACCACCAGCATGGTAACCATCCACATGGTATAACTGTAGTAAATGGCTGTTATATCGTAATGCCCAAATTTGATCACATAGGTTGTAACAAGCACACAGAGCAACAAACCTAGCAACCACCATTTTCTTTTAAAGTCAAATTGCAGGCAAAAGTACAACGGCACCAAAAAGGCCAGCAGAAAGGTTATCCAGCCAATAGCTTCTAGCCGCACGTAAAAATAGGTGTAGGGAATAGCGACATAGAACTTGACATATTCTAAAATCAGCAACGCGAAAAAAAAGAAACAGATAACGGCAAAAATGAGTACCGGATACTGTTTGCGCCTACTGTTGATGTAGAGAAAGAAATAATAGATGCATGCAATGAGAAAAGCGCCTGCAATGAGGTTCATGTACGAAGTGGTGAGCAGCGACGACCGGAGCAGGTCGGGATAATCTTGGAGCTTCACATTAACGCTCCGCTGTTCAGTTTTCTTAAAACTTTGGGTGGCTCTGAGCGCAATGAGGTGCGTGCCTTTGTAGGCCAGCGAATCGGGCACCAGGTAATAAATTGTTTCTGTTCCCGCGACTTCGGGTTTTCCAGGCTGGGCAAGCTCTCCGTTATGGCCCAAATACACGCCATCCCAATACACTTCGAAAGCGCCGAAGGCGTTAACCTGCAATCCGAGGGGAATGCGCGGGTCTGGACGCTCTTTCAAAGCCATGTTAAAGCGCACCCAAAACACCTTGTCTTCGGTAAAACCTCTTGCCGTTTCCCAATTGGTATCCGCATAATTTTTATTGGCCCAAAGCCGGTCATCGCCCATTCGAAAGCGCGGCTCGGATGCTTCGTAAACGATAGTGCTGTTTTTACAGGAGGCAAATAAAATTAAAGCGAAGATAAAGCCGAGCCTTTTCATATGGTAAAGTTAGGATAAAGATAAGGGCATCAGGTGCATTTGAAAAGGATATAGAGCCGTTGGCATGTTTTTCTTAGGTTAGCCCCGGGCCTTGGGCTAATCTTGCACCATGAAACGAATTGCTCTGCTCTGCATAGGCCTGTTTTTTAGCGCCTTGGCTATGGCCCAAACCAACCCAGCCAAAAAGGCGGTACATGGCCTTATTAAAGAAAAATCAACCCAAACGGCAATGCCTTATGTAAGCGTTACCGTAAAAAACGAAAATGCAAAAATAGTGGCTGGAAGCATCAGCGACGAGAAGGGTGCTTTTGTGCTGGACTCTATCCCAACCGACAACCTAACCATCGAGTTCAGCTTTATGGGCTACCAAGCGGTGAGCAGGCCACTCCAAATAACCGCCCTTAGCAGCCGCATAAATTTGGGCACCATTTACCTTGAACCCGACCCCAAGTTGCTGCAAGAAGTGGCCATAACCGGCGAAAGACCAACCATTAGTTTGCAAATAGACAAAAAAGTGTTTACCGCTGGCAAAGATGTACTATCGCAAACCGGTTCGGCAGTAGATTTGCTCAATGGCGTGCCTTCGGTAAGCGTAAGCCCAGCGGGCGTAGCCAGCCTGCGGGGAAACAGCAATGTGCTGGTGCTCATCAATGGTCGAAGATCGGGTCTTACCGCCGCCAATGCGCTCGACCAGTTGCCCGCCGACCAGATTAGCCAAGTTGAGGTGATTACCAATCCTTCTTCCAGGTACGATGCCACCGGATCGGCAGGCATAATCAATATCATTTTAAAGAAAAACAAAACAGCCGGTTTTAATGGCCAATTGAGGTTGGTGGGCGGCATTCCGAACGAAACCCGGATTACGCCAAGCATCAATTACAAATCTGAAAAGCTGAATGTTTTTTCTACCGTAGGCATCCGTTTATCTGATTACGTAGGGCTTTATACCACCGATCAATCGATCCGCAACCATAGCCTAACCTCTACCTTGAACCAGCGCCAGGACGAAAATCGCCACGACAATGCCAAGTTGCTTTATGTGGGCGCCGATTACCAAATTAACGACCACAATACATTAACGGCCGCCTTTTTAAAGAATGCCACCAAAGATCATGACAAGACCGCATTGAATTACAATTATGCCAGTGCGGGTCCAGACAGCAGCCTGTTGCGCCAAGGCGAATCGTTCGAAACCCGGAGCTACAACCAACTGGAATTCAATTACACCAGAACCTTTAAAAATCCGGTTAAGAAATATACCGTCGACATGCAATATGATTTTTGGGACAGTGACAAGGAATGGAACCTCAATACGCAAAGAACATTTCCGGCACTGCTTAACCTACCAGGCATCCGCACCGGCTCTGTTGGGGCCAGCAAAGACTTGATGGTACAAACCGACTTGGTGCAGCCCTTAGACAGTAACTCGCGTTTGGAAGTAGGCCTCAAAATGGAAAACCGCAGCGTAAGCTCCAATTTTAAGGCCGAACAACAAAACGGCAATACTTGGAGTGTTTTTGAAAACATAGACAACAAACTGGCCTATAGCGAGCTGATTGGCGCCGCCTATGCACAAGTGAGGAGCAGGCTTGGCAATTTTTCGTACCAATTGGGCCTGCGCAGCGAACTCACCCGCATTAAAATAGAAGACAGGGTGGGTACTTATAACGATCGCAAAAACTATACGCGCCTTTTTCCAACGCTTAACCTGAGCTATCGTTTCGCCTCCAACGCCACTTTGCAAGGCAGCTACAGCAAACGCATCAACCGGCCTTCGCTCAACAATTTATATCCTTTTAACGAGTTGACCGATTACAACTCGCGTTATGTGGGCAATCCAGAGCTTGATCCTTCGTACGCTCATGTGTTTGAAGTAGGCTACATTAAAAACTGGACCGTGCTTACGTTCAATCCGGCTGTTTATTACCAGCGCAACAATGGTATTATAGTCGATTATACTTTCAGAAACGAGAACAATGTATTTATAACTACGCCGGTTAACATTCAGCGCGAAATCCGCAAGGGCATAGAACTTTCCTTGCTCTACAATCCCATCAAATGGCTGCAGCTTAACTTGGAAATGAACGCCTACAGCTTTACCCAACAAGGGCAGTACCAATTGCAGGATTTTAGCCACGAAGGCCATGTACTGACCAGCAGGCTAAGTGGCCAGCTCAAATTTGCCAACAAGCTCAGCATCCAAAGCCGTTATAGTTTTGTTGGTGGCCAAAGCAATGCCCAAACCCGTACGCTGGCCAATCATAACCTCGAGTTTGGCGTGAGCAAAAACCTGTTTAAAGACAAAGCGACTTTATTGTTCGATGTGGGCAATTTGTTTAACCTGCGCAAGTTCAAGAGTACAACCACCGGGGCAGATTACACCTTAAACCGGATGGACAGTCCCAATGCGGCCCGTTACAGGCTGACCTTTGTGTACCGGCTTAACCTTAAAGAAAACCAGGCTATCCGTCAGGCCAAAGCGGGCAACCGAAATTAGTTATCATTTTTTGGCTATACCCGCCTTCATTTCCAATCCAATCTTTATGCCCTTGCGAAACTTTGAAATTTCGCAAGGGCATTGCTGCCAACTTACTTAGGGCTTGCAACCTTTTTTACGGCCTCCTCATCTTGTTAATGAAAAACCAACAAACAACGATGAGAGTAATACACCAACATGAACTGCTGGCTAGCGAAAAACCGGGCTCAGCCAACGTAATCCTCAAAGCATTAGTCCTAGTATTGGCATTGTTAAGCGCTTTAGAAATCCGCGATATAGCCGTGTGGGTGGGTTTTAAAATTCCGGGCTTCCCCATTCCTTATGGAGGCGCTATTTTAGACAACCTTTTGGCTGTAATTTTGGCCTTGTTGGTGGCTTATGCATTACTGGCCAAAACTTCAAAAAACCTGATACAGGCCCTGGGCCTAGGCTGGAACGGCCTGCGCGGACCATTGCTGGCCTTGCTTGCCACCCTGCCTTTTTGGATTGGGCTTGGCGCAACCAGCAAACTGAATACCCAGCTGGGCCTGACCGATTTGCTATATCTCTCGGTATTATTTCCTTTCGCCGAAGAACTCGTGTTTAGGGGCTTGGGTTTCATCTTTGTGCGCCAGACTCTGGGTTGGTCCATGATTCCCGCCCTACTGTTGCAATCGCTGATTTTTGGAGGCATACATTGGCTTGGTATGGGTGGCGGCACCGGTATAGCCCTGCAGGTATTTTTCATTACTTTTTCAGGAGGTATTTTATTTGCCATCCTCAACCATTTGGATGGCTACACCTTATGGAGCGGCTTTGTTTTTCATGTTTCGCTCAATGCCGCCTGGAATGTCTTTGTAGTTTCCGATTCGGCCGCTACCGGCTGGGAGGGCAACCTGCTCAGGTTTGGAAGTGCCATTATTGCGGTTTTGCTGTTAAAGTATGCTTTGAAGAAAAGGGAATCTTGCTAAGAAAGTCTTGGTTTTTTGGCTCTCGTCTTCGCCCACAAGGCCCATATCAGGCCTAGAAAAGCAACAATGGCTACGCCGCTAATTCCCTTCAATGCCCATTCCAAAAAAGCTACTTTTTTCTTCCTAGGGATATATTGATCCAACATGTATTTGGTGAGCGGCCTTAATACCCTATTGGTGTCCAAGGGGTATCGCCCTTTGGCCGTATACAATTCGATATCATTTTTCACTTTCATGTACCAAACCTTGCCAATATCATTGTCGGTAAGTGTATCTGGGCAATTGATTTTTTTGAGATTTTTCCATTCAAAGGCATCGAAAGGAATTTTATGCTGGGCATAGCCAACCGTTGGATTACAAGAAACCAGTTCGTAGTGATCACCGGCCCAGTACATGCAATCTGTGCTTACAAATGGCTGTATTGTATTATTTGTATCGGGCTTATCGTTAAACGCAAAGTAGGCCCCACTTCCAAGCAATACCATTGCAGCAACCATAAAATATAGCCGTTTGTATTGGCCCCCTCTTAATTTATCTGCTCCTTTTATCGTTACAGCTAACGGTTCTTCCTCCTCTGTTTTCTTTTCCTTGTTATCCTGTCCATCGTTTTCGCCCTCATCTATTTTATTTTCAGCCGATAGTTTTTTAATGCCTTGATTACTTGGCATCCCATCCTCAACTTTACTCTCCGTTGCAGGAGCAACCTGCTCATCTTCCAAGATATTCTTCCTTTCAAAATCCGGTTGATCTTGGTTGCTAAAATCCAACTTGAAATCAATGAGCCAAGCAATAAATTCTATATTATCATACCGAGGATTTGGTATATCCTTGGTCAGAAAATTTTGTACCGACCTGAACTTATTCAGACGAGCCTGTCTAATACTTGGCTCCAGGTTATCTTCATGTTTAATCTCCAGAAATGTGCAGACAATATCCTTATCCCTCAGTGTATTTTTTCTTCTGTATACCACCACACATTCTTGTCGCAAACTATTGGGAGTTGGCTTTTTGAGGTTAATGGAAACCGTACCATCACTACACATTTTTAGATAGGCCGCTTTGACCTGCGCTGGGTAATCATCGAGCATTTCTTTAAAAATTAAAGTCTAAAAATACACCGGAATTTTGCGGAATTTTTACGGTTTTCCGGAATTCGAACGGAATAATTAAGCAATACAGGTAATATCGGAATTATTTGATAATTAGCAAATTAACCCGCATAAATTTGCTTTCGTAATCAGTTCGGGAGTTGTGTTATGAACAGTTCCTTTAAACAGAACCAATTACACCAAGAGCCGACATCGCGGGAGTTCGTACCTGGTTTGGGAAGCAGTGACCTGCTTCCGCGATAGACGCTCAAAATCCTTCCCAAAAATTTTAAGAAGCGCTTCTTAAAAAATCAACGGCTACGCCCAACTCCTGATCCGTTTCGGGCGCGGCCAATTTTTTAACCTTAAAATTTTTATCCAAATGATTATTCCGATTTTTATAGCCATCCTTTTGGGATTGGTAAACCCAACTATGCGCCATTCGCAATGCAAAGGCGGCACCGTAACTGTTAACTCAACTACCCCAGGCGATCCTGGCAACGAACCAGGTACTGGCGATCCAGGCAGCGGGGGCTCAGGCGAAGGCGGTTCAGGTGAAGATGGTACTGGTGGCCCAAGTGGCGACAATGGCCAAACCCCTCCACCAAAACCATAAAAAAATAGGCAGCTTAGGCTGCCTATTTTTTTTATCAATTTTATCACTTTAACCGCGCCAAATTTATTTTATAACTTAGTGTGAAAACTAAAAGCCATGAAACGCCTCATCCTTATCCCGCTTCTGTCCTTATTTATTTTCTCTTGTTCAAAAGATTCACCACATAAAAAAGAGGTAAAGCAGATTGATAGTGTATTTTATAACACTGCCTTTAAGTTCAAGGACACATTAAAAGCATATGATAGTGCTTATTATTATTTCAACAAAGCTAAAGATGTATTCTTACAGCAGAAAGATAGCCTAGGTGCGGGGAAATGCCTGATACAGATGGCTATTATTTCAACAGACAAAGGCGACTTTTTTGGTGGCCAAGAACTATCATTAAATGCACTGTCTTACTTGAATGAAAACAATGAAAAGCATCATGCGGCATTAAAATCAAATTTTAATAATCTTGGGATAGCGACATCTAGAGCCAATGATGATAAGAACGCGCTAAAATTTTATAGTCTTGCAATCAAATATTCTGACAACCCTTCTGACACATGGACTTACAAAAACAACATTGGAAACATCTATAAAGATAATAAGGAATATAAAAAGGCTTTAGAGATATTCGAACCTCTTTTAAAAGATTCAAGCGCAAACGAAATTCAGTATGCAAGAACATTAACAAATTTTTCAGTAACAAAATGGCTTCTTAATGTCAATTATAATCCAGTCCCTAATCTTTTAAAGGCACTACATATTCGCGAAAAAGAAAACGATATCTCTGGATTAAACTCTAGTTATACGCATTTATCCAGTTACTACAGAAAAAACAAGCCCGATTCGGCTTTGTTTTATGCAAAAATTGCTTATCTGACTTCTAAGAAAAACCAAAATCCGGATGATCAACTTCTTGCACTTAAAGAACTTATAAAATCTAGCCCTGCAAAACAAAGTCTTCAATACTTTGACAAATTTGAGTCTTTGGATGACAGCTTAATATTGGCACGCAACAAGGACAAAAACCAATTTGCCGTTATTCGTTATGATGCGGAAAAACATAAAGCCGAAAGTCTCAAACTCCAAAAAGACAACACTGAAAAAACCTATCAAATTATATTCTTGGCGGCCGGTTCTGCAGTACTGCTGATAGCAGGTACCTTCTGGTACAGGAAAAGAAAACAAAGGTTGGAAATGGAGAAGGAAAACGCCATCAAGGAAAGCCGCCTTAAAACTTCCAAAAAAGTACACGATGTAGTGGCCAATGGCCTTTACCGCGTGATGAACAAGATCGAATACCAGCCCGAACTAGACAAAGAAGTTTTGCTGGATGAGATAGAAGACCTCTACGAAAAATCGCGCGACATTTCCTACGAAAAGCCACTTGCACCAACTGCTCATTTTCATCAAAAAATAGCCAGCCTTATCTACTCGTTCAATACCGACCAAATCGAGGTACACCTTATGGGCAACACCGCCGCTTTATGGAACAAGGTAGAGCTAACGGCAAAAGACGAAGTCATACACATCCTGCAGGAACTGCTGGTCAACATGCGCAAGCACAGCCAGGCCAGCGAGGTAACGCTTCAATTTACAAAAACCGAACACGAACTGCACATTATTTATGAAGACAATGGCATCGGCATTAAAGGAGAAGTAAAATCAAACAACGGGCTGCGCAATACGGAAACCCGTATAAAAAACCTAAATGGGCAAATTACTTTTGAAACCGGTTCAGAGAAAGGATTACGCATCAATTTCTCTTTTCCCGTTTCATCAAAAACCTAGCTTATGTTTAAAAAAGTATTAATTGCCGAAGACGAAGAAATGATGAGCCTTTCTGTTTGCAGCATGCTCAAAAGCCTCGAGATTGATTTAAAGGATACCGATTATGTTTCTCATTGCGACGTAGCTTTGTCGCGCATCAAAAAAGCGCTTCGCGATGGCGAGCCCTACGAGCTGTTGCTTACCGACCTTTCGTTTGCAGAAGACGAGTTCCACAAGCCGGAAATCGACAATGGAAAGGCTTTGATCAAGGCCGTCAAAGAAGTGCAGGGCGACATTAAGGTTTTGGTATTTTCTGCAGAAAACAAGGTTGCAGAAGCCAAGCGTCTGATGGCCGATTTGTGCATAGACGCTTATGTACCCAAGGGCCGTGGCGATGCGCAAGACCTTAAGCATGCGTTAACCGAAGTTTATCAAGATAAAAAATACCTTTCTGCAAAACTCAAACCAGAAGAAAAACACCATGATTTTGACGCATTGGACAAAACCATTATCCGCCTTTTACTAGACGGCAAATCGCAGAAGCAAATTCCGGATTACCTAGAAGCGTTAAAGTTTGGTTCGTCAAGCCTAAGCACCGTAGAAAAGCGACTCAAAACCATGCGCGATGCTTTTGATTTCAACAACAATGGCCAGCTCATTGCGTACTGCAAGGAGCGAAATATTATCTAACCGCTTAACATCCTATCCCTTTCCGACATTGCCATCGCTGGTTTGCCTATCAAATCCGATGGCTTTTCTATTTTCTTAGGGGCTATAAATACGACATAATAAGCTGTACTTCAAAATTTTATAAAATTCTACTTCTTACGGTTTCCCGTAAAAAACCCTCGGTTAAGCAGCCTAGTTTTGGAGAGTTAAATCAATAATCAAACTCAAAAACTAGGTCATGGAATATAAAGTAGTACCCTTCGTCGCCACCTTTAACCAAAAGGAATCTACTGGCGTGATTGCAAGACAATTGGAACAATTAATCGCTCAATTTGCAGAAGAGGGCTGGACATACATCAGGTTAGAAAGTGTTTCAACTTATGTTCAGCCCGACTCTGGTTGCTTCGGAATTGGCGCAAAGCCGGGCCGTATGGCCGCTTACCAAATGGTTGTCTTTAGCAAAAGCTAAGCATGAAGCTTTTTTTACTCTTCATCATAAAGGTTTATTGGGCAGTTATCCCCAAGCATAAAAGGCGAAAATGCCTTTTCAGGGTTTCCTGCTCTAAGCATGTTTACGAGCAGACAAAAGCACAAGGGCTTTGCAAGGGATTGATGGCGTTTCGCTATCGCTTTCAGAATTGCAGAAGCGGCTTTCAGCTTTTTGACAGCCCGATTGACGGCAGCAGAATGATGATCCTGCCTAATACCCAACTTTTGCAAACACACGAAATAGCCGAAAGATTTATCGACAAATAAAAGTATATAAACCATGGGAAAATTTATAATCACTAAAAGAAAAAACGAAGAATTTCAATTCAACCTCGAAGCCACAAACGGGCAGGTGATCTTAACCAGCGAAGGCTACACCACTAAAGCTTCCTGCAAAACGGGTATCGAATCGGTAAAGACCAATGCGCCACTCGATTCGCGATATGCGCGCGAGATGGCCAAAAACAACAAATATTATTTTAACCTCAAAGCCGGAAATGGCGAAATTATTGGCACCAGCCAGATGTACACTTCCTTGAATAACCGTGAAAACGGTATCGAATCGGTAAAAGCCAATGCGCCAGAGGCTACAATTGTTGACGAAACTGTTTAGTTAAAACCCAAGCTATCCTAACCAAACAAACAACATGGATTTTAAAGACGAGGTTAAACAACTGGGCGCCAGAGCAAGCAAAATGCTTCCGCAGCTCCAAACCGAAGAAGCCACCAAAAATGCTCTGATCATGCCCTTTATCAAATTACTGGGTTTCGATGTGTTCGATCCGTTTGAGGTAAACCCAGAGTTTATCGCCGATATTGGCATCAAGAAAGGCGAGAAAGTGGATTATGCCATCATGAAAGATGGCGAGCCCATCATCATCATCGAATGCAAGCATCACCTGGAGAAGCTAGACCCGCACAATTCGCAGCTATTTCGCTATTTCCATACCTGTAAGGCAAAGTTTGGCCTCTTAACCAATGGCCTGATCTATCGCTTCTACACTGATTTGAACGATGCCAACAAGATGGACGAAAAGCCCTTTTTCGAATTCAATATTGCCGAAATCAAAGAGGCGCAAATTGAGGAGCTCAAAAAGTTCCATAAATCATATTTCGATGTAGAAAGCATCTCGAACACGGCATCCGATTTGAAATACACCAATGAACTCAAGGCCCTCATCACTTCTGAACTGAAGGAGCCTACCCCAATTTTTGTCAGGCATTTTGCCAATCAGGTGTACCCGGGCAAAATCACCGAACGTATCCTGACGCAGTTTACCGAACTTGTTAAACGGTCGTCTAACCAAGTGCTGAACGATGCCATAACCGACAGGCTAAAAACGGCTTTAGACAAAGAGGAGGCAAACAGCAACGACAAGGAAGCCATCACCACCACGCAACCGGTAATGGCCGAAGACAAAATCGTAACCACCGAAGAAGAAATTGAGGCCTTTTTTATCGTCAAATCCATCCTGCGCGAAGCCACTGATCCCAAAAGAATCAGCTACCGCGATGCGCAGACTTATTTTGCCATCCTTTTAGACGACAACAACCGGAAAACAATCTGCAGACTTTACCTGGGCGCCAAAAAATACCTGGTGGTTTTAGACACGGCCAAAAAGGAAATAAGACACCCGATTAACAGCATAGACGAAATCTATAGCCACGACGATTTGCTCAAAGAATCGGTGGCCAAATTAGAAAACAAAACATAGCACATGGCCACTAAATTAACGCTCTTTAAATTTTGGCTATTCAACTCGCTCACATTCTCCAAACCTACCTTTCTAAACCTGGAGTATGTCGACTTTGTTGTAGACGGCAACGCTGTGTTTTTGCTGTCTTGGCAATTGGAGAAGGCCTATCGATTAACAATTCCCGAATTGGGTTTCCACTCGTTCAAAAAACAGGCCACCGCTTATGTTGCCGTTTCCGACCTAGCCGAACACTTAACCATCAAGATTTCCAATACCTGGTGGTCGTGTAGCGAAACCGTTAAGCTCCTAAAAACGGTAATGCCCGCACAACCCGATTACAGCCGTATGCGCGTGAAGGAACTGGACAAAAATACCGTACTCATTCCGCAAATCAACTTTAACAAAAAGGAGCCTCGGCTAAAGCCTGTAACCGTTGTACCTAAAGTCGGGCAAGCCACCATCATCAATCTAAACTACGCTGAAAATTAAATTATTATGGACAATCAATTGTACCAATCGCCCAAATCGAGCCGCTTTATGCGCCTGTTTTGGAAAGCCGCAGGTGCCGACAGGTATATCCTGGAAAGAAGCACTTATGGCGACCAGATTAAATATGTTTGCCTGGGTGGCATTATCATTGCCACCGGTGTAATGGCAGCCATCGCTGGAGGCTATGCCTTCTATACCATTTTTGCCCCAAAAGGCAACGCCATCGATTCGTTTAAGGCCGTAGAAGGCATCCAGGGCGATTACGATCCTACGCACATTCCAACGGCCCTCATCTCCATCGTATTCGGACTCATTTGGGGGGCCATCATATTCAACATCGACCGTTTTATCGTAACCAGCACAGGCAAGGGCGATGGCACAGAAGCCATTACCCGAAAAGAACTGATCGGCGCTTTGCCGCGTATCATTATGGGCGCCATTATAGCCTTAACTATTTCTAAGCCTGTAGAGATCAGAATGTTCAAAACCGAAATCGATGTAGCCTTGCATGCCAAGCAAATTAAGCAAGAGCAATTGTACAAAACCGAAATCGAGAAGGTGGCCAACAGCGAGATTGAAAAAAAGCAAGCCATTATTAAGCGCCAGCTGAACAGGATTGCGCAACTCGATAGCATCAGCACGGTAAGAAAGGCGGATATCGCCTACGAAATTTCGCATGGCGGATGCCACGGAAAGTGTGATGCCTTTAAAGAACAACTGGCACAAAACCAAGCAGAAGTATCGAAAATAAACAGCGACCCAGAATTTATCAAGGTCAAAAAAGACCTCGAAAAACTAGAAACCGACAAGCAAACCAAGCTGAGAGAAAGTGGCAAGGTCGCCGCAGGTTTGGATGGGTTGCTCGAAAGAATAAAACTGGCCCATGAGGAGGCTGGCTGGGTCATTTCGCTGTTTGTTACCCTTTTGTTCATGACCATCGAATTAACGCCCATCTTCTTCAAGCTGATGCTGATTAAAAGCCCTTACGATTACATGGAAGAAAACATCAAGGAGTTGATCAAGGCCGATAAGGGCATAGAAATACAGCACGATTTTTATACCAATGGCGAAGGCATAGAAAGAGATCTGGTCATCAACCATCAGGCGATCAAATTGCTAAAAGAAAAAATCCGGTTACTTGAAGTACAGAGTGAGCTGAGCAATGAAGCTATTAATGCCTGGAAACAAAAGAAACAGGATGACATTGTTCAAAATCCAGAAGAATACATAAGTGAAGCCTGATGGAGAAGCCACGCTATGTAAGGTTTTGGAGCAGGAGGTCGATCGTGAGTCTGATTGGCATCGACTATCCGATTCTCGAGCAATCTGAACTCGACAACCTCCCTAAATTCTATTTGGCCGGTTTTTTGGTCCTGTGCATTCTCTGGATAAGTTTTTTGTCCGTGTTTTATGCCTTCGACCTGATGTTTGACATGTGGCATGCAGAGCTGTTGCTTTCCTCTTTTTTCTCGCTCATGTTCTTTACCATTTACATTTTCCTGATACAGACTTTTTCTAAAGAGGTATTTCCAACGACAAGCAAAGTCAAGTTCTTCAACCTGTCGAATTTATCGAGGGTGGGCTTTGTACTCATGATTGGTTTCCTGATTGCACAACCCGTAAAGATATTTTTACTCAAGACACAATTAGATGCTGACATTGAAACCTATAAAACGCAACTATATCAAGATTTTTGCAAGGTAAACCAGCAACTGTATTTCAACGACATCAACAAATTGCTAAGCGACAAGAACAGGTATCAAGCCATGCCATATTCGCAAACGCTTGTTGCCGAAATAGCTAAAATAGATACCGCACTTTACCTGATAGACCAACGAATTGCCATGGCCAACCTGAAAGCCAAAAACAACATTTCGGGTTCTAATTTTTTCATCAAAAGAATAGCTTTCGCCGGCAAATATTTCACAGCCAAAATCGTGGTGTTTTTAATTGTTGTCTTGTTCTTTGCACCTATTGTATTGATCTATTCCATATCTGGCACCAGCAGGTATTACAGCCTAAAGAAAAAGAATGACAAAAATCTGGTTCTGAAAGAATATGCGCTCTTTAAAGCAAGATACAGCTTGTTGTTCGAGCGGAAATACCAGCTCCAAAACATGGTCTTTTACGAGCCCTTTCTCGATCCCCCATTTAATACGGTCCGCAAGCCACAACCCAACTATTTATCGCAAGCTGATTTTTTCAATAACCTGGTTGAGCAATGAGCGACTTTAAGAAGGATTACTATAAGATATTGGAGATATCCTCATCGGCTAGGGCCGATGAAATCAAGCTCGCCTATAGAAAGTTGGTTAAGCAATACCATCCCGACCTGCACCCGGGCAATACCCAATTTGAAGACCTGATGAAGGAAATCAACGAGGCTTATGAGGTTTTGGGCAACAAAGACGAGCGCTTTGCATACGACCAGTATTTAGTAAACAAACAGGCTCAACAAAAAAAAGAACAACCTGCTGAAAAAACCGCATCAAACCATAAACGGCACTATACCAAAACAACAACCGTATATTCCGAAGAAAGAACCTATGTAAAGGGCCAAATCTTTATCAAATATTTCGGCAAACATGTCAACCAACAAGCAGAAGATATTTTAAGGGAAACTTTTTACAAAATTACGGTTACCCAAACCGATGCCATCATTGAAAGTATTTATCGGCAAAATTTAACGCCCGAATTTCAAGCGGTCTTTTCGGCAAACAAGCCCATCAGCCTCAACATCAGTCAGCCCATCAACTGCACGGTAAAAGATGGGCCAAACAACACTTCTAACTATAAGCTAGAAATACTTGACCTTACCATTCCCAAGCCCGAAATCGTTAAGGTAACCAAACATGAAGATGAAAGCTTTGGCATGGTAACAGGAACTTTTTATGGCTATGTAAGAGAATTTAAAAGCCATGAAGAATCAACAATAGTGGAAGAATGCCATGGAGAAACCGGCCGCTATGAAGAAAAGATAGATAATGGAATCAAATACCGTCGAAAAGAATATTACCATGCCAACTGTAGCACCTATTGGGGAAACTGGGCATTTGATTTAACGGCACATGGCACAAGTTCATCTCGAACTACAGCTGGCTCAACAGGAAGCTATAGCCGGCCTCATCGAAGGCCTTTTAGAAGCAATTCTTACCAAAGCAACGCCAGTGGCTGCCTCGGTTCAACAGGCGGTATTTTCGCCTTGTTAACTGGCGCACTATTTTCTTGGTTGCTCCTGCCCAAGCTGGCCTTCTTCGTTTCGCTTATTGTACTGTTGCTGCTGTTAAAACTGATTCCATCCCGCATTTGGGGCTGGATAGCCAGAATTGCTTCTATGCTTTTTGCATTGGCCTATTTCGGCGCCATCATTGCCACTTTCCGGGCGGGTACCGGCAAAAGAAAAGAAGCACCTGTAGAAAAGCCAAAAACGGCCACCATTAAAAACCCAAGGCATACGCCTGTACGCAGTCCGGATACAAGCGACAAAACAATCGACACCCTAATTTATCACGATATAATCTGGAGCGATTACAATGGAAAGATCTACGAAGGCCACTTTGCCATTAAAAAAAGTGCCCTTAGCCGTGCACACGCCTATAAAGACACTTTAGCTGTTCAGGCCAATAGCGAGCAAAGCTACGATAGGGTCATTTATTCGCTTAAAGAAAACGACAAGAACAGCCTATCAGGGCTATACACTATGTTTGATTCGTTAAAACGGGCCAGCAAACCAAGTCAAACAGAATTTGCCGAAATCATTGTTTCGTTTGTGCAAAGTATTCCGTATACCCTGGTGTTACCTAAGGCCTGCGATGCACAGCTTTACCAAGACGAATTTACCGCCAGCTATTTGGCCAGCGCCGATGCCCGTTGCGACGGCTATGAAAGGTTCGGAATTAATACGCCGGTAGAATTTATGGCTTCGTTAAATGGCGACTGCGATACCAGAACCTTATTGTTGTATACCGTACTATCGCATTATGGTTATGATGTAGCGCTATTAAGCAGTTCGTATTACAGTCATTCCGTTCTGGGCATCAATTTACCTTATGATGGCCTTACATACGAATACAATAACCAAAGGTACGTGCTATGGGAAACCACTGTGCCTAATGCCCGACCAGGCATCCTCTCCAACGATGTTTCAAACACCAATTATTGGCGGATATCCTTAAAATCAAAATAACATGAACTCCTTAAAACCAATTGCCATTGCAGGCACCGTTACCCTATTGTTGATGCTGTTGTTGCTTACAGCTTATCTGTTAACCAAAAGACATAAATCAAAGCTCAATGCGGATGGAAAGCTGAAACGCTCCTATGCCATTTGGTATGCCGCTATTTTCCTATCTGGGGCAAAAATTATAGCGCAGGTACTAGAGATTTCGATCGAAATCATAGACAATCTGATAAAAATACATCCTGCTGCGCTCCTTTTAACGCTCTGCAAAGCTATTGCTTTGGTAAGCGGCTCTGCTTTTATCTGTTTTGTGTCGTGTGTTTTTATCACAAAGACCTTTATACAGCTCATACTGTTCAAGACCAACGAGAACGAAGAAATGGAAGACGACCATGTGGGCTATTTTATCATTAAAAGTGCCATGCTGATCGGAATGGTTTTTTCTTTGTCGGATGTCATTTCCCTACTCTTGAGAACGTTTATTCCTGCCATTCAAATACCCTATTATCATTAAACAATCATCATGAAAACCCTATTGCTATTTTTGGCTTTCTCTACCTATTTTTCTTGTGCCGAACCAACCGATGTATACATCTGCAACAATGGCAAGACCAAAAAATACCACCTCAGCTCCAACTGTCGCGCTTTGCGTAACTGTAGCTATAAAACCCTTAAAACGACCTTAGAAAAAGCTAAAAAAGAAGGGAAAACCTTATGTGGCTGGGAAAAACAGTAGCGACGTTTTTAATCTGCTGTTGCTGCCCTTTGCTAAACCAGCAAAAATATGATTCAGATTTTCAAAACAGGACTTTTACCGCCAAAGTAATCCGCATTATGGATGGCGATACCTTGGAGGTGCTTTACCAACAGCGACCCATCAAATTGCGTTTGGCCCACATCGATTGCCCGGAGCAAAGGCATGCGCAGCCCTTTGGCACACAAGCCAAAAAAGCATTATCCGATTTATGTTTTGGGCAGCAGGTAAAGGTTCAGTCCCAAAAGTACGACCGTTACAGAAGGCTGGTGGCTATTGTCACCAACCAGCAACACCAAATCGTAAACCAGGAAATGATTAAATTGGGCATGGCCTGGCATTTTGTAAAATATTCAGCAGACCCGGTTTACGCCAAACTGGAACAGGAAGCCCGAAAACAAAAAATAGGGGTTTGGCAAGATGCCCATCCCGTTGCCCCATGGGAATGGAGAAAACTCAGGAAACGGGCTATTCAATAATTAAGGGAAACCCTCCTAAATGCAGGTATATTTCGCCAATTAAACCGTATATTGCCTTATAATTAATTATCTCGACAGTGTCAAATCACCAACCCATTAAACTATAGGCTATGCTCGGAGAACTCAGCAAAAAGGAAATTCTAGACCTGCTTCAAAATCAGTTATATGGTTACTTAGGTTGCCATGCCAATGGCGAAACCTATGTGGTGCCAGTCAATTTTATCTACAGCGAAAATGCGCTTTACGCACATTCTGGTCCCGGCAAAAAGATCGACATGATGCGCCAAAACCCGAAGGTTTGTTTCCAGATTGGCGATATCAAAAACTCCTTCCACTGGAAAAGCGTTGTTATTGATGGTCGGTTTGAAGAACTCCACGATCAGGAGCGGCAACAGGTGATGCAGGGCATTATCCAAAAAATGATGCCGTTAAAGGAAAACACGCCAAGGGAAACTTCGCATGGCATTGACCCCGCTAAGCACAATCAGTTGATTGTGTATAAGATTGCCATCGATACCGTAAGCGGCCGTTTCGAAAGCCATAACGAATAATAACCCAACAAGCCTTTTAACCAATTTCCTAATCCGTACGCCCTGCCACATGGCAATGCGCCAGGCTTTGCCTGGTTTAAAGGAAGGCTTCATTAACCGGATTTATTTTTACAAAGCACTTTTTATTTCAAAGTATAGAATATATATCCTAACTTTGTGATTGCCGGCCACTTATTAAACGGCCGTAATGGTTTTGGATAGAGAAAATGTATCATACTTTGTCGATGAAAATTCGATTGTGCGCCAAATTTGGGGCAGCAGCGATACCATTTTGCTGATTTTTGCGGGAGCCGCCGCAGAGTTTGCCCTGAACAAAGCGGTAGACTGGCTTTATTTTACCGGAAAGCTGCCTGCCGATCCGCTCAAGCGCCTGTTCTCAACGGTATCTTATGCACGCCAAATTGTTTTCGCCACTTACGGCGATGCCCTGCAGGCTATTGACAAAATTGCGTCTATCCACAAAGGCGTTGAAAACCAGCGAGGCCAAAACATCCCCGACTGGGCCTACCGTGATGTATTGTATTTGCTGATCGATTATTCGATACGGGCGTATGAATTATTGGAAAGAAAACTAGAGATGGCCGAAAAAGAAGAGATTTTTGATGTGTTTTACCGATTAGGTACGGGCATGCAGCTCCACAGCCTGCCCAGCAACTATACACAATGGCTTGTTCAAAGAAACTCGGCCCTGGTTGCAAACCTTCAATACGGCGATTTTACCAAAGATCTTTACCTGCAATACCGCAAACATTTGGGCGGGTTCCGGTTTCTTATTTTAAGGCTGGCCCAACGCTTATTGGTACCGCAACAGGTAAACGAACTATTGGGGCTCGGGAAAAATCCCTTGGCGGCCGTCATGCTCGGTTCATACAAAATTAGCCGCTGGGTGGGACTGCAGCCAGTCCTTAAAAACGCCTTGCTGCCGGTAGCCTATAAAGAAGAAATTAAGGCACTAGACGGCTATGCTTATCCTTCAACATCAAGAAAAACAGTTATCCAAACGCTTTTATGAACATTTCAGCTACCCTCGACCGGCTTCATGCCCAAGTAAAGCAAAACATTTGGTTTGGCCGCTTTGCCATTTTTTGTCGCCTTGCCCTAGCCGCTGGTTTTATCCCATCGGGATTGGTCAAAATTATGGGCGAGCGCTTTACTTCTTTGTCTAACAACCATCCCATGGGCCATTACCTGGAGGCGCTCCACCACACAGGTTATTATTACACCTTTATTGGCATTGCACAGGTAACAGCAGCCGTTTTGTTGCTAATTCCCCGTACGGCTTTGCTGGGTGCACTGCTCTATTTTCCGATCATCCTGAACATCTGCATCCTTTCTCTGGCGGTGCGTTTTGATGGTTCATTGCTTTCTTCGCCATTTATGGTGCTGGCCAACCTCTATCTTCTTGGTTGGTATTACGATCGGCTCAAGCTTATTTTCCCTTTTAAATGTACCACCATCCAACAGTATCTGCCACCGCCAAGCGTTACTACCCGCAAATTTCCAACGGCTTTCTTTTTTGGCTCAATGGCAACCGTTGTGCTTGTGGGGTTCTTTTTGACGAACATTTTCGATCTTAAGCCCCGCAATACCTTAAGCGATTGCGAAAAACAATGCAAGGGGAGCGCCAACCCACAGGCCTGCCTCGTTTTTTGCGACTGTATCCACCAGCAAGGGCAGGATCTGGATCAGTGCCTGGGCGAATACCACAAGGCTTTGAAAGGGAAATAAATTTAATCTTGCCCGCATTGTTAAATAGGTTCTGCATAAATTGGTTATTTTTATTGTACAATACCTATCTACCGATGAACTCAAAAACCAAACTTCTGCTTATCTATTGCTGCTTATTGGCTTTTTTGCCTAGTAAAGCGCAAGTTCAAGCTAGCTCCAATCAATGGGCGCCAGACTTGGGCAATGGCAATTTTAAAAATCCCTTGCTTTGGGGCGATTGGCCCGACCCGGATCTCATTAGGGTAGGCGATGCGTTCTATTTGGTTACAACGAGCATGCATTATGTACCCGGCTGTCCGATTTTGAAATCAAATGACTTGGTAAACTGGCAAATGGCTGGTTATGCTGTTGACAGATACGATGAAGATCCTCGCTATAATTTGCAGAATGGCAACAGATACTTGCGGGGGTCGTGGGCGGCCACCATTCGGCATCACAATGGATTGTTTTATATAGGGTTCTGTACGCCAAATTGGGACAAGGAAAAGGGCCATTTTTCGATCTGCACAGCGAAAGACATCAAGGGCCCGTGGACGAGGACCATTTTCCCTGAATATTTGTATGATCCGGGTTTGTTTTTTGACGATGATGGCAAGGTATATGTAGCCCATGGTCAGCAAAAGCTATACATTACCGAACTAAATGCGGATGCCAAATCGGTAAAAACACCTCAAAAGGAAATTTACAATAACCGAGACTACCCCTATTTGGAGGGTTCGCACCTTTATAAGGTCAATAGAAAATATTACATTTTAGGCACTACCGGAGGTACAAAAGGCAGGCAGGTTTGCTTAAGATCAGACCATATTTATGGGCCTTACGAATCAAAAGTTGTCATTAACGACGACCATACTTATCCAGGCAACGGCTTGCATCAGGGTGGAATGGTGCAGCTCAAAGACGGTTCTTGGTGGTTTATGATTATGCAAGACCGCGGACCAATTGGCCGTACTCCTAATTTAGAACCCGTTACCTGGGTAGATGGCTGGCCTATGCTGGGCATAGATGGCAAAGGAGTTACGAATTATCAAAAGCCCAATGTGGGGAAAACCTATCCCATCACCGTGCCTGCAACATCAGACGAATTTAATCAAGCAACGCTTGGGCTTCAATGGCAATGGAACCACAATCCGGATCACGATAAGTGGTCTTTAAAAGAAAGAAAAGGCTATATGCGTTTGCATGCCTCGCTGGCAAAAGAGCTCACAACAGCACGCAATACGCTTACCCAAAGGGTGCAAGGGCCCTTTTCGGAAGGTACCGTGGAGCTGGACATCAGTGGCCTGAAAGATGGAAATATAGCCGGATTTGGTATTTTTCAGTCGCCATACGCTTATATTGCTGTTCGAAAAGAGGGTGATCAAAAAACCTTACTCATGGTAAATAATGGAAAAACGATCGACAGCATCACTAATTTTGCCCAACGTAAGCTTTGGATAAAGGCCAACTTAACCCATACCGATTTTCTAGCCTCATTCTTCTATAGCTTAGACGGCAAAAATTTTATTTCCTTTGGGAACAAACTGAAGATGGCCTTGGGATATGACTGGACCGCCAATCGTTTTGCCCTGTTCAATTACAGCACCAAGAAAGAAGGAGAGCAAGGCTATGCCGATTTTAATTGGTTCAGGTTTACGGGCCAAAACAGTTTTTAACGACAATTAAACCCCCTGCAATGTTCAAACGTTCGACCCCCATACTAGCCTCGCTTAACGAAGCCCAAACCATAGCCTTCTATACGCAACAATTGGGTTTTACCTTTTGTACCAACAACAATGGCTACCTGATATTTGAACGCGACGGCATTCATGTTCATCTGTTTCGTTGTGATGACCCAGAGGCCGGCCGCAACATGGGCTGTTATATTTATGTAACCGATATCGAAGCGCTTTATCAAGAATACCAGGCACTAAACCTGATCCATCCGAATGGGGCGCTCCAAATGATGCCTTGGGGCTTGAGGCAATTTGCCGTAGTAGACAACAGCGGCAATATTTTTTACTTTGCCGATGATAAGCCTGTTAATGGCTAGGAGAATAAATGACGCGACATTAAAAAAGCCTTTAAACAAATTGTTTAAAGGCTTTTTTTGCAGTGGTCTCAAAGACACCGATTTCAACCTGTTTTTAAGGTTACTATTTGATTAAAATTATTTTTATTCATTTTTTAGTGAAATTAACTGAAATATTTGAAACGAATCGACATTAAATAATAACCTCAGAAATATTTTTTAAAATAAATTTTGTGCTGTCAGGAATATTATTTACATTTGTATCATAGTTCTTTGAAAGGTTTTTAAAACTAATGTAATTGATTCAAATCGTAAAGTGTAGCAATACACAGCCTTTATAGGTATTTAAGATGATCAAGACTTTCCACCTCGACACCTCACCGCCAGGACAACCCTGAAGTTGAGAATGCCGATGAGCCTCGCTGCCAGACAGTTGAAGCCCTTTTCGCCGAATTGCCGCCATGCCGCTTTGCCGCTAAGCCGTAATGCCCCGAACCGTATTGAGAATGTTGGACTTAATCGGATTTATCCGTAATAATCATCACTGTTTTTTGATAATAAATGAAGCAGGATTCTGTAGGAGTGAATAACGAACAACGTTTGTGAATTTAATTACAGCATAATTGGAAGAAGCAGGCAATAATGCCTACTAATTAAATTCAATAATTATGCAAAAACATAGTTTCAAAAACAGTGAAGATCTGATACTGGGTATTAAGGTCATCCTTTCAAAGCACCGTTGTTCGTTTTCAGACGAAGAGCAAGTTCTTTTAAGTGATTGTATTAGCATGCTGGAGCAATCCAGATCAGCACCGGACATTCAGACCCGTATGTTGGCCTCTGTTAAAGTATTGGGAACGATAGCACGTATCTTTTCAATCTATGATCATCTTAAGGACTTATTTTAATCTGGCACTCCTACTTTTATCAAACCCATAGTTATGGACATAGGAAACACAATTAAACAGATAAGAATTAAAAAGGGCCTAAAGCAAAATGAATTTGCCGAGCGCTGCCAGCTTACGCAGGCCTATGTTTCAAAAATTGAAAGCAATCAGAAGGAACCTGCCCTGGGCGTACTCAAAACGATTGCAGATGTATTGGAAACACCACTACCTGTACTTTTTTTCCATTCAATGACAGCGGAAGACATTGAGCCGAGAAAACGGGAAGCCTTCCAAATCATCCTTCCTTCTATAAAAGGTATGATAGAATCATTTTTTTGATATGCTGGACGTTCCAAAACTTTTAAAGATACTACACATTACCCAGAAAGAGCTCTGTCTCTTATACACATCTGACGCTGCCGACGAACCACGAC
>NZ_JAELUC010000346.1 GCF_016429155.1 Pedobacter sp. ASV12 | reverse complement strand
CCCCCCCCCCCCCCCCCCCCCCCCCCCCCCCCCCCCCCCCCCCCCCCCCCCCCCCCCCCCCCCCACCCTTTCTTCCTGATCCCCCCACCACCGAGATCTACACATGTCGTGGTTCGTCGGCAGCGTCAGCCCCCCCCCCCCCCCCCCCCTTACTTTGGCGAAAACCGGTTTCGTTAAAGTTTTCGCCAAAGTAATGCAGGATCTGCTTACGGCGGCAAACGCCCGATTCGGCATAATCGATTACTTCTTTGCTGTCTCTTATACACATCTCCGAGCCCACGAGACAGTACTCATGATCTGGTATGCCGTCTTCTGCGTGAAAATGGGGGGGGGGGGGGGGGGGGGGGGGGGGGGGGGGGGGGGGGGGGGGGGGGGGGGGGGGGGGGGGGGGGGGGGG
>NZ_JAELUC010000345.1 GCF_016429155.1 Pedobacter sp. ASV12 | reverse complement strand
AGGCTTTTCCTTGATTTGTCAAGACTTCCTGAACGAGCTTTGCAACTGTCCAACTTTTACCACCACCTGTTGTTCCTACGACTGCACAATGTCTCCCAAAAAGTGCCTGTGCTGAAACATTTACAATATGATTTTCATCATTAGGTAAGTGTGCTAATTGCATTAATGTATCCTTTTTCTTGTTAGGATCTTTATTTTCCCCAAATTCGGTAAGTAATGACCCGAGAAAATGGTTTGAACATAGATAAACCTTTGCACCCACAGGCGGTAGTTGATCTAACCCTTTTTTTGCAGTAAGCTCAAAATTATCGAAGCATAACAGAATCTCGACTTTTCCAGTTGGATGAAAAGCTTCTTTGTCGTAATTTGCTACTGTTAAATTCAACCTTTCATTTTC
>NZ_JAELUC010000344.1 GCF_016429155.1 Pedobacter sp. ASV12 | reverse complement strand
CCCCCCCCCCCCCCCCCCCCCCCCCCCCCCCCCCCCCCCCCCCCCCCCCCCCCCCCCCCCCCCCCCCCCCCCCCCCTTTCCAGCAGAAGACGGCATCCGAGATCATGAGTACTGTTTCGTGGGCTCGGAGATGTGTATAAGAGACAGGTTGCCGGCGAGAAGCCCGCAAGCTCGATCCATTTGTACAATATGCATTAGTAGCAACCGAAGAAGCGGTTTGAGGGTCGTCATTTCTGGTAGAAAGGGCGTGCCTGTCTCTTATACACATCTGACGCTGCCGACGAACCACGACATGTGTTGGTATGGGTGGTGGGGGGGGGGGGATGAAGGGGGGGGGGGGGGGGGGGGGGGGGGGGGGGGGGGGGGGGGGGGGGGGGGGGGGGGGGGGGGGGGGGGGG
>NZ_JAELUC010000343.1 GCF_016429155.1 Pedobacter sp. ASV12 | reverse complement strand
CCCCCCCCCCCCCCCCCCCCCCCCCCCCCCCCCCCCCCCCCCCCCCCCCCCCCCCCCCCCCCCCCCCCCCCCTTCTTTTCCAGCCGTTGAGGGCATACGCGATCATGAGTACTGTCTCGTGGGCTCGGAGATGTGTATAAGAGACAGCGTCTACATTTCGGGCAACGATAATCGAATCGAGCTGCATGGCTGGATTAAAAAGGTTGCTGGTATTGTTGTTGACCTGGTTCGAAGCCCGGTTCATGCCACTGCTGTCTCTTATACACATCTGACGCTGCCGACGAACCACGACATGGGTAGAGATCGGGGGGGGGCGGGGGATGGAAAAAGGGGGGGGGGGGGGGGGGGGGGGGGGGGGGGGGGGGGGGGGGGGGGGGGGGGGGGGGGGGGGGGGGGGG
>NZ_JAELUC010000342.1 GCF_016429155.1 Pedobacter sp. ASV12 | reverse complement strand
AATCATGAATATAAACGCATATGATCAATTTAAAAACATTCTTGCTTATAAAATGAGTAATAATTCAACAATGAATTTTATTGGATATAATTCAAAAGGTTTACAAGCCAATATTATTGCACAAGGAACAAATGAAACAAGCCCCAAATATGCATTTGAGAGTTTTGAAGATTTTCCAAATGCCGTATTAAGGACAGGCCTTAAGTTATATTCGTATAGTTCTGCGCCAATTACATTTTCAGTGTTTGTGCCGAATTTTAGTTTAGTATTTACCTTTTCAAGTAAGCTAGAAGTATAATTTCTACTTTGAAAGACACTTAAGAGATAATTTGGATTGTTAATATCATACATGTCTAACGCGTATTTATAATAGGTTTTTAGTAAATCCCCATTACTGG
>NZ_JAELUC010000341.1 GCF_016429155.1 Pedobacter sp. ASV12 | reverse complement strand
GAAAAGATGTGTTCGATTGCCTATTGTAGTGGTTGGTATAATGAGAAAAAGAGATAAGCAAACAGGATTTTCTGACGTTGACAATGTTTATCTCAATGAAGCTCGGATGGCGGTATTTTTTGCTGAAAAGTGGTTTACAACAACACAGCGTAAGCACCATAGGTGGCAATTGAATGAAAGCCAAATACAACAATACGGATTAGAAAATCACTTAGATTGCCAAAAACTTTGGTTTGAATATAGCGCTGTTGCGCAAAGAAGGTTAACAGTTTTCGCCCCAAATAACTGGCTGGCTCTAACCTGTCTCTTATACACATCTGACGCTGCCGACGAACCACGACATGTGTGTGGGTGGGGGGGGGGGGGGGGAGGGAAAAAGGGGGGGGGGGGGGGGGGGG
>NZ_JAELUC010000340.1 GCF_016429155.1 Pedobacter sp. ASV12 | reverse complement strand
GTATAAGAGACAGATACGCAAGCACATCGATCCCATTTTTATCATGGTTACCTTTTTGGTATGTCTGTGGTCGGCATTTGTGCAAGAATTTGTTTTTAGGGGCTATCCGTTCCAAACATTGCTAAGAAACTATAGGCCATGGGTTGCACAATTGCTAATTGCAGTGCCCTTTGGGCTGATGCACATAAGTGCTGGCATGCAAACAAAAGAAGTTGTTATGGTCATGCTTTCTACCGGAATGGGCTCTATTTTGTTTGGCTTGGCATTTCTAAAATCAAGGAACCTGATGTTTCCTATTGGCATTCATCTGGGCTGGAACTATGCACAAGAGCTTATTCCTCGAACAGCCGGAGCCAGAAACAGTGCATTGGTAATTATCCAAGAAAGCAATACTGATT
>NZ_JAELUC010000339.1 GCF_016429155.1 Pedobacter sp. ASV12 | reverse complement strand
GTATAAGAGACAGATTTCCTGCATTCTTTGGCAATCCGGTCAAAAGCATCTAACTCAACCTCTATTGAGTATTCATCCTTAATTTTCTTGTCTAGAAAAAGGTGAGCTTCATCTAAAAATAATAGGAGGCTCTTCCTTTTATCTCCATCTACTAAACTTTTAAAATCCCCAGCAAGTGCTTTCTCTAATAAAAATCTACCAATTGCATTAACTAAAATCTCCCTTAATTTATTCTCAGACGGTATATTAGCTACAGAGATAATCCTGTCTCTTATACACATCTGACGCTGCCGACGAACCACGACAGGGGTAGGTGTGGGTGGGGGGCGGGGGATTAAGAAAGGGGGGGGGGGGGGGGGGGGGGGGGGGGGGGGGGGGGGGGGGGGGGGGGGGGGGGGG
>NZ_JAELUC010000034.1 GCF_016429155.1 Pedobacter sp. ASV12 | reverse complement strand
CCCCCCCCCCCCCCCCCCCCCCCCCCCCCCCCCCCCCCCCCCCCCCCCCCCCCCCCCCCCCCCCCCCCCCCCTTTTCAACCACCCCCCCCCCACCGACACCAACACATGTCGTGGTTCGTCGGCAGCGTCAGATGTGTATAAGAGACAGGTTCTGTACTGTCCTCTTCCACCAAACACTTTGGCAGAAGATGATGCAGGAGCATCCTGAGCACTAGCAAGAGTTGTTACTCCCAATAATGCTACTAAAGAGGCCGCAACACCTTTCTTTAAAGTAGAATAATTCATAATTTTTCTTTTTTAAGGTTAAACAAATATTAATTGTATAATTTTTTGCAATACAAAATTAAACAAATTTTTATAATCTCAAAACACCATGCAAACTCCGTTCCAAACTTCTTAAAATGTTTGTATTTTATTACATTTGGACGAAGCACCCCAATTCAAATCAGTAATTGTATGAAGTATCACCAAATAAACAACTCATTGTTCGTCGAAAACAGAAAAAATTTCCGTAAACTGCTGAAAAACAATTCAATAGCTATATTTCAGTCGAATAACGAATTTCCCAGAAGCGGCGACCAAAATTTTCAATTTAAGCAAAACGCCGATCTTTTTTACCTTTCTGGTATTGATCAGGAACAATCCATTTTATTGATTTATCCCGACTGTCCTAATCCTCAATACAGAGAAGTCCTGTTTTTAAGACAGACAAATGACCACATTAAGGTTTGGGAAGGCCATAAATATACCAAAGACCAAGCAAGTCAGAC
Source organism: Pedobacter sp. ASV12 (assembly GCF_016429155.1). Classification (GTDB taxonomy): domain Bacteria; phylum Bacteroidota; class Bacteroidia; order Sphingobacteriales; family Sphingobacteriaceae; genus Pedobacter. Next base: position 38,697 of record NZ_JAELUC010000034.1, on the reverse strand, counting down.
TTCTGGCATCACCGCCATTTACTGGTTGGCCGATTTCGAAAACATCCTGCACAGCATTATCAACTATGCCGACCATGTTTACCTGAACCTTAACGAAAACGACCGTTACCTGCACACCGTGAGCTACCGCGACATCAGGTTTATCGAACAGCTTCGCCAAAACTATCCACTTCATCAGTTTGAACGCGCCGCGCCTTTGTTGCGCCAACTTCGGGCCATCAAATCGCCCATAGAAGTAGAGTTGACCCAAAAAGCCTGCGATATTACCCGCGATGCCTTTTTAAGGGTGCTCCAATTTGTAAAGCCAGGCGTAACGGAATATGAAATTGAAGCCGAAATTATCCATGAGTTTATCAGGCAACGCGCCACTGGACATGCCTATTCGCCCATCATTGCAGCCGGACAAAACGCCAACATCCTGCATTATACCGACAATAACCAAACCTGTAAAGACGGCGAACTGATTTTAATGGATTTTGGCGCCGAATACGGCAACTATAATGCCGACCTTACCCGTACCATTCCGGTAAACGGCCGTTTCACCACCCGCCAGAAAGAGGTATATAATGCCGTATTGCATGTGATGCACGAAGCCAAAAAACTGATGATTGCCGGCGCAGTATGGAATACCTATCACGAACAGGTTGGCGAAATCATGACCGAACAGCTGCTGAAGCTCAAACTCATTACTGCCGCAGAGGTTAAAAACCAAAACCCGGCTTATCCGGCCTACAAAAAATATTTCATGCACGGCACTTCCCATCACCTGGGCATTGATGTGCACGACTTTGCGGGCAGATATACGCCCTTTGCCGTGGGCAATATCCTCACTTGCGAACCGGGCATCTATATCCCGGAAGAAGGTTTTGGCGTAAGGCTAGAAAACGATATCCTGATTACCGAAGGCGGCAACATTGACCTGATGGCCAATATTCCGATTGCGGTCGAAGAAATCGAGGCGCTTATGAATGCTTAGGCCAAGCTTCGGCAAATTGGTAAATATTAAAATCTGATCTTAGCAAAGCTTCGTCAACTGCCTGACGGAGCTTTGTTTTATCGATATCCAGCATCCGGCGATGCTGGATCAGCTGAAAAGCTTTTTCGGCCATTAGAAAATTACGGCGCTCGTTGTTGATTTTGTCTGTTTTGGCAATCCACTTGCACAAGCTGGCCAGGCCTTCGTTTTTGTCGGCCACCGTTTTAAAAACCGGAATATCCTGGTGCTGCTGGCTTACGAGCTTCTTCAATTTGTTGGCAAACATATCGGCTCCCTCTCTATCGGCCTTATTAACCACAAAGCCCTGCGCAATTTCCATCAATCCAGATTTGATGTGTTGTATTTCGTCGCCCGATTCGGGTACGAGCACCACCAGCGTTTTATCGGCAAGGCCAGCAATTTCCACTTCCGATTGGCCAACGCCTACGGTTTCCACCAAAATCAGGTCGAAGTTAGCCGACCGCATCACATCTACCATCTCCAGCGTTTTGACAGAGATGCCACCCAAGGCGCCACGGGTGGCGATAGAGCGGATAAACACATTGGGGTTATTGAACTGTTGCACCATCCTGATCCGATCGCCCAGCAACGAGCCAAAATTAAATGGCGAGGTAGGATCTACGGCCAAAATGGCTACCTTTTTGCCTTGACCTGCAAAATGTGCCGTTATGGCATTAACTAATGTGCTCTTGCCCGCGCCCGGAGGGCCGGTAATGCCCAAAACCGGAACTTCGTTTTTAACCCGAATGGCCTTGAGCAAGGCTAAAGATGGCTCAATATTGTTCTCTACCAGGGTTAAGGCCCTGGCCAATATCCTGAAATCTCCTTTTTCTATACCTTCCTTAAGCTTCAAATACGAATTCATGGGCTAACTATTCTTTACAAAGAAACATATTTTTATCAATTCTGCCTCGCTATACTTTAGGTTGATGCCTTCCGTTTGTACCATGTAATATTACGGGCTTAAAAAACCAGCCATCTTAAACAAAGAACAAAAAATGTAACTTTGTATCCTTTATATATTTAGATGAAAACCTATTTCAGATTATTATCCTTCGCAAAGCCAATCGAAAAATTTGCGATTCCCTATATCATCGCAACCTTGTTTGCCACTATTTTCAATACCTTGTTGTTTACTTTGCTGGGTCCATTGATGACCGCCTTATTCTTGCCAAAAGGCAAAAGCGGCCTCATCAAAGTGGTAAGCGACAGGTCGGCAATCGACATTGTAGGAAAGTTCAGCGACTATATCCATCAAATAATTACACAGCACGATGGCGTGTACGCCTTGAAACTGATCAGCCTGGCTATTGCGGTTACGGTGTTCTTGTCCAACTTCTTCCGCTATTTTTCGCAGCGTTATATGGAAGACCTGAGGGTGCACACTTTATTAAACTTCAGAAAAGCGGTTTTTGACAACGTGATGAACCTGCATGTCGGCTATTTTAACAACGAACGCAAAGGCGATGTGATTTCTAAGGTAGCTTCAGATGTGCAAGTGGTGCAATTTACCGTAACCAACACGCTACAGGTTGTTTTTAAGGAGCCCTTGCAATTGATATTTTGGGTGGGGGTATTGCTTTCTATCTCGGTTAAGCTCACGCTTTTTTCTTTGTTGGTAATTCCGGTTTCGGGTTTTATCATCAGCAAAATTGTAAAACGCCTAAAGCAGCAGGCTACACAGGCGCACGAATCTTTCGCCAAAATGATCGGCTTTTTAGACGAGGCTTTGAGCGGCATCAAAATTATCAAGGCCTTTAATGCTACCGAAAGAACAAAAGACAAGTTTAACGAAGAAAACAAGTTCTATTCTTTCCTGAACCGTAAAATGGTGCGCAGGCAGCAATTGGCTTCACCGGTTTCGCAAACCTTGGGCGTTTTGGTAGTCGTGTTCATTTTGTTGTATGGCGGCACCATGATATTGAGCGGACAAGGCGAATTGAGCCCGGATAAGTTTGTGGTTTACATTGCCACTTTTTCACAGATTATGCAACCGATTAAGGCATTGACCGATTCGTTCAGCGGCATTCATTCGGGTATATCTGCCGGCGAGAGGGTACTCGACCTCATCGATACCAAACCCGAGCTTACCAATAAGCCCGATGCCAAAACCCTGGGTCAATTTAGCGATGCCATTGTGCTGGAAAACGTATCGTTCAGCTACGGCGAAAAACAGGTGCTCAACCACATCAACCTGAGCATCGACAAAGGAAAAACCCTGGCCTTGGTGGGTCCTTCGGGTGGGGGGAAAAGCACGCTGATGGATTTGATCCCTCGTTTTCATGACCCTAAATCAGGGGTAATCAAAATAGACGGCCACCCCTACCAAGACCTGACCGTAGAAAGCATCAGGGCGCAAATGGGTACGGTTAACCAAGAATCGTTTTTGTTTAACGACACCATATTCAACAACATCGCCTTTGGCAAACCCAACGCTACCGAAGAGGAAGTGATGGCCGCCGCCAAAATTGCCAATGCGCACGAATTCATTTTAAATACGGATCAGGGCTATCAATCGACCGTTGGCGACAGGGGCAACAGGCTTTCTGGGGGCCAAAGGCAACGCATCTGCATTGCCAGGGCCGTATTGGCCAACCCGCCGATCATGCTGCTGGACGAAGCGACTTCTGCGCTCGATACCGAATCGGAAAAGCTGGTTCAGGAGGCCTTGAACAACCTGATGCAGAACAGAACCTCGATTGTTATTGCGCACCGTTTAAGCACCATCCAACAGGCCGATAAAATTGTGGTGATAGACAAGGGGCAGATTGCCGAAAGCGGCACCCACCAGGAACTGATGGCCCACAACGGCTTGTACAAGCGATTGATCGATATGCAAACCTTTAACGATTAACGGCCGATGCAGCTGGTCTCTATTGCCTTGTGCACCTATAACGGCGAAAAATACCTGGCCGAACAGCTCGACACGCTGGTTGGACAAGATTATCCAAACCTGGAGGTTGTGGTGCTCGATGATGGCTCTAAAGACAACACCATGGATATTTTAAGGGCTTACGAGGCTCGCTATCCATTTTTTAAGGTTTACCAAAACGAACAAAACCTAGGCTACATCAGGAATTTTGAAAAGGCTATTTCGCTTTGCCAAGGAGAATTGATTGCCCTGGCCGACCAAGACGATATTTGGGAGCTGCACAAAATCAGCTTCATGGCCGCCGAAATCAAAGACAATTTGTTGCTATACCACAACTCCGGATTTATTACCGAAGCTGGCGAAAGCATGGGTCGCAAAATGAGCGATATCAGGAATTTTTATGCCGGCAACGATTCGCGGGTATTCTTGATGGAAAATTGCGTTTCGGGACACGCCATGTTGTTTAAGAAAGAACTAGTCGCCTTTTTCAGCGCTTTCGACACCAACAGTTTCCACGACTGGTGGATTGTTTATATGGCGGCCTGCAACGGCAACGTTGGCTTTGTAAACGATTGCTTGGTCAAATACCGCCAACACACCCAAGCCAACACCAATATACTAAGGCTAGACAGGGGACAGGCTAAAAAGCGGAACGCCTTGTTGCAGATCGAGAAAGAATATAAGCGCATACAGGTTTTTGAAGCCTATGCGCACAATAATTTCCAATCATTTAAAAGCAGGCTGCTCAAGCTAACCGAACGGCGAATGAATGCCTATTTTTCGTTTGCATTATTCTTTTTCATGTACAGGCATCAAGACAAGCTCCTGTTTATCCAAAAGAAATCGAAGCTGAGCAAGTTTAATTTCTTGCTCAAATATGCCTGGGGCTATAAACTCAAACAGTTGTTGGCTTAAATATTGGCCAAAAGCTGTTCGAATTTGGGCAGCTGTTGCTCGACCGTATAAACCGCAGCCGCCTCTTTAAGCAACTGTGCGCTATGGCTTGGGGTTTGCCTAAAGGCTTCCATTGCCTTGATCATATCGGCCACGTTAAAGCTATCCACAACCAAGCCCATACCTTCTTTTACAAAAGTTTTGGCAATGCCGGTATCGAAGCATACAATCGGTTTGCCCAAACTGGCCGCTTCGAGCATGGCCAGCGACAAACATTCTTCTCTCGAAAGCGACAAATAGGCATTGGCCAAGGCAAAATAATTGTAATAATCTGCGGCAATGGCTCCGGTAAAAATAAGGTTTTGGCAATTCTGCTTCGCCACCACTGTTTTCACGTAATAATCCAGTCCGTTGTGCAAATCGCCACCCACCCAGATTATTTTTACTGGCTGTTTCTTAAAATGTTCGGCAATGGCCAATACCATATCCAGGCCTTTCATGTAGGCCATAGATCCCGAAATAAGCCAAACGAAATCGGTTTCGGCTAAGCCTTGTTGTTGCCTAAGCGCGGCTACCCTTTGCGCATCGGGCTTGATTTTTTGTGCATCGATAAAACTGTTCTGCAACAGTACTTTGGGATGGCCCAAGGCTTTCAGTTTTTCGCATACCAAAGGCGAACAACCAACCAGTGCATCCGAATGCTCAACAATGTCTTTAAAAGCGCCCGATTTGATGAAGCCATAGGCATACATAAACTCGTGGAAATGAGTAGCCATTTTAACCCCAACGGCTTTGGCGGCCGGTGGCGCCTGCGGAATAAGAATGGTGTTGGCATACCATAAATCGGCTTTGAATCGTTTTTGGATCTGTTTAAGCTGATAAGCGATGGGTTCTGCACCAAACAACTTAAGCAATCCCCTAAAAGCTTTGTGATACCATTTGCCTACCCTATAGGCGGCGCTTTTGCCAATCTTTTCCGGAAGCTGGCGATAGAGCTCGCCCTTGCGCAACGAGAACACATAAAGCTCAAATCGATGGGGATCCAAATTATTGATGAGGTACCACAACAGCATTTCCGATCCGGTACGGTCTAAACTTGGTGTAATCAATAGCACTTTTTTCTTCATTGGGCAAGCTCTATTTGGAGTTGAATATCTTTTTAACGGCTTTTCGAATTTTCAAAAAGTACTTTATTTTTCTCATTTCCTTTTGCAACTGCCCCAATTCCTCATAATCGGCAATAAACAAGGGAAAGGTTTCGGCCAATACTTTAGACCGCTCAACTTGAATAGCCTGCTGATTTTCGGGCTTCGAACTAATGCCCTCAAAATTATAAGCCGAAACAATTAGGCCGATGTGCCGATAGCTGCAGTTATGTCTGGCCACGGCCAGCATAAAAAACTTCCAATCGGAAGCTATTTTCAGTTCCTCATCATAAAGGCCTACCGTGTCGAACAATTCCCTCCTGATGAAAGTACTCGGATGTGGCAAGGTAGAATCATAAAAAAAACGAAAAGTCAATTTGTCAGGCAGATTCCAAGTCCATGCTTTTACCTCATCAAAGAACTTCAAATCGCCATATACCAAATCGGCTGGCAGGCCCTGCGCCACCACTTCTTCAATAATCCGGGGACCAATCAGTTTGTCGCCACTGTTTAAAAAAAGCAGGTAATCGCCTGTGGCCAACTTAATGCCTTTGTTCATGGCGTTATAAATGCCGGCATCTTTTTCGCTAAGGGCATGTGCCAGGCTCGGCCTAAAGGATTCTAAAACCTCAACGCCCCCATCGGTAGATGCACCATCAACCACAATATATTCTATGGCATCGTAGCTTTGCTCCATTACCGATTTAATGGTCTCCCTTAGTCCATCGGCATTGTTGTAATTAACGGTAATAATGGATATTTTGGGTTTGTTTGTCGTCATTTTTCTATCTTTAGCCCATAGGCACGCGCACCAAAAATAGACTATAAAAACCAAAAAAAGGAATGATTAAGATTTTGTTCGATCACGAGATATTCAGCGAACAGCGCTATGGTGGCATTTCGAGGTATTTTGCCAACCTGGCCAGCGAGATGAACAAAGACCAATCGCTCCGCGTAAAAATTGCGGTGCTCTATGTAAAAAACTATTACATCAGAAACGTAAGGCAGCCGTTCAATACGATATTGGGCAGGTGGTACCTCCGAAAAACCCACAAGCGCTATTATTGGAACAAAAAATACAGCAAATCGCTGCTTAAAAAAGGCGATTACGATATTTTTCACGCCACTTATTACGATACCTATTCGCTGGCCTACAACCGCAGGCCTATGGTGGTTACCGTGCACGACATGATTTATGAAAACAGTCCGGAAATGTTTGCCGATGCCGCCGAGGTGATCTCGAAAAAGAAGCAGATGATGGATGCAGCCGGAGCGATTATTGCCATTTCCAACTACACGCTGAACGAGATTTTGCGTATTTACCCCCAATATGCCAACAAAACCAGCGTGGTGTACCATGGTCTGCCCCATGAAGAACCAACCAGCCAAGCCAACATCAGTACACCCGAACGATTTATACTTTTTGTAGGTGGCCGGAGCCATTATAAAAACTTTGCCCCCATGGCTAAGGCATTGGCTCCGTTATTGCATCAAAACAAAGACCTTAGGCTGCTTTGTACGGGGGGCGGAGCATTTACGGCCGAGGAAAAAGAGCTTTTGGAAAAGCTGCAACTTGGCAAGCAATGCCAACAGCTGGATGCTACCGACGAAGAACTTAAACTGCTTTACCAACGTGCGTTGGTATTTGTTTACCCATCGTCGCAGGAGGGATTTGGCCTACCCATGCTCGAGGCTTTCAGAAACCATTGCCCCATTGCCTGCAGCCATGCTTCGTGCCTGCCCGAAATTGGTGGCGATGCAGTTGCCTACTTCGACCCGACAAAAGCAAATACGATATTGACCACGGTAGAAAAAATAATCAAGGAGACTCTTTATGCCAATGAATTAAGGGCAAAAGGACAAGAAAGGCTTACACATTTTACCATGCAGCGCTGTATAGAAAATACCGTGAAGGTTTATAAAGCATTGCTGAAAAAAAGCTAAGGCTAGTTATAAAACTCCATTTCTTTTTGGATGCAGGCTTGGGCCAAATCTTCGTCATCTTGATGGAAAAGACAAACATCGTAGTATAAATAGGCACCTTCTTTTTTGTTGATGTAGGCATAAAGCTGTGCAATGAGCGCCCTGTTGTCAATAGCGGTCGATATCACAAACTTGCCATAATTATCGTAATATAGCGCCGTTTTGTAGCCTAAGTTGGCAAAGTCTTCGAAAATGGCCAGTCCGTCTTCGTTTTGCTCTTTCAGAAAAACTGAATCATATTCAAAAAACAAGACAGGCTTGTCTCTTTTAATGGTTTCAAAAGACCCTCGCAGTACTTTAAAGTCAAAACCATCGGTATCCGTTTTCAGCAGCTTGATGTTTTCAATTTGGTTCTGCTTCACCAAATCATCGAGTTTAACGATAGCCATTTTCTGGGTGCCTGAACCTACGTTCAATTTGGCCGTACCCTTGGTATTGTCTACCTCGATGGTTTGCTCCATGCTCTCCTCGCCCAAAAATGTTTCATAGGCTTTTACATTGGTAAACAAGGGGAGGTTTTTTTCTAGAAAGGCCACAAAAACCGGATCTCCTTCTATCAGGTGCACAAACTGCTGTACGTTTTCCGTACGCAGCAGGGCTACGGTATCGCCAATATTGGCGCCCACATCTATAATCTGGTAGCTTGGGTACTTGCTTTCGATGTATTTAGCGATGCGCGAAAAATTTCTCGAGTAATATTTGAACTGCTCCAGGTGCAGTTGGATACGGTGCTCATGATCGGCCAGCAGGCTGTAATTACCTACCTTAACCATTTTTTCTGCCGCGTGTTTCTTAGCTTTTTTTAGTCCGAGAATTGTTCTTAAGCCCATAGTATAGATTAACTAACGCCCAATAGTCCACTTCAGTTTTGTTTTGTTAAGGAGAGCAACCAGGCCAAAAGTAAGCGAATATACTATAATAAATCTTAGCAGCGATAGCGCAACCATCAAAAATATAGACATGTCTTTAGGCTCGGGGAAGTGGAAAGGCCTTAGGATTTCGGGCAGCACATTAAACACAATGATGTAGTGGATCAGGTAGATACCGAAAGTGGTTTCTCTGGGCTTAAAGTATTTGGTAAAGCCAAAATCCCTGATTTTTAACAAAATCAATATGCATACCAGCGAATAAAGGATATTGCTAAAGCGCAGGGTATTGTAAGGGTCTATATTGTGCTGCTGATAAAGGTTAATCGTTTCATAAACAGACAGGGCAAATGTGAGCACAAAAAGAATGGCCCATATCCAGTTTGGAATGCTGTTGATCCAGTTGGCAACTGCCGTCCAATGCTGATTGAGCTGCGCACCCAGCCACAAGAAAAACACAAAGCCAAAAATGGCCATGGTATGCATGGGCGGAAACCAGCTGAAATAGATATTAACGCTATAAATTAAAGTAAACAGCAGCAGGATAGCGCCAAGCCAGAGCGAATAAAGGTGCTTTCTAAACAGCAAGAGCACACCGATGCAGATCAGAAAATTAATGATAAACCAGTAGTTGGAATAAAAATATACCGTAATGAAAGATTCGGAAATGGTTTGGCCCAAATCAAAGCCAGGATCATTGTGCCTGATAAAGTAGAATTTATAAGTCATGGCAAACACAAATACCAGCGACCAGATGATCCAGGGGATAAAGGTGTTGGAAAGCCTGCGCTTAAAATACTCGAGCGGCGTGTACTTGGTAAAATTGCTTCCGATCAGAAAACCGGCCAGGATGAAAAAGGAAATGGTGCCCAGTTTGGCCAGCTGTACCAGACACATATATACGATATTTTGGGTATCAACACTCGGAAAAATATAAATCCCTACGTGGGTGGCATGCTCAAATACAATGCACATCATAGAGAGGCAACGAATGGAATCTATAAAATCAAAATTCTTCTTGGCAGGCTGCGAAATAAGGTTGTCTGACATTAACTAATTTAGATGATGGACTTAAATTAAAAAGGAGCGACAAAAATCGCTCCTTTATTTATTAAATCTGTAGAATTGTTACAGTTTGCGTTTTACTTCTACTTGTTCGTAGGCTTCAACGATATCGCCCACTTCAATGTTGTTGAAGTTTTGGATATTCAGACCGCACTCGTAACCTTTAGATACTTCTTTCACATCGTCTTTGAAACGTTTTAGCGAAGCCAGCTCTCCGGTATAGATAACTACACCATCGCGAACCACGCGGATTTTGCTGTTTCTCGAAATCTTGCCGTCCAACACCATACAGCCGGCAATGGTGCCCACTTTGGTGATTTTGAAGGTTTCTCTGATTTCCACATTGGCCACAATCTTCTCTTCGAATTCTGGGGCCAACATACCCTCCATCGCCGCTTTGATTTCGTTGATGGCATCGTAGATGATCGAGTACAAGCGGATATCGATCTGCTCTTGCTCGGCCAACTTACGTGCGCCTGGCGAAGGACGTACCTGGAAACCAACGATGATCGCATCTGAAGCCGAAGCCAGCAATACGTCTGATTCTGAAATCTGACCCACCGCTTTGCTGATGATGTTGATCTGGATTTCTTCGGTAGAAAGTTTCAATAACGAATCTGCCAAAGCCTCAATCGAACCATCCACGTCGCCTTTAACGATCAAGTTCAGTTCTTTAAAGTTACCGATAGCCAAACGACGACCGATCTCATCTAAAGTGATATGTTTTTGCGTACGCAAGCCTTGCTCACGCATCAATTGTAAACGTTTGTTGGCAATTTCCCTGGCTTCAACTTCGCTTTCCAACGCGTTGAAACGATCGCCGGCTGTTGGTGCGCCTTGCATACCCAATACCTGTACCGGTACTGATGGGCCCGCTTCGGCTACTTTTTGGCCCCGCTCGTTAAACAAGGCTTTTACCTTACCGCTATAGCTACCAGCCAAGATCGGATCTCCCACTTTGAGGGTACCGCCTTGTACCAAAACGGTAGTTACAATACCACGGCCTTTGTCTAAAGTAGCCTCGATTACGGTACCAGTAGCGCGTTTGTTAGGATTGGCTTTCAACTCTAGCAACTCGGCTTCTAGCAACACTTTATCTAACAGCAAATCGACGTTTAAGCCGCTTTTGCTTGAAATTTCCTGCGATTGGAATTTACCGCCCCACTCTTCAACCAAGATGTTCATGGTAGAAAGCTGCTCCTTGATTCGGTCGGTGTTGGCACCTGGCTTATCAATTTTGGTGAAGGCAAATACCAAAGGTACGCCTGCGGCCTGGGCATGGTTAATGGCCTCTTTGGTTTGAGGCATCACCGCATCATCCGCCGCGATTACAATAATGGCAATATCGGCTACTTTGGCACCACGGGCACGCATGGCGGTAAACGCTTCGTGACCCGGTGTATCTAAGAAAGTTACTTGTTTGCCCGAGTTAGTGGTTACTTTGTAGGCACCAATGTGCTGCGTAATACCACCAGCCTCGCCAGCTACCACATTTGCCTTACGGATATAATCGAGCAAGGAAGTTTTACCGTGGTCAACGTGGCCCATAATGGTTACTACTGGTACGCGCGACACTAAATCTTCTGGTGCATCTTCTTCTTCAATTACCCGATCCTCTTCTTCGTCTGGTTTTACAAACTGGATTTCGTAGCCAAATTCATCGGCCACAATGGTCAGGGTCTCCGCGTCTAAACGCTGATTGATCGACACGAACATGCCCAAGCTCATACAAGTACCAATAATTTTGGTAACCGGTACATCCATCATATTGGCCAACTCGTTTGCCGTAACAAACTCGGTAACCTTTAACACCCTCGATTGCAACTGTTCTTCTGCTGCCAATTCTTCGGCATTCAAAGCTACATCATCGCGTTTCTGACGACGTAATTTGGCACGTTGGGCAAATTTACCCGACTTACCGGCGCCACTCAAACGGGCTAAGGTTGCCTTAATCTGGTCTTGTATTTCTTTTTCTGTTGGCTCTTCTTTAGGGGTTACCGGACCTCCTGGCTTGTTGCCTCTAAAATTAGAGCGGTTGCCTTGGTGGTTAGAATTGTTCCTAAAGTCTGGCCTGTTGCCACCTGGCGCATTCGGATTGCGGGGTTGTCCCGGTTGTCCTTGGCCTGGCTGGCCTCCTGGCTGACCAGGAGCATTTGGATTACCGCCAACGGTTTTCTTGCGTTTGCGCTTGCGTTTAGCCGCTTCGCTATCAGCAGATGAGGCTACAGGCTGGTTTCTGCGGTCAGGTGTTACCGGCAATTCGATTTTGCCAATAATATTTGGCCCCGACAATTTAACCGAGCGTGCTTTGATAACTTCGTCTTCTGGTGCAACTGGCTTAGCTGCCGGCTGAACCGGAGGCTGTACCTCAACTTTCGGCGCTGCTTTTGGAGCCTCTACTGGTTTTTCTTCCTGAACTGGCGCTGGCGTTACCGGTGCTTCGGCTTTAGGCGCCTCAACTGGAGCTTCTTTTTTCTCTTCAACTACAGGAGCAGGCTCTGCGGCCTTAGGTGCACGGTTTTTAGGGTTAAGGTCGTTCAGGTCTATTTTACCTACGATCTTAACGCCTGGCAATGCGCCTTCTTCAACAGGCTCTGCTTTCGGAGCTGGTTCTTCTTTGGGAGCCTCAACAGGCTTCTCTGCTACAGGTTTTTCTGCAGGAGGCGTATAGGAATGAAGGTTTTTGATTAAAACACCTTCGTTTTCAAAATCTTGTTTTTTTCTAGGCGTCTCAGGAGCTCTCTCAGCTGCTTCGGGTTCATCACGACGAATTTTACCTATAACTATCTGATTGGCTTCTTCTTTCACGATTTTGTCCCCCTGAAACTCTTTCAACAAGGTATCATACATATCTTTTGAAAGTTTCGTAGTGGGCTTATTTTCCACAGCAAAGCCCTTCTTACCCAGAAAATCTACGGCTGTAGCAATTCCGATGTTAAGTTCCTTAGCTGCTTTAAATAAAATTATGGGTTTATCGTCTGACATTTATTATCCTATTTTTTTTACTGTTTATATACAAAAGTAACGTTTATTCTTGTCTTATTCAAGCCATAAGCGTTATTCAAATTCCGATTGCAAAATGGCAATCACTTCTTTAATTGTTTCTTCTTCCAAATCGGTACGCTTCACCAGCTCGTCAACAGACAAGGCCAGTACGCTCTTGGCCGTATCTAGGCCGATTGCTTTCAGCTCGTCGATGATCCAGCTGTCGATTTCATCCGAGAATTCTTCGATATCCACATCCTCGTCTTCCTCGCCTGCTTCACGATACACATCGATTTCATAGCCGGTTAATTTACCAGCCAATTTAATGTTGTGTCCGCCACGGCCGATAGCCAACGAAACCTGATCTGGCTTCAAGTAAACCGAAGCATGTTTAGTGGCATCGTCTAACTTGATAGAAGTAATTTTTGCAGGGCTCAACGCACGTTGGATGTACAACGAAATGTTGTTGGTGAAGTTGATAACGTCGATATTTTCGTTTTTAAGCTCTCTCACGATACCGTGGATACGAGAACCTTTCATCCCTACGCAGGCACCTACCGGGTCAATCCTGTCGTCGTACGATTCTACGGCAACCTTGGCACGCTCTCCTGGTTCGCGGACAATCTTTTTAATGGTGATCAAACCATCGAAAATCTCTGGAACCTCGATTTCGAACAAACGTTGCAAGAACTCTGGCGCAATCCTAGAGATGATGATTTTTGGCGTTGCATTAACCATGTCTACTTTAGAAATTACCGCACGTACGGCATCTCCCTTTTTGAAATAGTCGGCCGGAATTTGCTCGGTTTTAGGCATCAATAACTCGTTGCCTTCATCGTCTAATACCAACGTTTCTTTTTTCCAAACTTGGTAAACCTCGCCGGTTACGATCTCGCCAACCCTGTCTTTATATTTTTTGAAGATTTCGTCTTTCTCTAGTTCCAAAACTTTCGATACCAAAGTTTGGCGCGCGGCCAAAATGGCTCGGCGGCCAAAGCTCTCCAAAGTAATCTGCTCGATGTAGTCGTCGCCAACTTCCATATCCGGATCCAGCTGTTTTACTTCGGCAAGCTCGATCTCGAGGTCGTCGTCTTCAGAAAACCCGTCTTCCATTACTCTTCTGGTTCTCCAGATTTCCAAATCCCCGTTATCTGGGTTCACAATTACGTCACAGTTCTCGTCTGTTCCATATTTTTTACGCAACATACTGCGAAATACCTCTTCCAGTACGCTGATTACTGTTGGGCGGTCGATATTTTTGAAGTCTTTGAACTCCTGAAATGAATCGATTAAATTAATATTGCTCATTTTGCTACTTAAATGAAATTAAAACCTTAGTTTCTGTTATATTTTCAAACTCAACCGATGTTTCTACCAGTTGTGCTTTTTTTCCTTTTTCTTTTACTTTCTCTTCAATAACGATGGCATTTTCGCCAACTTCTAAAAGCTTGCCTTCTTTTTTGGTACCATCGGCCAGCTTAATGCCCAGCTCACGACCTATGTTTTTGTGGTATTGGCGCTTGAGCTGGAGCGGTTCGCCAACTCCCGGCGAAGAAACTTCCAAGTTATAGGCTTTTTCGATGGCGTTTTCTTCTTCCAAATGAAAGCCTACATGGCGACTGATGGCGGCACAATCTTGAATGTTTATTCCTTCATCGCCGTCTACATGGATGATCAATTTGTTGTTTGGCAACATCTTCACTTCTACCAAAAACAGCTCAGGCCTGTCTGCAATCTTCTCTTCTACGAGTTCTCTAACCCTGTTTTCTACCTGCATATCCTAAATTCTTGCAAAAGAAAAGAGGGGACACGGTCCCCTCTTCTTCCTTTATTACGACGCAAATGTACGAATTATTTTTTCAAAATGCAACAGTGCGCTGCAAATGAGCTACTAACGCACCAAAATTTGCTGCTGTGGCTTTACCGTGTGGCCCACTTTGGCCCGCACAATAGCTCCGCCACTGGCAAATTGGGTGTTGAGCATGGTTTCGACCAAATAGTTTTTCCCCTTAACAAAGGGATTTGTAGGCTCGAACCACAGGCTATCGCCTTTCATGCGCAGCTTTCCGGGCCAATCGGTTTCCATTCCGGTCGAATCATCTTCGGCCGGCGTTTGCAGCACCGAAACCAGTTGCTGGTAGGCTGTATCTTTTTCGAGATTGGTTTTGAGCTGGAACAATCCCGTTTCGCCGATACCGGAAATGACAATGGCCGTGCTGTCGGCCGAAAAATGGATAGACAAAGGCCGGCTTTCGGTATTGCCACAGCCCAAAAGCACCAGCCCCAAACAAATTGCCACAAAAAATGTAATTTTATTATGCATCTTGCTAAATTAGCTAATTATGAGATTGATTTTAGAAATTTTATTAATGGGCGTTGCCATGATGGCTGGCGCCTACCTGGTACCAGGCGTACATGTTGACGGCTTTGGAAGCGCCATTATTGCCGCGGTATTGATTGCCTTGGCCAATGCCACCATTGGGTTTATTTTAAGAATATTCACCTTTGTACTCAACGTACTAACATTGGGCCTTATCTCTTTCATCATTACCGTATTGATGATCTTGTTGGTTGACCACTTCATGACCGGCTTTAACACCTCCGGCTTCTTATCGGCCGCTATTTTGGCCATCGCCGTTGCCGTGATCAAAATGATCCTCGATTCGATATTTGGAACGGATCAGGATTAGTAGAGCATACAGCGTATTGGGTATTGCGACGAACAAAACGCAAGTCGCTACGCGTCAGGCATTTTTAACACAAAAGCCACAGCTCAACAAACTTAAAGTCTGTTAAGCTGTTTCTTTTCTATTCAAGTATTAATATTTAACTTTTAGTCTAGAATATTACGACTGATCACCATCTTCTGGATTTCACTTGTACCTTCATAAATCTGGGTAATCTTGGCATCGCGCATGAGTCGCTCAACGTGGTATTCTTTTACAAAGCCATAGCCACCATGTATCTGAACGGCCTCCACGGTAACGTCCATGGCCACCTTGCTTGCGTAAAGCTTGGCCATAGAACCCGCCAAGGTATACGACTGTCCTTGGTCTTTTAGCCAAGCCGCTTTATAAACCAGCATACGGGCTGCCTCTATCTGCGTAGCCATGTCGGCCAGTTTAAAGGCGATGGCCTGGTGTTCGGCGATGGGTTTTCCGAACGATTTGCGTTGCTGGGCATAGGCCAAAGCCAACTCATAGGCCCCCGCTGCAATACCCAAGGCTTGCGCAGCAATACCGATACGGCCACCTTCCAAGGTTTTCATGGCAAACTTAAAGCCGAATCCATCTTCGCCGATGCGGTTTTCTTTAAGCACTTTTACGTCGTTGAACATCAACGAATGTGTGTCTGAACCACGAATGCCCAGTTTATTTTCTTTAGGCCCAACTGTAAAGCCAGGTGTTCCTTTCTCTACGATGAAAGCATTGATGCCTTTGTGTTTTAATTCTTTATGGGTTTGGGCAATAACCAAATAAACACCAGCAGTACTGCCATTGGTAATCCAGTTTTTGGTACCGTTTAGCAAATAGTAATCGCCTTTGTCTTCAGCGGTAGTTTGCTGCGAAGTGGCATCGGATCCAGCCTCCGGCTCCGACAAACAAAAGGCGCCGATCATTTGGCCAGAAGCCAAGGGTTTCAGGTATTTTTCTTTTTGGGCTTCGGTGCCATAGCTTTCCAACCCATAGCAAACCAAGGAGTTGTTGACCGAAACCACTACCGAAGCCGAGGCATCGATTTTTGAAAGCTCTTCCATAACCAGTACGTAAGACAAGGCATCCATGCCGCTGCCATTGTACTTTCCGTCAACCATCATTCCCAAAAATCCGAGTTCGCCTAGTTTTTTAACCTGCTCGGTCGGAAATTTCTGATGTTCGTCACGCTCAATTACCCCAGGCTTTAATTCGTTCTGCGCAAAATCGCGAGCGGCCTGTTGTATCATCAATTGTTCTTCACTTAATTCAAAATGCATAATTATGGTCTATAATTGGTTAGATTTTCCAAATTTAGTACTTCTTCTGGAAATTACTATGCTGCCATAGCAATTTTTTATCCGGCAATGCCTTTAAAAGCCAATGCGGGCAGTATATCACAACTTTAATACACCTGAGCCAAAATAGGGCTACGCAATAAGTTTGCCGTTAAGCCAAGATTATTATTTTTGCTAAATGAACCTGAGCCAGCAAATCTTGTTTTTCTTTAGCGCCCTGGGTGTATTCAATGGCTTTATCATTAGCCTTTACCTTTTGTTTTTTAAAAAGCCGAAATCGCCGGCGCTGTTTTTTTTAGGCTTATTGTTGCTGGCGGTATGTTTGAAAATAGGCAAATCCTTTATTTTATATTTCTATCCCCAGCTTCCGGGCATCTATATCGAAATAGGCATTTTGGGAAGCGCTTTTGTTGGACCTTCGCTTTTCTACTTTGTGAGAGCTACCCTGGCGCAAGACACAAAGATGTCTACCAAATCCATTTGGATCTATCTGTTTTGGACATTGGCTATCACGACAGCCAGTATACTTGTTCCTTATGATCAACAGCCCGATTCCTGGAACAAATCTATCGGCACCATTATTTCGGCACAATTGGTGGGCTGCATTTTACTTACGGGTTGGCAGCTCAGGACTGCCTTTCTCAAAATTTTTAGCGCAAAAGAAAAGGTTTCGAGGACAGAAAAGCTGTTGATTGCCGTATACGCTGGCAACATCATCGTTCCCGCAGCCTTTAAACTACCTGTTTTTGATTTCTTTAACGGCCCTTGCATCAGTGGGGCCTTGTTTTTCTCGCTTGTGCTTTACTTGAACATTTTCCTTTTTATGAGCCCGAGGAAAACCGGAAATCCGCTATTGGGCGCAACAGAGCCGGCACGCTACGCCAATAAAAAAATTGCCACAGTGCAGGCGCTGGCCCTGACCGAAAAACTGCAAAAAATTCTTTTGGAAGAACAGCTCTATAAAAATCCAGACCTAAAACTGAACGATTTGGCCAAAAGGATCAATGTTTCAGGCCATCAGCTTTCGCAATTGCTGAACGATAACCTGGGCCAAAGCTTTGCAGCCTATATCAACGAATTTCGCATCAAAGAGGCTTGCGAACTCATTGCCAACGACAGAGGCATCAAGCTCGAAGCTATTGGCTACGAAGTGGGATTCAACTCCAAATCTACTTTTTATACGGCTTTCAAAAAGCATCGGCATACCACGCCAACGCTTTATAAGGAACAACTATCAGCGGCTGTAATAAGCTAAACCGGTACCGTTTTATAATTCCGAACTCCCAAATCTGAGAATCAAAACCTCCTGGCAGTTCCGCTCTTCTAGTTTTGGACCATCACCTCAAATCCAAAAACACGAAGATGAAACCACTATTACTTTGCTGTCTTTTTGCCTGCACCAGCTTATGGCTAAATGCCCAAACCGTTAAGGGCCGATTGATCGATGCGCAAACCAAACAAGGCATCCCCATGGTTAATTTAATTTTGACCAAGCCAAACCAACCCAGCGCCGTTAAATATGCGGCCAGCGACAGCACCGGCTCTTTTGAGCTGCAGGATGTTGAACCTGGAAAATATCTTTTATCGGCTACTTTAATGGGCTACCGGCAAATCCAAAGAGACATCAGCCTGCAGGCGCAAAACCCAAAGATTTTAGAGCTGGGCGATATCTTGATGGTCGAAGACCCCAATCTCCTGAAAGAAGTAACCATTACCGGTGGCACACCCAGTTTGAGCACCCAAAATGGCCAGCTTAAAATTGGAGTAGCCAATAATGCCTTTTTTAAATCGTCGGCTAATTTGCTGGATGTTTTCAGGAAGCTTCCCGGCCTGCAGGTTAACCAAGATGGCACCATGCAAATGGCCAGCAGGGCAACGCCAACCTTATTTGTTGATGGCAGGCCCGTAAACATGAACAACGACGAAATATTGGCTTACCTCAGCAGTTTGTCGCCAGACATGGTCGAATCGATTGAAATGACCAATCAGCCCGCTGCCCGATACGATGGCGAATACCAAGGCATTATTGATGTAAAGCTCAAAAAAAACCAGTCGCTAGGGCTTCGCGGCACCTACAACCTCCGCTTGCAACGCAACAACTACAGCCTGCTCGACAATAACCTTTCGCTGGTATACAAGACCAACCGGTTTATTTACGATATCAAGCTTGGCCATACCAGCGGAAGCACTTTTTACAAATACCACGCCCTGCAGTTTTTGCCCAATACCCATGCCATGATTACCGATACGCGAACCGTAACGGCCAACCAGAATTACAACATACAGGCCAAAGTGGCCTACGAACTGCAAAAAGGACAAAGCCTGGAGGCTTTTGTGCGCACTTACCAACTAGACAGAAAGGCCACTTCGCGCAATTTATTGATTACCCAAACCGCCGATCTGGCCAATACCATCGGGCTTGTGAAGAGCAATAACGATGCCTTGCCCAAGCAACACAACTACGCCGGTGGCCTTAACTACGATGCCCAATTTCGGCGCAGCGAACTGCATGTAATTGCTTCGGTAGCCCAAATAGACAACCGCCAAACAGAAGAGATCCAAAACCGCAATGTGTTTAGCAACCAGCTGATGAACTATTGGAAAACCAATTCGAGCAACAACATCCTGATCAGAACCGCGCAGGCAGATTACACGCAAAACCTAAACCAAGACAGGTTAGACTTTGGCGGTAAATTTGCTTACACCACCACCCAAAACAACCTCCGTTACGATACCTTGGGCAACAGTGTTTTTAACCTGGACCCCAACCGCAGCAACAAATTCAGCTACGGAGAATACATTGTGGCCGCTTACCTCTCGTACAGCGGGCAATGGAATAAATTTAAGTATAGTGCCGGTTTAAGGGCAGAACATACCAGCACCGAGGCCAACTCTATCACTACTGGATTGGTTACCGACCGAAAATACCTGAAATGGTTGCCTAGCGCAAGCCTCACTTACGTCCTCAATCCAACCGAGCAGCTGACGTTGAACTACAGCCGCCGGATGACCAGACCTACTTTTGCTATGCTCAATCCTTTCAGGTTTTATTACAGTCCGAGGCATTATTGGATAGGCAACCCTTACCTGCAACCCTCCACAACCAGTTTGCTTTCTCTATCTTACGGCAGGAAAGCGCTCAACCTATCGCTCAACGTAGGTCGCGAGAACGAGCCCATGGAACGTTACCCCGAATACAACCCCACGACCAACGAACTGATCTTTTTGGGGCGCAACATACCTTATAGGGATTTTGCCAACCTGTTGGCAAGCTTACCCATTACGCTCAACAAATGGTGGCGGATGAACAACAATGTTGGCTTCTACTACAACAAGGAATTAAGGCCTTACTTCGGGCGTACCTATCAAATACCGATATACAGCTACACGCTTAACGGCAGCCAGGTTTTTAGCCTAAAAGATTGGTTATTGGATGTAAGCTACACCTACGAATCGAAAAGCGGCAATGGGCTTTATCTCATGAAACCTGTTTATGCCATTGATTTTGGCCTCCAGAAAACCTGGTTCAGCAGCAGGATCAATACCAAACTAACCCTTTACGACGCCTTCGACAATTTAAAGCGCAGGTTGATTTTTAGGGATCAAACCATTTTCAACAACGATTTCTACCATTATTTTGGCGCACAGCGATTGGTGTTTGCCTTAACCTATAACTTTGGCAGTTCGACCTATAAGGCCAGGGAAAGCAAAAAAACCGAAGAGGAAAACAGGGCTAATTAAGCCCGGGACTATTTAAGCAAGCGATTGTTATCATCAGGAAATACCAGTATAGGCTGGTATTTTTTGGCTTCTTCCATAGGCAAAGAACCGTACGACATGATGATGAGAATATCGCCCACCTGTACTTTTCTGGCAGTTGCCCCGTTCAGGCAAATGGTACCTGTACCACGCTCGCCGCGGATGGCATAGGTTTCGAAACGCTCGCCATTGTTGTTGTTCACAATCTGCACCTTTTCGTTGGCAATGATATTGGCCGCATCCATTAAGTCTTCGTCGATGGTAATGCTGCCTACATAGTTCAATTCTGCCTGTGTTACTTTAACACGGTGTATTTTCGATTTTAAAATCTCGATAATCATGATGCAAAGTTAGGAATAAAGGTTGAGGGTTGAAAAGGTTTAGGGTAAAAGGTAGGTCATATCTTAAAGGTGGAGGGTTGGAAGGTTGAAGGGTGAAAGGCTGGGGTTCTAGTTCTCTCAGTCTTACATCTCATGTCTCACATCTCATATCCCAAGCCTCATATCTTCCCAACCAAACATCTAATCCAACAACATGTTATCAATCAATCGTGTCTCGCCAACTTTGGCTGCCACCAAGGCAATGGCATTCTTGTTGGTTTTGTCGGCAATGGGCAGCAAGGTTTCCTGATCGGCAATGGTAAAATAATCGAGCTCAACATCGGGCGTTGCACTGATCAGCTGCTTGGCGTGGACCAACAATTCTTCCAAGGTCAATTGATGGTAGCCGTCTTTCACAAACTGCAACGCACGGCTCAGCACCAAAGCATGTTGCCTGTCGCTGTCCGAAAGATGGATATTTCTGGAGCTCATGGCCAAACCGTCGTCTTCCCTAATAATGGGGCACGAAACAATCTCGACTGGCAGTTTAAAATACTTTACCATATTTTTGATCATCAGCACCTGCTGAAAATCCTTTTGGCCAAAAAAGGCTAGATCTGGCTGTACCGCATCAAAAAGCTTCTTTACAATTTGGGTTACACCCTGGTAGTGGCCTTTTCTAAACTCGCCCTCCAGCAAAAACTCGGCACTCCCCAAGTCGATATGCCAATTTTCGGGCGTTGGGTAGTGGGGGTACATTTCTTTAACCGTTGGCATAAACACCGCACTGCAACCCGCTTCCTGCAGCATTTTGATATCGTGCGCCAAGGGTCTCGGGTATTTTTCCAAATCCTTGGGATCGGTAAACTGGGTAGGGTTGACAAAGATGCTGCATACCACTATAGACGCCTGCTGCTGCGCAATTTCGATGAGCGACAGGTGGCCTTTATGCAACGCACCCATGGTAGGCACCAGGGCAATTTTGGAGGGAGCATCCTGCAT
Source organism: Pedobacter sp. ASV12 (assembly GCF_016429155.1). GTDB lineage: Bacteria > Bacteroidota > Bacteroidia > Sphingobacteriales > Sphingobacteriaceae > Pedobacter. The sequence goes on along the minus strand of NZ_JAELUC010000034.1, from coordinate 16,818 downwards.
GGGTTGGAGCCAGGCTTTCAATGCGGTTATGGTATGTAGAATTTCCAAGTTGTCGGTTTAATTTTAAGGGTGCTAAGTTGAGCATTTATCCAAAACTTACAAAGCCTATTGCATAAGTTATTGATAAATATTAATATTATTCGTACCTTTGCCCCTTGATAATCTTTAAATTAACATAATTTAATATATAATATGGAGATGGCAAAAACGAAGCTACTGATTGTTACCCACGAGATGTCGCCTTTCCTCGAACTCACTAAAATTTCTGAAATTACACGTCAACTGCCGCAGGCCATGCAGGAAAAAGGATTCGAAATCCGCATCTTGATGCCTAGGTTCGGCAACATTAACGAAAGAAGAAACAGGCTGCACGAGGTTATTCGTTTATCGGGTATGAACATTATTATTGATGACAATGACAACCCATTAATTATCAAGGTAGCCTCAATCCCTGCAGCACGCATGCAGGTTTACTTCCTAGACAACGAAGATTATTTTCAAAGAAAGCACGTTTTCAGGGACAAAGAGAACAAGTTTTATGCCGACAACGACGAGCGTACGATTTTCTTTTGCAAAGGCGCCTTGGAAACCGTTAAGAAACTTGGATGGGCACCAGACATTGTACATTGCCACGGCTGGATGACCGCTTTAGTACCTACTTATATCAAAACCACTTACAAAAACGATCCTACGTTCAAAAACTCGAAAGTGGTTTATTCCATCTACGAGAACTGCTTTGCCGAAACCTTAAATGCAGACCTGCATAAAAAGGCGGTAATGAGCAACATGACCGAAGAGGATACCAAAGCCTTTATCAAAGCCGATTGCAACAGCATGCACATTGGCGCCGTAACCCACTCAGATGCAGTGGTTTTAGCCGACGAAAAGCTGGATAATGATGTGTTAAAATTTGTTAAAGATTCTAATAAGCCGACTTTAGCCTTTAATTTAACCGAAAATTACGAGAACTTCTTTACTTTTTACGAAGAGATCTCTAATGAAGAATTGGTTTCAGTAGCTTAATACAGCATTATTTTTAATATAAATATGAGATTCTTAAAATTAGACTTATTGACCCTGTTAATAAGTCTTTTTCTTTTCGCTTCGTGCGAAAAGACTTCAACCATAGGTCTGCAAATTGATCCTAGTACAGCCATACAAGGCTCATTGGTCGATACGGTAACCATCAGTTCGAGGACGTTGAGCGACCAAATCGTTTCTACCAACGGCCTGGCCCGAAACCCGCTGGGCCTTTTAAAAGACCCATTATTCGGCCAAACCGAGGCAAGCTTATCCATGGCGGTTAATGTGCCAAGTAGTGCCTATAACTTTGGCGCCACCCCAACTTTAGATTCTGCCATTTTGGTACTTAATTATGGTGGCGAATTTTATGGAGACAGTACTGCCAACTACAGTTTCGAAGTTCGTCAGCTTATGGACAACCTCTCTACCGCAGAGTCATTCCTTAGCAACGTAAACTGGGCAACCTCAAATACGTTGCTGGGTAGCAAAAGTGGTAAAATATACCCCAATACCAGGGTTAAGGTTACAGATATCGTAGCAGGCAAGGCCGACACCATAAGAAGCGCCTCGCCACAGATCAGGATTCCAATCAACAAAGCCTTTATCGAAGAAAACATCATCAACATTAACACAGACAACTTTAAATACAACGAAAACTTTCTTCGCTTCTTTAGAGGATTGCAGGTCAAGGCAAGTACACCTTCTACCAATGGAGCCATGATGTTTTTTGAATTTACTGGTGCAACATCTGGATTATACTTATACTACAAAAAGCAAAATACAACCACAAACCAGCCTGATACTGTTTCGGTTAATTTCCCAATCGTTAACACCAGTGCGCCAGTTGTTTCTACCGTAACACACAACTATAGCTCTACCCCTGTAGCAACCCAGCTGGCCAATCCAAACCAACAATATCCGGTTACTTATTTGCAACCCTTATCGGGCTTAAGAACCAAGATTGCTTTTCCTTACCTCAAAAACTTCGTAGCCAATGTGGGCAAAGTAGTTGTAAACAAAGCCGAATTGGTTATTGACCTGAGCAGCGGTACCGACCCTATTCCATTCAATGCCGCGCCACGTTTAGCTCTTTACCGATATGACATTGCCGAACAACGCAAAAACATTCCGGATAACGACAGGGGAAGCCTAACTACCCCGGCCGACCCCAGGGTAACGCAAACCGCCGCAATTTTTGGCGGCTATTTCAACGCCATCAAAAAGCAATACGTTTTTGTGGTTACGGCGTACATCCAGGACCTGATTAATGGAAAAACACAGGATTACGGTACGTTTTTGGCCCCAACGCCTACAGACCAATTTAGCCTTGCTCCATCAATGGCATCAGGTGCAAGAGCAGTTATCGGATCATTCAAAAAGAATCCGGTGGCAGGCGATAACGTCATGAAACTGAACATCTATTACACGAAAATCAACTAGTCAAATATATTCTACGCAAACGTTTGATTAAATCGCTCAAAAGCAATACTTTTGAGCGATTTATTTTTAAACCAATACTATATGTGTGGAATTGTAGGCTATATTGGCTTTCGCGAGGCATGGCCAATCGTAATTAAAGGCTTAAAAAGACTAGAATACAGAGGTTATGACAGTGCAGGCATAGCCTTAATCGACCATAACAACCTCAACATCTATAAAAAGGCCGGCAAGGTTCAAGAGCTGGAAAATTTTGCTGAGAACAAAAACCTGAACGGCACTATCGGCATGGGTCATACGCGCTGGGCTACCCACGGAGCACCATCAGACAGGAACTCTCACCCGCACACCTCTAACAACGGCAGGCTCAGCATCATCCATAACGGCATTATCGAAAACTACGCTACGCTCAAAGAAGAGCTTTTGAGAAGAGGCCATACCTTTAACAGCGATACGGACACCGAAGTATTGGTTCATTTGGTAGAAGATATCTATCAAAACGAAAAAATAGACTTGTTGGAAGCCGTACGTTTGGCCCTTAACGAAGTAAATGGCGCTTATGCCATCGTTATCATGGACCAAGACCATCCCGACCAGCTCATTGCGGCCAGAAAAGGAAGCCCCATGGTAATTGGCGTTGGCGAAGGCGAGTATTTTATCGCTTCTGATGCGACACCTATCATCGAATATACCAAAAACGTCATCTACCTTAACGATAATGAAATCGCTTTCATCAAACGTGACGAACTTTTGATCAAAAGGCTCGACAACGTGGTGCAAACGCCTTACATCCAGGCCCTGGAACTACAACTGGAAATGCTGGAAAAAGGTGGCTACGACCATTTCATGCTGAAAGAGATCTACGAACAGCCACGTTCAATCAGAGATTGTATGCGCGGCCGTATTTATCCTGCTGAAGGCAAGGTACAGCTGGGAGGCATTAAGGAATTCGCTGAAAAGCTCAAAAACATAGACCGGATCATCATCGTAGCCTGCGGTACCTCGTGGCATGCCGGTCTGGTAGGCGAATACCTCATCGAGGAATATGCGCGTATCCCTGTAGAAGTAGAATATGCCTCCGAATTCAGGTACAGGAACCCGATTATTACCGAAAAGGATGTGGTGATTGCGATTTCGCAATCTGGAGAAACCGCCGACACCATGGCGGCCATTGAAATGGCCAAAGAAAAAGGCGCTACCATATTTGGGGTATGCAACGTAGTAGGCGCTTCTATTCCGAGGATTACCCATGCCGGTGTTTATACCCACGCCGGCCCAGAAATTGGGGTAGCTTCTACCAAAGCCTTTACCGCACAGGTAACCGTACTTACCTTAATGGCGTTCTATATGGCACAACAAAAAGGCACCATTGTCAACTCGAAACTGGTTGAACTTTTAACAGAATTGGATTGCATTCCAGAAAAAATCCATCATGCCTTGGAATCGAACGACCAAATCAAAACCATAGCCGAAAAATTCAAGGATTCAAGAAACTGCCTGTTTTTGGGCAGGGGCAGCGGTTTCCCGGTAGCCCTGGAGGGTGCCTTAAAACTGAAGGAAATTTCATATATCCATGCAGAAGGCTATCCTGCCGCAGAAATGAAGCACGGTCCTATTGCCTTGATAGACGAAGAAATGCCGGTAGTTTTCATCGCCACCAAAAACTCGTCGTACGAAAAGGTAATCAGTAACATCCAGGAAGTAAAGGCCAGAAAGGGCGTGGTCATTGCCATTGTAACCGAAGGTGATACCGACGTTAAGAAAATGGCCGATTATTGCATCGAGATCCCGGATGCGAGCGAAGCTTTCTTGCCTTTGCTGGCTACCATTCCGCTGCAGCTGCTTTCTTACCACATTGCCGTACTAAGAGGCTGCAATGTAGACCAGCCAAGAAATTTAGCCAAATCAGTAACCGTAGAATAAGAAAAGGGCCCGAATTTCGGGCCCTTTTCCATAACAGCGTTTGAGATTAGATTTAAAAGGGCAGATCTCCTGTTTCATCTACAGGACTAACATAATCGTCTTCTGTTTTGGTTGTGGTATTTTCCTGACCGTTTGATGGAGCCTCAAAATCGCTTTTTCTGCCCAACATGGTAAAGTTCTCTGCCACAACCTCTGTTACATATTTTTTAACGCGCTCTTTGTCTTCAAAAGAACGTGTACGTAATTTGCCTTCAATATAAACCAGCTTGCCTTTCTGCAAGTATTTGGAGGCCACCTCGGCCAAGCCGCGCCATAACACGATGTTATGCCATTCGGTCTGTTCTACACGCTTGCCATCCTTGTTAAAAGTCTCTGACGTGGCCAACGGAAAACTAGCTACTGTAACTCCTCCTTCTAAATGCCTAACTTCTGGGTCTTTGCCCAAATGCCCTACTAAAATAACTTTGTTAATACCCGACATATATTCTATTTGATTAGTTCCTTACATACAGTTCCATAAATTCGCTGATTACTTTCGGATGTGGCAAAGCCTCAAATTCTTCGAGCAAAACCGATTTAATTTCTGTATGCAACTTAAAGTTAACAATATAATTGTCTAAAGCAAAAAATTGTACATATATAATTTGGTGTGTCAATACATGCTTCTTTTGCATTAAAAGGCTGATTTTGGCATCCTTGCCGAACTGATTTTCTATTTCCTGACAAAAGCTTTCGTCGCCGAGGCTAACTGCTTGCGGCGTCTCAATCAGCGGAAAATCGTAGAGGTGCTGCCATACGTCGCCCGCTTTTCTTTCCTTGCTGAGGATATGCCCATCCTTAAGCGCTACAAAATAATTGAACCAACGCTCTTTTACCTTTACTGTTTTCAGCTTAACTGGTAAAACCGCTACCTTTTTATGCTGCAGGGCATAGCAGCCAAGCTGCAGGGGGCAAATCTGGCAGTCTGGCGACTTGGGCTTGCACTGCAAGGCACCAAACTCCATCATAGCCTGGTTATACAGCGATGGTTCCTGCCCTTCAATCAGGCTTTGCGCCAGTACTGCAAACGTTTTTTTGCCCTGGGTAGAGTTGATCGGCTCTTCTATTCCAAAATACCTGGCCAAAACCCTGAACACGTTACCATCAAGTACGGCCCTTGCTTCATTGTTCGAAAATGAAGAAATTGCGGCCGCGGTGTAATCGCCCACCCCTTTTAGCTTCACCAATTGCTCATACCGAATCGGAAACACGCCATTATGCTCGTCCATGACCTGTTTGGCCGTGAACAGCATGTTACGCCCCCTCGAATAATAGCCCAGTCCCTGCCAAAGCTTAAGCACCTGTACTTCGCTGGCGCTGGCAAAATCACTTACCGTTGGAAAGTTTTCAAGAAACTTGTTGAAATAAGGAAGCCCCTGCTCTACCCTGGTCTGCTGCAGGATGATTTCCGAAAGCCAGATGACATAAGCGTCGGTTGTATCACGCCAGGGAAGGCTGCGTTTATTGATTTTATACCATTTTACAATTTCCTGTTGAAAGCTCATTTTGTCAAAAATACAACCTTAATCTAGCATTTTGATAAAACTTGCATTTACATGATACGTCCAATTGTAAATAAATCATCTTTTATTTTCCTATCTCATTAAAAAGCAATACTTTTGCAACCCCAAAACAGTTATAATATTTAACACTCAATAACTTAATAAATAGAAAATATGACTAAGGCAGATATTATTTCGGAAATATCAACAAAGACAGGAATTGAAAAAGTAGACGTGCAGGAAACAGTAGAGGCATTTTTCAAAGTAATCAAAAACAGCATGATTGGCGGCGAAAATGTTTACGTAAGAGGTTTTGGTAGTTTCGTTGTAAAAAAGAGAGCGCAAAAAACTGCTAGAAATATTTCTAAAAATACGGCGATCATTATCCCAGAGCATTTTGTTCCTAGCTTTAAGCCAGCAAAAGTTTTTGTTGACAAAGTAAAAAACAACTCTAAAAAAGTTAAAGCAGAAGCTTAATCCTATCGCCATGGCAAACAATATCCGTACAAAACAAGCGCTTATCATTGTTGCAATTGTATTGCTTGCTGGATTTTTGTTTACCAGACCGATCAAAGGCTTGGTCAAACCTAAGGAAGAAGCGGCCAAACCGGCTGCCATGGCAGACCAAACCGCTTCGCCACAACTTAGCCTAGAAGAAATATCTTCCACCGCAAAAAACTTGATCAGCAGCGCTTCCGGCAAAGAGATTACGGTACTGGAAAACACTTACAAAGGTGCTTCTGGAACCGAAAAACTAGCGCAGGCGCAAAAGCTGGCCCAGAAATGGGAAGATTTGGAACAGCCAGCACCCAGTGCCCTGTACCTCGAAGTTGTAGCCAATGGAGAGTCTTCTTTAGCTAATTGGCTCAATGCAGGCAATAGGTTTTTAAAGGCTTTCGATAATACACAGGATAGCCTTTTGCAACCCCATATGCTTCAAAAAGCCAATAACGCGTTTACCAAGGCTTTAGCGCTTGACTCGACCAGCCTAGATGCCAAAACCGGATTGGGCATTACCATCGTAAATGGCTTGGGTGCTCCGATGCAGGGCATTGCCATGTTGCGACAAGTGGTAGAGCAAGATCCAAAAAACTTAAAGGCAAACATGAATTTAGGCATGTTCGCCATCAAATCTGGCCAGTTTGACAAAGCTATTGTTCGCTTCAACAATATCATTAGCCAAATTAAAGCAACACCAGATGCCTATTTTTACCTGGCTACGGCTTACGAAAGCCTGGGCCAGAACAAAGAAGCAATAGACGCTTATTTGAACAGCAAGAAATTAGCGGCCAACCCAACCTTGTCGTCGTTTATAGACAAGAAAGTGGCCGAGTTAAAAAATAAACGTTAATTAACAGATTAATAAAAACATTTAAAAACTTAAGATTATGCCAAGCGGTAAAAAAAGAAAAAGACATAAAATGGCTACCCACAAACGCAAAAAACGTTTAAGAAAAAACAGACACAAGAAAAAATAGGTTTTTCCTATCTGTGTATTGGCCAAAAATAAATACCCCGCTAAACGGTATTTATTTTTGGATTCTATGTGTTTTTTGTCCAAGTGTAATAGGGCATTCAATTGCCTTAAAATCTGTAGCTTTTGGTAAAGGAATTAATAATCGATTCTACTCCTATGGGAGTAACCATAGCTTTAATTGAAGACAAATACCTCGTCGAGCTCCATAAAGAGCACGTTAACAATAACTACGCCGTAGGCGATATTTATTTGGGCCGCATCAAAAAAATCATGCCTGGCCTAAATGCTGCTTTTGTTGATGTTGGCTACGAAAAAGATGCGTTTTTGCATTATTTCGACCTTGGGCCCCAGGTACAATCTTTGATAAAGCTTACTAAAATTAAGCGTAACGGCACGGTCAATGGCACTTTATTAGATAATTTTAAATTAGAAGCCGACATTAACAAAGCGGGTAAGATATCCGAAATCGTCAGCAAAAATTTAATCTTGCCGGTTCAAATTGCCAAAGAACCCATTTCCACTAAAGGACCGAGGTTGAGCTCTGATCTTTCAATTGCCGGAAGATATATTGTGCTCGTACCTTTTTCTAACGTCATATCGATTTCTAAAAAGATTAAGAGTAATACCGAACGTAATCGTCTCAAAAAGATTATCGAAAGTATCAAGCCTCAAAACTTTGGAGTTATCATTAGAACGGTTTCGGAAGGAAAGGGCGTTGCCGAACTGCAAAAGGATTTATTGGATTCGATATCAAAATGGGAAAGCTTCACCAAGAAACTGCCCGATACCGAGCCCTCTAAACGTGTTTGGGGAGAGATGGATCGTACTTCTACCCTAATCAGAGATATTTTAAATACCGATTTCGCCAACGTTTACGTAAACGATGCGAACCTGTACGAAGATATCAAGTCTTATGTGCACGAAATTTCGCCAGAGATGGAAAAGATCGTGAAGTATTACAAGCACAAGGAGCCTATTTTCGAACATTTCGGTGTAGAGAAACAAATCAAGAATGCCTTTGGCAAGACTGTAAATCTGGCCGGTGGCGCCTACCTGGTAGTTGAACATACCGAAGCGTTGCACGTGATCGACGTAAACAGTGGCAACCGGACGGCCAGCAAGGAAAATCAGGAAGAAAATGCGCTTCAGGTAAACAAGGAAGCGGCTAAAGAAATTGCCCGTCAGCTGAGGCTGAGGGATATGGGAGGCATTGTGGTAATCGATTTTATCGACATGCACAAACCGGCCAACCGCAAGGTGCTTTTTGATTACCTGCGCGAGCTCATGCTGCTCGATCGTGCCAAACATACCATTTTGCCACCGAGCAAATTTGGCCTGGTACAAATTACCCGACAAAGGGTAAGGCCCGAAATGAACATTGTAACGGTAGAAAAATGTCCAACCTGCGATGGTACCGGCGAAATCAAAGCCAGTATTGTGCTGATGGACGATATAGAGAGCAACCTTACCTATATCCTACAAGAACAAAACGAGAAGAACATCACTTTATGCGTTCATCCTTATATAGCGGCCTTCATTAAAAAAGGACTGTTCTCCCTCCAATGGAAATGGTTTTTCAAATTTGGCCAGCGCGTTAAGGTAAAAGCGGTATCTTCTTACCACTTGACCGAATTTCATTTCCTTTCTTCCAAAGACGAGGAAATCAAATTGTAACCGGCCATTCAAAACATTTAAAAGCCTGGTTTCTGTAAAAGAAGCCAGGCTTTTTTAATGATTGGATCTTGAATAAGCTAAGTTGTCTGGTGCATGTCGCATAGCATTTCGCAACGGCCTACATTAGCCGTGTATCTGCAACAATCCTTGCATTCGGGCTTACCAAGGCAAGACTCCGGAGGCGGGCCGTCGCCACCCATTACTTTTTTCATTTCAGCTTTGCTGAGCAGGTTTTCTTTGTTCATAATTTTTAAGTTTTGGTTAGGTTGTTTAATTAACTTTAAGTTAATAAATATTGGGTACAAAGTCAAATACCAAAATACCTGCCACTATTGTCTTTTATTCGAATACATAAGATACCATGATATCGTTGTAGTCGCCATCGCCTGCATCTTCGAAACCGATTACCCCGCTGCCAAAATTATCGCCTGCATGAGGAGAATACCTGCATGGCGATTGATACCAGGGCTTTCCTCCGTCGGCAGGCCCGTTCTTGTGCCAGCCTGTGATAAAAATCATTCGTTCTTCTACCCTGTTTCGTCCATAAACTTCAGGGTTCAAATTCCTCCCGGCCTGGTTCCCTTTTTCGAAAACCTTGCTATATGCCGAATCATAGATGCATATGGCATTTTCCCAGGCCGCTTCCGAAGAAAAAGCAAGTTTTACCTGTGCATATCTCGGCACTTTCAATTGAATTGTTTTTCCCCAATCGATTTGGAGATTGTTGTCTGGTCCGTATCCCATAGTGATTAATGTTGTTGCCTACTCTTCCAATATGCAGTTTTCGGCGCCGCTGGTTGTCGCTATTCACGATCAACACCTAAAGTTAACTCAGACCTTTTTCAGCACTCGGGTAAAAACACCTTGTTAATTACCGTTTTAATCGCAGATTGCGCGATAGTGGCTTGGATTAGGCTCTTAAGTGTTCGACTGTACAAAAAAATTTATTTTGCTAAATATTTTAGCTAAATTAGCTGGATAAAAAATCTAAAATCGTCAATCTAACACCTAAAATCCCTTGGCTAAAACGAAATCAGCATATTTTTGTCAGAGTTGCGGCTACGAATCGCCAAAATGGTTGGGCAAGTGTCCATCCTGCAACCAATGGAATACCTTTGTAGAAGAGGTTATCGACAAGGGCGCTCTACATGTGCCCACCTGGAAATCGTCCAGCGGTACCCAGCGCCTCAACAAGCCCAGCAAAGTTGAGCAGATCGAAGCCACTACTGAAGAAAGAACCCTGACCAGCGATGCAGAATTAGACCGCGTGCTGGGCGGCGGACTGGTAGCTGGCTCCGTAATCCTCATTGGCGGCGAACCCGGCATTGGCAAATCGACCCTAATGCTGCAACTGGCGCTCAACATGCCCAACAAAAGAATTCTGTATATTTCCGGCGAAGAAAGCGAACAGCAGATTAAAATGCGTGCCGAACGCATTACCAATAGCCCTAAAGCCGATTGTTATATTTTGACCGAAACGGCTACCCAAAATATTTTTAAGCAGATTGAACAGCTGGAACCCGAAATCGTTATTGTCGATTCGATCCAGACCCTGCATTCGGCACACATCGAATCAACACCAGGCAGCGTTTCGCAGGTCCGCGAGTGTACGGCCGAACTGTTGCGTTTTGCCAAGGAAACCGCCACTCCTGTTTTTCTGATTGGCCATATTACCAAAGACGGTGCCATTGCCGGTCCGAAAATTTTGGAACACATGGTTGATACCGTGCTGCAGTTTGAGGGCGATAGGCACCATATTTACCGTATTCTCCGCTCCATTAAAAACCGCTTTGGTGCCACTGCCGAATTGGGTATTTATGCCATGCAGGGCAATGGATTAAGAGAAGTGTCTAACCCCTCGGAAATTTTGCTCTCGCAACGCGATGAGGAGTTAAGTGGCATTACCATCGGTGCTACCTTGGAAGGTGCCAGGCCCATGCTTATCGAAACACAGGCTTTGGTCAGCATTTCGGCTTACGGAACGCCACAACGTTCGGCCACGGGCTTCGATATCAGGCGCATGAACATGCTGCTGGCGGTACTCGAAAAAAAATGTGGCTTTAGGCTGGGGGTTAAAGATGTTTTCCTCAATATTGCCGGGGGCATCAAAGTTGAAGATCCCGCCATCGATTTGGCCATCATGGCCGCTATTATTTCTTCGCATGAGGATATTTCCATTTCGTCTAAAATATGCTTTGCGGCCGAAGTAGGCTTATCGGGCGAAATCAGGGCCGTTAACCGTATCGAGCAACGTATAGCCGAGGCCGAGAAGCTAGGCTTCGAAAAAATAGTTGTTTCGAATTATAACCTGAAAGGGGTTGACCGAGCTAAATTCAAGATCCAGCTCATTACCGTAAGCAAGATTGAAGAGGTGTTTGCCTTGCTCTTTGGCTAAGCCCACACCACCATTGCAGAGCTTAAAAACTCCCCAAGTTTTGCTACTGGGGTGGCATTTTTCTCTACACTTTTGTGGCAAACTGGCATTTTTCTCTACACACCGAGTATAAAAAAAGTTTGGCACGCCAAAAATAAAACAATTTAAAATACTGGTAATCAATAGATTAAATGCTATTCAATAAAAAACATCAAAATTGGATAGCTTGTTGTATTACTCTTATCGTTCTTATCCAGTAATGGGTAAAACAACAATAGGGATGATTAACCTCACTGCTAAGAGCAGTGGGGTTTTTTTTATGTTTTAAAATTTCCCTTTGCACCTTATGCCATTTATAAAGATTTTAAATATTTTTGTGGAAGATAAGAGTTTATACCAAAGACGAATAACCAATGAACCATCATGGCTTTGCAGCCCTAAGGGCATGAATAACCAAACCTTGATGACTTCATCCACCACTAAAAACAAAATTATAAAACAGATGAAAAAATTAGTTTTAAGCTTGGCATTATGCCTGTTTGCTACATTTGCCTTTGCACAAGATGCCTACGAAGGCCAGTCGTTTGGCGATGGCGTTAAAAAAGGAAACACAATTACCACTGCAGAGATCAACACGAAATTAGGCGATAAAACCAAGGCCGACATGAAGGTGATTGGCGAGGTTGTAAGCGTATGCAAGAAAAAAGGCTGCTTTATGAATCTAAAAATGCCAAATGGCGAGACCATGTACGTTAACTTCAAAGACTATGCTTTCTTTATGCCAAAGGATATTGCAGGCAAAAAAGTAGTGATCGATGGTTTTGCGGAAAGAAAGACTACTTCTGTCGAAGACTTGAAACACATTGCCGAAGATGAGAAGAAATCGGCTGAAGAAATAGCAAAAATTACACAACCTAAAAAAGAAATTGTGTTTGAAGCAAAAGGAGTCGTAATTTTGAACTAATTAGAAAGGTTCTCCTTTTTAATATTGATTGGTTGAACCCTGCTCTCTCCGGAGCGGGGTTCTTTTTTTATAATAGCTGTACAAAAGGCTAAAATTTCTATATTTATCCTAACCAACAAATTTAAATATGATTATTGTAGCTATTATTGCCGTCTTGGTGCTCATCTTCGGCATCGGAATTTACAACTCGCTCATCAGCAAAAAGAACCAGGTTGCCAATGCCTTTTCGGCCATTGACGTAATGGTGAAAAAACGTTTCGACCTCATTCCCAACTTGGTTGAAGTAGTAAAACAATACACTCAATACGAAGGCGACACCTTGACCAAAATTACCGAACTGCGCGGCAAGGCCATGGGCAACCATGTTACCGAAGGCGATAAACTAGCCATAGACCAGCAATTGGGCGCAGCCGTAAAAGGCCTGATGGTAAGCGTAGAAAATTATCCAGATCTAAAAGCCAACACCAATTTCCTGAACCTGCAAAGCACCTGGACCGAAAGCGAAGAGCAGATTGCCGCCGCCAGAAGAAACTACAATGCCAGTGTAACCTCTTACAATAACGCCGTTATGATGTTTCCAGGCAACATGTTTGCCGGTATGTTGGGCTATCAGCCTATGCAGGTTTTGGCTGCTACCGAAGAAGAACGCAAAAATATCAGCGCAAAAGAGCTTTTCAATAACTAATGGATGTCAATTATACGCAAAACGGCAAGCTACAAAGCGTGTTAGCCGAGTTAGAAGTTGAGCGTAAAAAAGTTTTATCGGCCAATACACAAGGCTACGGCGCCATTATATTGGGCATTGTACTGATTGTGGCACTGGCCGTGATGGGCCTTTTGGTGGCGGGCATGGTTACCGGCTTGGCGGCCATTATTTTTGGAGGCGTTATCCTCTTCCGCATCAGCGATGCCGCTACCGACTACAAAAACCGTTTTAAAATGGATGTTGTGGGCGCATTGCTTAGCAATGTAGACCAAAGCCTAACGATACAGCCCGACAGAGGTATTGTCGAGGGCGAATTTAGGCAATCGCAGCTCTTTACAACTGATCCCGACCGCTACAGTACCGAAGATTTGATTAGCGGAAAAATAGGCAACACCAGCATTTATTTTGCCGAGGTGCATGCCGAGTACAAAACCGAAACCCAAGGGAAGAATGGCCGGCAGGAGCATTGGCACGATATTTTAAAAGGTATTGTATTCGTAGCCGATTTCAACAAAAACTTTAACGGCGTTACGGCTATTAGGCCGAAGGATTTCGGGAGCAGCATTGGTGCCTGGTTTGCTAAAAACATCTACTCCTTTGGCGATAAAAACATCGTTGAGCTGGAAAACGAGGCCTTTAACAAGAATTTTGTCACTTACAGTACCGATCAGATCGAGGCCAGATATATCCTTACACCTGCCCTCATGGATCGTCTCTGCGAATTAAACCAGCGCGCCGCCTATGCCATTTCGGTATCGTTTGTCAATTCGAATATGTACATCGCTTTTCCACTGGCCAAAAATTACTTTGAAGCGCCGCTTTTCAAAAGCCTGCTCAATGCCGATGCACTCAACGAAGATCTTTCGGTACTCCATTTTATGTACGCCATTGTACAAGAGTTAGATCTGAATACCCGAATTTGGACGAAACAGTAATTAAAGTATCCTTAAAAGCGGCACAGTGATGAAGCGATCTATGTTCAATAAAGATTGCTTTCCCCGATAAAAATTGGACTCAAATAGGCGAAATATCCTTCAACAAAAAATCCCTCAACATTTGTTAAGGGATTTTTTGTTTATGCATTAGTCTTTCTCCTTTAGCCTATTTAGACAGGTACATCGACTTGTCTTTGTAAAGCTTGCGGAAATAAGGATCTTCCAGGTCTTTGATGAAACGGATAGCTTCGCCAGTCGATTTCATTTCTGGACCAAGCTCCTTGGTTACCTCAGGGAATTTCTCGAAAGAGAATACCGGTTCTTTGATGGCATAGCCTTCCAGCTTGCGCACAATATTGAAGTCTTTCAGTTTGTTTACACCCAACATGATCCTTGCGGCGATATTGATGTAAGGCACATCGTAGGCCTTGGCAATGAAAGGAACCGTTCTCGATGCCCTTGGGTTGGCTTCGATTACATAAACCTTATCGTCTTTTACCGCAAACTGGATGTTGAGCAAACCGATAACGTTCAAGGCTTTGGCAATTTTCTTCGAGTAGGCTTCCATATCGGCAATTACCTTGTCAGACAAGCTGAACGGCGGCAATACCGCACTCGAGTCGCCCGAGTGGATACCGGCAGGCTCAATGTGCTCCATCAAACCTACAATATGTACGTCTACGCCATCGCAGATCGAATCTGATTCGGTTTCTTCGGCTCGGTCTAGGAAGTGGTCGATCAATACGCGGTTACCCGGCAAATCGCCCAGCAGTTTTACTACGGCTTTTTCCAAATCTTCATCATTAATGACGATGCTCATACCCTGGCCACCCAATACGTAGCTCGGGCGTACCAACACCGGATAGCCAACCTCATTAGCCACTTTAATGGCTTCCTCGGCATTTTCGGCTACACCATATTTTGGATAGGGAATATCAAGTTCTTTTAACAAGTCTGAGAAACGGCCACGATCTTCGGCCACGTCCATATCGCTATAAGCCGTACCGATGATTTTGATATTGTTTTCGTACAGCTTCTCGGCCATTTTAAGCGCTGTTTGGCCACCCAACTGTACAATTACGCCAATAGGGTTTTCCAGTTCGATGATTTCGCGTACATGCTCCCAGAACACCGGCTCAAAATAAAGCTTATCGGCCATGTTAAAATCGGTTGATACCGTTTCGGGGTTACAGTTGATCATGATGGCTTCGAAGCCTGTTTCTTTAGCAGCCAATAAGCCGTGTACACAAGAATAGTCGAATTCGATACCTTGACCGATACGGTTAGGCCCAGAACCCAGTACAATTACTTTTTTGCGGTCGGAAGGTATTGATTCGTTGGTGCCCAATTCATCGCCGTTCGACAGGATTTCGTTGCCAACCAGAGAAATCTGGATTGGCGCCTCTTCGAAAGTCGAATAGAAGTATGGGGTTTGCGCCGCGAATTCTGCTGCGCAGGTATCTACCATTTTGTAAACCCTTCTAATGCCCAATTCCTTGCGGCGGTTATACACCTCGTCTTCGGTTACATTGCCCAACACGTAGGCAATCTGCAAATCAGAGAAGCCTTTTTGCTTTAAGTTGAAGAAGAAATCTTTAGGAATGTTGTTCAAAGAGTAGCGTTTAAGCTCAACTTCCAGATTAACCAGCTCCTGAATTTGGATCAGGAACCATTTGTCGATTTTGGTTACCTTACGGATCGATTCCAACGGAACGCCCATGCTCATCGCATCTTTGATCAGGAACAAGCGGTTCCAGCTTGGATGCTCCAAGCCATGCATGATTTCTTCGATATTTCTTTTTTGGCGACCGTCGGCACCTAATCCCGCACGACCAATCTCTAAGCTCTGACAGGCTTTTTGCAAAGCCTCGATAAAGTTACGACCGATGGCCATCACCTCGCCCACAGCTTTCATTTGCAAGCCCAATTCAGGATTGGCACCTTTGAATTTATCGAAGTTCCAGCGAGGGATTTTTACGATCACATAATCAAGCGTTGGCTCAAAATAAGCCGAAGTGGTTTTGGTAATCTGGTTGTCGATTTCATCCAGGTTATAACCGATGGCTAATTTGGCCGCGATTTTTGCAATTGGATAACCGGTTGCCTTACTGGCCAAGGCCGACGAGCGCGACACGCGCGGGTTGATTTCGATGGCAATGATGTCGTCGTTTTCAGGATTGACCGAGAACTGTACGTTACAGCCTCCGGCAAAGTTGCCGATGGCACGCATCATTTTAATGGCTTGGTTACGCATTTCCTGGTAGCAACGGTCAGACAAGGTCATGGCCGGAGCTACGGTAATCGAGTCGCCGGTGTGGATGCCCATCGGGTCGAAGTTTTCGATAGAGCAGATGATGATCACGTTGTCATTTCCATCCCTCAACAACTCCAATTCGTATTCTTTCCAACCCAAAACCGCTTTTTCTACCAATACTTCGTGCGTTGGCGAGGCTTCCAGGCCACGTTTAAGGGCCGCATCAAAGTCTTCTTTTTTGTGTACAAAACCGCCACCAGAACCACCCAAGGTATACGAAGGGCGAATTACCAAGGGAAAGCCGATTTGTTGGGCTGCCTCTTTTCCTTCCAAGAAGGAATTGGCAATTTTTGATGGGGCAACGCCCACCCCTATATCAACCATCAACTGGCGGAACGATTCCCTGTTCTCGGTTTTGTCGATAGCCGCTACATCTGTCTCTTATACACATCTAAAAGGGGGGGGGGGGGGGGGGGGGGGGGGGGGGGGGGGGGGGGGGGGGGGGGGGGG
>NZ_JAELUC010000338.1 GCF_016429155.1 Pedobacter sp. ASV12 | reverse complement strand
CCCCCCCCCCCCCCCCCCCCCCCCCCCCCCCCCCCCCCCCCCCCCCCCCCCCCCCCCCCCCCCCCCCCCATCTTTATATGTATCCCCCCCACACCGCGACATACACATGTCGTGGGTCGTCGGCAGCGTCAGATGTGTATAAGAGACAGAGATCTGGAATATTATCTGGGTTCATGGCTATATCCAGTTCGGCAATATGAACTTTCAGTCCTGTAGCTGCTGCCGTATTAATAGCTGCCGCAAGATTAGTGCTGTCTCTTATACACATCTCCGAGCCCACGAGACAGTACTCATGATCTCGTATGCCGTCTTCTTCTTGAAAAATCGGGGGGGGGGGGGGGGGGGGGGGGGGGGGGGGGGGGGGGGGGGGGGGGGGGGGGGGGGGGGGGGGGGGGGGGGG
>NZ_JAELUC010000337.1 GCF_016429155.1 Pedobacter sp. ASV12 | reverse complement strand
CCCCCCCCCCCCCCCCCCCCCCCCCCCCCCCCCCCCCCCCCCCCCCCCCCCCCCCCCCCCCCCCCCCCCCCCCCCTGTTTTCAAGAATCAGACGGATAACGCGATAATGTGTACTGTGTCGTGGGCTCGTAGATGTGTATATGAGACAGGAAAGAAAAAAGCGCCAGGTTTTTGAAAAGGGAAGCCGATTTGGCTACGGCCAGTACGCTGATTACCACCCAAATGCTCAATATCCTGAAAGAGATCGAGGCCTGTCTCTTATACACATCTGACGCTGCCGACGAACCACGACATGTGTGGATATGGGGGGGGGGGGGAGGAGAGAAAAGGGGGGGGGGGGGGGGGGGGGGGGGGGGGGGGGGGGGGGGGGGGGGGGGGGGGGGGGGGGGGGGGGGGGGGG
>NZ_JAELUC010000336.1 GCF_016429155.1 Pedobacter sp. ASV12 | reverse complement strand
GTAGCTGTCCTACCTTTAAGGTTCCCGTGTTGGTTACGTTGCTTGCCGTAGGAGCTGTATTGGTAGCATTAAACAAACGGAAATCATCAAAGGCCACAGAGCCAGGATTGCCATTGTTTACAAAGATATTAAAGCGTAGATCGAGGCTATTTCCGGTATCGGTTATCGTTCCAACTACTTCGGCCAAGGCGTTGGCCAGCACCGGACTATCGCCAATTCTGTCGCCATTGGTATCTACAGCCAAGGGACCACCGCTATCGGAAGCGTTATTTGGATAAATCCCCACAATCTTTTTCCATGCTCCACCATCTATCCGATACTCCACCACCATATAGTCCATCACGTTGCCATTGGTCTCAAAATACAGGCCCTGAAAAATAGCACCCGTATTGGCACCGAAC
>NZ_JAELUC010000335.1 GCF_016429155.1 Pedobacter sp. ASV12 | reverse complement strand
TTTGGCATAGGCGGTAAGGGTATAGGCAGTAAACAGCCAGGTAAAAACTAGATAGGCAATTCGGTAGTGCAATTTAAAATCGGGCAATAGTTCATTGGTTTTAGCTTTTGAAGGAATGATCATTTTACGATTATAAGAAACAAAGGCATACGCTTTGCTCATTAGCCAGGCAAAAGGCCTGAAGCTGAAAAGTGGTTTAAACAAAGGCATGGCATTGCCCAAAATCTTGAAGATGCTATAGATCCCATAAGTTACTTCGCCGGTTTTTGTGTTTACCAAAGCGATTTCGTTAACTGCTCGTTTGTTATCCACCAAAGAACAAACCGTTGCTGGAGTATTTTGATAAGTCGCTCTGCCGTTTGGATCCAGCATTTTTGTTTTAATGAAAGCCTTGGTGTAGAG
>NZ_JAELUC010000334.1 GCF_016429155.1 Pedobacter sp. ASV12 | reverse complement strand
CCCCCCCCCCCCCCCCCCCCCCCCCCCCCCCCCCCCCCCCCCCCCCCCCCCCCCCCCCCCCCCCCCCCCCCCCCCCCCCAGTTTCAAGCATATGACGGCATACGAGATCATGACTACTGTCTCGTGGGCTCGGAGATGTGTATAAGAGACAGCCGCATAGGCCCTTGCCTTAAATTCTTTGGCCAGCTGGTCGAGCTCAAGCGAAAAAAGGTTGGTTGCTGTTTTCGATTGTCCGTAAGCCTGTAGGGTTTCTGTCTCTTATACACATCTGACGCTGCCGACGAACCACGACATGGGGTGGGGTCGGTGGGGGGGGGGTGAGGTGAGGGGGGGGGGGGGGGGGGGGGGGGGGGGGGGGGGGGGGGGGGGGGGGGGGGGGGGGGGGGGGGGGGGGGGGGGGGGG
>NZ_JAELUC010000333.1 GCF_016429155.1 Pedobacter sp. ASV12 | reverse complement strand
GGCATACGAGATCATGAGTACTGTCTCGTGGGCTCGGAGATGTGTATAAGAGACAGGAGTTTGTATGACTGTAATTATGATAAAAACAAAATAGAAGCGGTTCTTCATTTTCATAAGATTTTATTACAATGCCAATTTGAATAAGGGAGAGCAGTTTAAAACCCAGGTATTTTTTTGATAACAAAGACTGATTTTAACAATGAGAAAAATACAATCCATTTTCGTCCTTTTCTTTACGCTATATTTTGTGCCTTGCAAAGCACAAAGCGATCAGGAACTTAACAGAGACTCGGTAATTGGCTGGCAATACATAAGCAATCCAATAAATCCTAAAATTATTTACAAACCCATTAAAAGTCAATATGCCCACGGGGCTGTTGATTCTGTAAAACACCAACAGGCAT
>NZ_JAELUC010000332.1 GCF_016429155.1 Pedobacter sp. ASV12 | reverse complement strand
ACAGGACTGGATAGTATTTCCGAAATACACAATCAACTATTTAATTTAAATATTATGAAATACTTAAACCCTAAACGTTCCATCAAACCACAAAAGGTAATCAAAGTTTTAAAAGAACATGGTCAAGAAGTCACTTACGAACAAGCCGAATTGATATTGGACTTCATGTACAAATTTGGCCAAATAGCAATTGAGCAATATGTAGTAAAAGACGAAAAAGGTGACGAGAATCGAACCCAATAGAACGACTGTTAATCCACTTTTTACCTTAGATTTTTAAAATTAGCTCCGAAATCCAAGTTTTTAGCTAAAATTTATCGAACTCCAGAACAGAGGCTCTCTCTAATTACATCTTATTGACAAACAGTATCTTACAATATAAAATAACAACGGGAATAAAGTTT
>NZ_JAELUC010000331.1 GCF_016429155.1 Pedobacter sp. ASV12 | reverse complement strand
CCCCCCCCCCCCCCCCCCCCCCCCCCCCCCCCCCCCCTCTCATCCCCCCCCCCCCACCCCCTCTATCAACCCATGTCGTGGTTCGTCGGCAGCGTAGATGTGTATAAGAGACAGAATGGTGGAATAACAACAATTGGAATATTGAAATTGACAAACTAAGCAACACATGGATAAAGCTAACAAGTCATCGTTTATTAAGCATAAGAGATCGTACTTCATTTTATACAAAAGAGCCGATAGCGCAATATTATAATATTCTGAAAACTGAATGGGAAAGCTCTAATCCTGTCTCTTATACACATCTCCGAGCCCACGAGACAGTACTCATGATCTCGTATGCCGACTTATGCTTGAAAAAAGAGGGGGGGGGGGGGGGGGGGGGGGGGGGGGGGGGGGGGGGGGGG
>NZ_JAELUC010000330.1 GCF_016429155.1 Pedobacter sp. ASV12 | reverse complement strand
GCATTTTTAATGCCGTAAGCATTTTGGCAGCCCTAACGGCATCTGTCAACGCCAGTATCAATTTTGCGCTTGGCTTGGCATTCTAAGGTGTATTGGTATTCTTTGCCAATTACGCCGGTCCAGAATCTGACAATTTTAGTTAGAAGCGATTTCAAGTTAGGGTTGATCTTTATCCAAATATAAAGCGGAAGGATTATCAAATCAATTTCGGTGAAAAATGAACAAGCAAGTTGCTGTGAAGCAATGTCTTAACTTTTTGATGAGTTTGGTAAAGCCAGCACAATAAGTTGTAAAGGTCCTTTTTATGGCCTGATGAGTGGAAAAGTTAAATCGCCGAACATTAATTAATAGTTAAAAACTTGTTTTTGAAAAATAAGGTCTATATATTTGAAAACCCTGTCTCTT
>NZ_JAELUC010000033.1 GCF_016429155.1 Pedobacter sp. ASV12 | reverse complement strand
ACGCGCCAAGTATTCTGAGTATGCCATCTGACTTTTTCCTTTTTGATAATGACGTATTAAAAAACAGCAGGTAGACGGAAAAAAAATCTTTCAATAAATCGTGCCGTATTTTATGGTTATAAAATAGCTTGGTAAACCAAGGAAGTTTTTTAAGATTTATATTGCGCCCCATCAGAAGACACCAGAAGGATTTTACCAGTTCTTCTGAGCCAAGTATCAGATGTGCAATAGCGTTTTGATACTGGTATGCCTTAGCCAGTATCTCCGCACATAAAAATTGTCTTTCGGCATTTTCCTTAGCCACCAAAAAGGTTTGTTGGTATTGGGCATGGCTAAGGGATGTCCAACCACTTTTCTGAATATTTTTTGTCATACAGATAAAGTTACCCGAGTAATTAAAGTATTAAATACTATCATATAGTTTTTTAAGATCTTCTTTTAGAGCTCCTTTTACATCCAGGCCATGGCAATCTTTGTAGAAAAGTGGATTTCCGCAGAAGCATAGTTTGTCTGGGTTTCCTCCAGATTGGATAAAGGGTAAAAACTCCTTGACAAACGACTCCAGTACCTTCAGATATGGAGCGATATGTTGATGGATACCGACATGATGCTCATCAATACGAACGGAACAGTTTGCGTAAAGTTCATCAATTGCCTCACAGATCAGTATCCAGTCATCAACAACAGTGTTGTCTGTAACGTTGATGCGTATGTTGCGCTCAATCTGCCCATTGTACTCGAAGCTATCGTCAATTACAAATTGTATAGATGTAATTGGCAGTGATCTTGGGGTTATGTCAAGATACAATCCTTGAGGAGTTTTCCAAATCGCATGCCTTTCTGCCTCCAAAATGTGCAGTTGCGGAAGGATTGCCCAGCCATAACACACGCTGCCTCCAGATTGGCCCACTTTTTTCGCTACATTATTGAAGCAATTATTTTCAACCGCACCGGGGTCTGGACGGATTTCTACATTGATTGGATAATACTTAGCCTCGATACGGTCAAATAAGGACTCGTAATAGGCTTGTACCTGCGTTCGGTCGAGATTTTGCATTGTCGATAATAGAATGCTAGAGACTAAATTTAGAAAAATATTCTCATTTATAATAGCGTTGGAATGATCTGATGATGACCATATTGGGGATTTCGGCAATAGTATCCACCTGTTTTCGCTCATCCTGGCCAGCTTTTTCGGCCTATATTGTTCACTGAATTTCGCTCAAAAATGGTCACTCGGCTCATTTTAAGCGGTCTTAATCTCTCTAGATAGCTGACCGAACTCATTGGGTTGTTTGTATGGAGAAACTAAACTGTCGATGCGCTAACGGCCTTAAAATCGAAACTTACAAATCTTTTATTGGGATGTTTTTGACCGAGGATAGTTCTATTATTCTAAGTCCAAAATGTCCTTTTTTTCCACTGAATAATGCTTTTTAGTGAATCGAGAAAAGTGTCGTTGAGTCAGACACGGGAAATGTTGCCAGCAAAATGAACACGTCAAATCGGGCTAGATTAAATATATTTAGGTCATTCTATAAGATACCATCAAGACCAGGTGGTAAAAAACGGGATGTACAGTTTGGAATGAGAATCAGTGAACACTTTTAGCAAAATCCCCAATTTAAGTCCAATCTTATTCAGCTCAAAAGCTTCAAGACCTCCAAAAAAGCGATTAAAACAATCCTCAATGGCAAATGGACTCATATATACCCAAGCTCCAACCCAAAGATGCGCTTAGAGCCATTGATTTCGCTAAATTTTAAAGAATTACTTTGGAATGCTACACCTGAAAAAAGTAGCTTAGAAGGTCAAAACGGCCACTTTGCACCGAAATCAAATGTCAGTTTGAAGCGAAATTTTCTGTCAGCTTAATGCGGATTGAGTGACCATTTTTTCTAAAATACCCACTAGGGACGCTTTCGCCGAAATACGCAATTGATATCGTTTCATTTACAACTTATTGAATTTCGATGCCTTTTGGCATTTTGATAAACAACACAGAAAATCTCAAAAATTAAATTGATCGAAAAAAAATGAAAGATCCCATCAAGGCCGGAATCTGGATACGAGTATCCACCGATATGCAGGTAAAGGACGAAAGTCCAGAACATCATGAACTACGAGCGAAGCACTACATCAATGCTAAGGGTTGGAATCTGGTTAAAATCTATCGTCTTGATGGAATAAGCGGAAAGACCGTCATGAAACATCCTGAGACCCAAAGAATGTTAAATGATGTTAGAAATGGAGAAATCAATGGCTTGGTTTTCTCCAAGCTCTCACGTCTTGCAAGAAGCACAAAGGAACTCCTAGAGTTCGCAGGCATATTTAAAACCGAGAAAGCAAATCTAATTTCGATATCTGAAAACATTGACACAAGCACTCCGTCCGGGATGCTTTTTTTTACGGTTATATCGGCAATGGCAGAATGGGAACGAGAGGAGATCTCAAACAGAGTTTCCTCTTCAATTCCTATCCGTGCAAAGCTGGGCAAGCCATTAGGAGGCCAGGCAATATTTGGATACTCCTGGCATAACAAGGAATATGTAATAAATGAATTGGAAGCGCCTATTAGAAAGTTGATTTACGAAATATTCCTTAGAACCCTGCGTAAGAAGACTACAGCTGATGAACTGAACAAACTCGGCTACCGTACCCGCAAAGGTGCACTGTTTTCAGACACCACTGTGGCCAGGTTACTCAGGGACACGACTGCTAAAGGAGAGCGGATCGCCAACTATACTAAAACTGGAGAAAATGGAAAGTGTATCGTTCTGAAGCCAAAGAGTGAATGGACCGTAATGAAATGTCCTCAGATTATTTCAGAACAGCTATGGGATAAAGCAAACCTTATACTTACCGAACAAGAAAGAAAAAGTAAACGCGTTGGCAGAAGATCCGCCTACTTATTGTCTGGATTTGTAAAGTGTTCTTGTTCAAAGAAAATGTATGTTAAAAGGACCAAGGTCTACCAATGCAAGGACTGTAAGGTAAAAATTAAGGTAAGTGACATTGAAGGAATATTTTGGAACTTTCTTTCTGATTGCCTAAATAGTATCGACTTGGCAAAACTTATGGAAGATTCCAACAGTTTACTGAGTAAGAAGCAAGCCTTATTTGAAGAGACAATGAATGAACACGCAACTTTAGAAAAGAAAATACAGAGGTATGTGGGAATAAGAATGGATCGCGAGATTACAAGGGAAGAATTTGTCGGTAATCTTCATACCCTAAATGCTCAACTTGCTCACCTTGAAGCTTTTTTGCAAAAGCTGAAGTCCGAAATGGATTTGGAAGCTCGTCAGATTCGGTTACGAGAAGACCAAGTTAAAGAAGCCAAGCTTTTGGCGACGGACTGGTCTATAATGGTATTCGAAAGAAAGAGGTCAATAATAGAAGCCATTACAAATCTCGTTTCAATAGGCAATACGAGCGTTATCATCGAGTTTTCTATCAATTTGCACAGCCTTCTTCGAGGTAAAAATATCCAATGCAGTGGCCCGGATACATCGCCTTGTTTGCTTTTCGATCGGGAATTTAGGAAACCTGCACCTCAAACTTACCCTGAAAATCCGGCGACCATTGGCGAGCAGATAAGAAAGAAAAGAATTGATAAGAGTTTGACCCAGGCTGAACTGGCCAAGATCCTTAATGTCAGTACCGACTGTATAATCTATTGGGAGAATAACAGGAGCAAGCCCCAGATATCCTATTATCCGAGGATACATCATTTTTTAGGCTTTAGTACAACTACGTTTGATGAAACCAATTTTGGGGGGCGTATTCGAACATATAGATGGAGGAATGGGATTAGCCGCAAGGACATAGCACGTCTTCTTAAAGTTGATATTTCTACTGTAAGAGCTTGGGAAAAGGGATTAAATATGCCTTCACAAAAAAGAATCAATGAGGTAGAAGTATTACTCCAGTCGCGATATTGAACAATAAACCGCAAGCCGTGTAAGGCTTGCAGTTTATAAGTGCTGTGAGATCCAAAGACCATATGGTTTGATCTTTTCAAAAAGCACTATCGATGAGATTTTGAATTCTTCTGATTGGCATCGAGGATAACAAGTCAACGCAACATAATCTTCCAAAAAAAGATTTTTTATAAATTCTACAAAAGTGCTCTGAGAGCTATTTATCAGTGATTTCATGCATTCTTTTTCAGGATGAAGGTATTAACAAAACGACAGGGATTCATAGAAGCCACCAGCATAAAGCTGGCAGGATAGGCCACGGCAAATCTAGCCCTTGAAATATTTACCATTCGATCTTCTAAGGGCTGACGCATTACCTCGAGTACGGTACGCTTAAATTCGGGAAGTTCGTCTAAAAAAAGCACGCCATTATGGGCCAGTGAGATTTCGCCCGGTTGCGGATTTATACCACCACCCACCAAAGCCACATCAGAAATGGTATGGTGAGGTGCCCGGAAAGGGCGCTCGGTTAAGAGGGCCTGTTTGGCTGTGAGCTTGCCTGCTACCGAATAAATCTTGGTGCTTTCTAAGGCTTCCTGCATGCTTAAGGGGGGCAGGATGGTTGGCAGGCGTTTGGCCAGCATGGTTTTGCCGGCGCCAGGCGGTCCAATTAAGATGACGTTATGCCCGCCCGCGGCGGCAATCTCCAAGGCACGTTTAATGTTTTCCTGTCCCTTTACGTCAGAAAAATCATGCTCATAAGCATTGGTTTCGGGAAGAAACTCTTTTGAGGCATTTACAATAACCGGTTGGGGAGCTGATTTCTCATTGAAGAAATCTATGACGTCTGATAAGGAGGCCATGCCATACACGGATAATTGGTTTACAATTCCTGCCTCGCGCGCGTTAGCCTTGGGAAGGACAAAGCCGGCAAATCCGTCGTTTAGGGCCTGTAATGCAATGGGTAAAGCCCCTTTGATGCTTTGTAGGGCGCCATCTAAAGAAAGCTCGCCCATGATGAAATATTGGTGCAGCTTGGTGGCGTTTATCTGGCCGGAAGCCGCTAAAATGCCTATGGCAATGGGCAAATCGTAGGCTGAGCCTTCTTTTCTGATATCTGCTGGAGCCAGATTGATTACGATTTTTTGTCGAGGCATGCGATAGCCGGCCGTGCGTATGGCGCTTTCTACCCTGAACAGACTTTCTTTAACGGCATTATCAGGCAGGCCTACCACAAAATACTGCGTGCCACTGTCTATGCTTACCTCGATGGTAATGGTGAGGGCATCAACCCCGCAAACAGCGCTTCCATAGGTTTTTACGAGCATAATCTTGAATCTAGACAATGCTTTGGCCATTTGCAAAAAGCAAACGGCTTATTTTAAAAATTCAATTAAAGGCTAATTTTTTTAATTGGAGAGGGCGTAGTTTTTCGCTTCTGGAAAAGATAGTCTTTGCAAAAACTCTCGGTAAAAGAGCCGAGCTAAATTACCTAATCGCTAACAGTTAGGCTGTCGTTGTTGCCTTACGTTTTACGAAAACATAGTAAATAACCAGATGTAAGATAAAACTGGCGGAACTAATCGCTAAAAGAACGGTGCTGCCGTCTTTTATAAAAGCAATAAATCCCATGATAAAAAAAATGGTAATTGCTACCATAGCAATATACACTTTGTACTTTAGGTATTTAATCATAATTGTAGATTTATAGAACTGGTAAACATGCAAGGATCGCTACTAGGGAACACAATGCATCTAAATACTTATTGAATCTATGCATTGCGCAAACCATTTGCAAAAAGCAAGCAACTTGTTTGAAAAATTCAATTAAGGGCTAATTTTTTTAATTGGAAGGAGGGTGTTTTTTCTTTTTGGGAAAGCCGGCTAATCATTCCCTATTTAGCCACAAGGATTTATAGAAGTATTTATATGAAGTATTCTTGATATCTTCAAATGAGGTTATGATGTTGATGACGTTCGGATCTATTTCATCATAATCATCCTTTAGAGGTTGGTGATTTACAAAAGCAAGCAAAAGAGGCTCCATGTTAAGCTCCTCGTAAGCTTGTAGCAGGTGGTTGCCTTCAACAATAAAGTAATAGCCATAGAGTTCTTGCCCACGATATTGTTTGGAATAAAGATAAACATTGGGTGTGGCGCCATTTAAAATAGCCTCTTTTAATGCATTGACCTTTTTACGGTCCAAATCATTAGCCGATTTAGTGCAAACTACGATGGTTTCTTGTTTTAATGGAGTTCCGCATATCAGCTCACATTCACCAT
Organism: Pedobacter sp. ASV12; assembly: GCF_016429155.1. Taxonomy (GTDB): domain Bacteria; phylum Bacteroidota; class Bacteroidia; order Sphingobacteriales; family Sphingobacteriaceae; genus Pedobacter. The sequence goes on along the minus strand of NZ_JAELUC010000033.1, from coordinate 35,949 downwards.
TGCTTTGAAGCTGGTATTTTATAAAATCACTGCTATTGATATGCGTAACATAATATTCTCCAGATTCGAAAGAGGCCAATACATCTGCTATGCTTGTGGAGCTATTTTCGTAGAACTTGATTTTTTTCGAATTGATAACCTCATCCAGTTTGCCTAGCGCTAAGTTGATGTTCGAGTTGCAATTGATATAATAATCGTTTTCCACTTCTTGGTGAGGACCGGCTACCACAATACAGCCTAACCTATTCTCAAAGTATAGCGATATGGTTGTGCCATCATATCGAATTTTAATCAAGCTATTTCCTTCAATATTGTAAATAATCATTTTACTATAATTTTGGACCTGCGGATTTTAACCTAAAATAGCTATTCGAAAGCTTTGATGCAAAAACAGAACCCCCAAAGCCTAGCCTTGAGGGTTCGTTTCGTGTTTTTTAGCTAAAAGTCTAGCGCTGCGGCATTTTAGGCATGTTGCGCATCATTTTGGCAGCGGCGGCCGGGTTAGAGAATTGTTTCATCACCTTGCGCATGTCTTCAAATTGTTTAATGAGCTTGGTTACATCTTCTACCTTGCTACCCGATCCTTTGGCAATGCGTAGCCTGCGGCTTTGCTGAATGCTATCTGGGTTTTCTTTTTCGAATGGGGTCATCGATTGGATGATGGCCTCCACGCCTTTAAAGGCATCGTCGTCTATGTCAACGTTCTTCATCATCTTGCCTACCCCCGGAATCATGCCCATCAAATCTTTCATGTTGCCCATTTTCTTGATCTGCTGGATTTGGTTGTAGAAATCGTTGAAGTCGAATTTGTTCTTGCGGATTTTCTTTTGCAGTTCGGCGGCTTCTTTCTCGTCAAACTGCTGTTGTGCACGTTCTACCAACGAAACCACGTCGCCCATGCCCAAAATACGTGAAGCCATCCTGTCTGGATAGAACACGTCTAAAGCTTCCATCTTTTCGCCGGTACCGATAAATTTGATCGGTTTGTTCACTACCGATTTGATCGAAAGTGCCGCACCGCCACGGGTATCGCCATCCAATTTGGTAAGCACCACACCGGTAAAATCCAGTCGGTCGTTAAAAACCTTGGCCGTGTTTACGGCATCCTGACCGGTCATGGCATCTACCACGAATAGGATTTCGTGGGGCTTGGTTTGGGCCTTAACCTCCGAAATTTCGTTCATCAGGCTTTCGTCAATCGACAAACGGCCGGCGGTATCGATTATGATGACGTTATTGTTGTTCTTTTTACCTTCGGCAATACCTTCTAGGGCAATGGCAATTGGGTCTTTCGATTCTTTGTTGGCATAAACCGGCACGCCAACCTGTTCGCCCAGTACCTGTAACTGGTCTACCGCCGCAGGGCGATAAACGTCGCCGGCTACCATTAAAGGCTTTTTGCCTTTGCTTTTAAGGTGCAGGGCCAATTTTCCGGTAAAGGTGGTTTTACCCGCACCGTTTAAACCGGCAATTAATATGATGGTAGGGTTGCTCTTCAGGTCAAGATCGGTTACCTCGCCGCCCATCAAGGCCGTCAATTCGTCGTTCATGATCTTGGTGAGCAACTGGCCCGGAGAAATGGAGGTCAGTACGTTAGCACCAAGCGCTTTTTCCTTTACCTCGTCGGTAAAGGTTTTGGCTGTTTTATAATTTACGTCGGCATCTAGCAAAGCTTTCCTGATTTCTTTCATGGTTTCGGCCACGTTGATCTCGGTAATGCTTCCTTGTCCCTTTAAAACTTTAAACGCCCTGTCTAGCTTGTCCTGTAAATTTTCAAACATAATTGGTTACAAATTTTTGTAAATGCAAAGATATTGTTTTTTTGCCTAAAAGCGAGCCCAATCGTAATTGCAAGGCAATTTTCCATCCTGATTTTCAAAAATCCGACGCCACAAAAATTAAATGCAACATAAAAGTTACACAAATACTAATCGATTAGTTTGTGTATTAATCAATTAGTAGTACATTCGCTTATCAATTTTTACAACATGATCAAATTAGCAAAAAGAGAAGAGCAGATTATGCAGGTGTTTTGGGAAGTAGAGAAAGCATTCATCAGGGATATCATCCCTTTGTTGCCCGATCCTAAGCCCCATTACAACAGTGTAGCTACGATGGTAAAAATTTTAGAAGAAAAAGGCTTTTTAGGCCACGATGTGGTAGGCAATATGTTCTGTTATTTTCCGGTTATCGGTAGGGAAGAGTACCAGAAGCATGCCCTTAAAGACGTGGTGAGCCAATACTTCGACAATTCCTATCCGCGCATGCTGGCCTTCTTTGCCAAGGAGCAGAACTTGTCTGACGACGAATTAACCGAAATTGTTAACCTCATTAAATCGAAGAAACCATGATGTTCTACGTGTTGAGTGTGGCCCTTATTTTGGCGGGCTGCCTGGTGTTTTATAAGCTTTTGTTGCAAAACGAAACTTTTTTTCCGCTAAACAGGTTTGTGCTGCTCATTTGTTTGGCACTTTCTTTTGGCCTGCCTTTAATTCCGGTGCCGCAACAATGGTCGTTCAGAAAGGCGAATGTAGAGGTGCCCGCTGTGATCGATGACAGCAAGGTACCTGCGGTAGACGTACCGCAACCTACGCCAACTGTACAGCCCAAGGCCACCATCAGCACGGGCAACGAACAGCAAGAATCTTTCTTTAAGGATATCTCCCTGCTAAAAGTGCTTTTTTGGGCCTATTGGCTTGGCGTTATCGTATTTGTGGTCAATTTCCTTTTTCAGCTCTGCGTTTTGCTTTATCGCGCCTATTCGAGGCCGGTAATTAGAGACGGCCGTTTCAGAATTGTAGAGCTGGCGGGCAACCAGGCGCCCTGCTCCTTTGGCAACAACATCTTCATCAATCCCGAGAAATACGATTGGGATACCTACAACCAGATTATCCTGCACGAGAAAATCCATATACAGCAAGGACATAGCTATGATATTTTGATCGCCGAGCTGGCTTTGGTTTTTCAGTGGTTTAACCCCTTTGCCTGGATGTACCGCAAGGCCATGGAAGACAACCTCGAATTTTTGACGGATAACGAACTGCTGGCCAACTCCGATATTGAGCCAAGCAGCTATCAGATGAGCCTGGTAAAGGTTTCGGCCCCTCATTTTCCGGCTAGTTTGACCACCAACTACAATCAATCCATTCTTAAAAAAAGATTAGTTATGATGAACGCAAAAAAATCTAACGTAAACTCTACGTGGAAATACTTATTTATTGTACCATTATTATTGGTATTTGTGGCTTTCCTGAACGAGCCGAAGGCTTATGGAAAGAATGACGCACAAAGAAAAACCGCCGAAAGATTTCGATTGATCGACAATGAAGGCTCTTGGTTTGCCACCATCAAAGGCGACAAGGTAAACATCCGTTTCGAATCAGACGAAGACGGCAAGAATATCAGCAATCATACCTTTTCGCTGGCAGACCTTAAAAACCTGCCGCGTGGAAGCGAAGGCTCCTTTTCGATTACCCGTGATGCCGGCACGATGAACTTTACCGGAAAATTTGAAAACAATACCGGCATGGGGTCTTACAAATTTAGCCCAAATGCAGATTTTACCAGTTTCCTAACCAAGGAGGGCGTAAGCGGAATCAGAGAAAAAGATAACTTGGTGTTTTTCCTGATCAATGTGAAACGAGGCTATGTTACTGCGCTTAAAGGCTTGGGCTACAACCAGGTTTCTAAAGACAACTTGATTCCCCTTGTGGCTTTAAACGTAACACCCGAGTACATCCAGTCGCTAAAAAAGGCAGGCTTGTCTGACGTGAGCTTGGGCGAATTGATCCCGCTAAAAGCGTTGGATGTTGATGCCGACTTCATTAAAGGAATTAAAGATGCGGGTTATAGCAAAATAAGCGCCAACAAGATGGTCACCTTTAAATCGCAGGGCATTGACGGCGCCTACCTGAAAAGTGCAAAAATGGCAGATGCCGAAAGCCGCGAGGCAGATGCTGCCGACAAGGTGAAAAGCAAGATTGAAAAAGTCAGCGAAAAAGTCAGCGAAAAAACAATCGGGAAAGCAACCCAAAAAGCGGCCAGAACCGACGAAGATGACGAACTGGGTAAACTGATTGCCAGAAAAGTAATGAGAATTACGCCAGAATATGCCAAAGGCTTTACAGACAAAGGTCTTAAGGTATCTGACGAAGGTCTGCTTTCGATGAAAGCACTTGGCGTGACGCCAGAATATTTCGAAAGCTTCAAAACAGCAGGCCTTAGCAACCTAACAGCCGAGCAAGTAACATCGCTTAAGGCTTTGGGTGTAACGGCAAGCGATTTTGAAGAGTTCAAGAAACTGGGTTTCAAGAACATTACCATCGAAAATGTGCTTTCGGCCAAGGCAACTGGAACCTCGCCTACATTTGTGGCCTCGATGAAGAAGAAAGGACACAACTACAGTTCGATAGAAGACTATGTTAAAATGAAGGTACTCGCTATCGATTAACCTAATCTAATAAACCAAACCAACGATAAGTCCGCTGTTTTTGATGCCCTTGCGCATCAGAAACAGCTATGGGCAAGCCCTGTCAAATGAGGTTGGAATCTATTCGCTTGATGAGCTGAATAGCCTTTGCGCGCCCGACCAGAAAACACTAAAACCCATTCATTAACCAAAGGCTAAGCATGCAACATTTGCTTAGGCAGGATATCTTTTGCCCTAACCAATCCCTATTGAAATGAAGAATGCCCTATTCGTTTGCCTTTTATCCCTATTCGGTATGGCCACAGTTCAAGCCCAACTAGTTAAAATAAGCGGAAAAATTGTAGCCAACAGCAGTCAGCAAGGCCTTGATTATGCCTCGGCCACCTTGGTGCGCCTGCTCGATTCGGCCACTGTAGGCGTACAGTATAGCAACGCCCAGGGCATTTTCGAATTTAAGGAAGTAAAGTCTGGCCAATATTTTATAATGGCTTATTACCTGGGCTACGAAAAGGCTAAATCGGCTGTTTTTACCGTAGTCAATGCCGATTTGGAATTGCCAATCTTGCGGTTAACCAGCAGTACGAATACACTTAAAGAAGTAACCATCAAAGGAAACAAACCCCTAATAGAAAGAAAGATAGATCGTATGGTTTTTAACCTCGAAAGTTCGATCGCTGCCAAAGGCACAGACCTTACCCAGGCCTTAGCCTTAACACCGATGTTGCGGGTTGAGGAAAGTGGCATTTCCATTGTAGGCAAGGGTGGCGTATCAGTGATGATTAACGAACGCATGGTGCCACTTCGTGGCAGCGACCTCATTAACTATCTCAAATCGCTGCGGTCTGACGATATCGAAAAAATAGAAGTTATTACCACGCCCCCGGCCAAATACGAAGCGCAAGGCAACAGCGGGTTGATCAACATCGTGATGAAAAGCAATCCCAGCCTGGGATGGAGCGGCAATTTTAGCCCGTCGTTTATACAGAATAGCTATTCCGGTTTTGCCAACAACTTCAACCTCAACTACCAATCGCAAAAATTGGCCAGTTCGGTGAAGCTGAGGCAGTACCACAGGCCGGCGCATATCGACGAGCAGACCGATAACATCGGCGTCAATTCGATATGGAGCCGCGATCCGAGAAAAAGCGTTGCCGATGGCATAGGTGCTAACCTGAGCCTCGACTACAAAGCTGGGAAAACTACCAATTTGGGCCTGATTTACGATGTAAGCAAAACCAGTTCGGATATGGATATCGACAATGTTACCATTTATCAAACCCGTGGCCAAACCGATTCGGTGCTCCGTACGGTTTCGCATAACGAAAACCCAAACCTTACCCATACGCTAAGCCTCTACTACGATCAGAAACTGGATAGCTTAGGCAAGAAACTAAGCACCAGCTTCAACTATTTTGCCAACGCCCCCGAAACCACCAACAGCTTTCAAACCACTTCCGATCAAACCGGGCAAACCAATCGCGTGCGCAACTTTAACGGCACCCAGTACCATGTTTGGTCGGCACAAAGTGATTTGAACCTGCCCTACAAATGGGTCTTGCTTGAAACAGGCTTAAAGTTTACCAATTTTGACCAGGATGCCGAAACGGTTTATGCCAATTTTGTTCAAGACGTTTTTAGGCCAGATCCCTTGAGAAGCAATGCGTTCAACTATAACGAAAAGAACTTAGCAGGATACATCAGCCTGCAAAAGGCGCTCAGTAAAAAGTGGGAGGCCAAAGCCGGGCTTCGGTACGAATATACCTGGGTTGATGGCTATTCGCCCACCCTTGATTCGCGGAGCAAGTCGCAATACGGCAAACTGTTTCCAACGGCTTACCTCAGCTATAAGCTCGATAACAAGAACACCTTTTCCATCAATTATTCGAAGCGCATCAACAGGCCAAGCCTAAGGGCGGTTAATCCGGCTAAATGGTACTCTAATCCTTATACGTATTTTACCGGGAATCCCTATTTGAAGCCTTCTTACAACCACAACCTGGAATTTTCGTATATGCACGGCAACATTTCTTTTACGGCCTATGGCCAAAAATTGGTGAATGGCTATGCCTATGTCGTGGAGGTTAAAGAAGCGCTTAAAGTGGTTAATGCGTACAATTACCTTACGCAATACAGCACCGGGCTAACGGCAAGCCTTAACCAGAAATTTTTTCCCTGGTGGGAAAACAGCAGCTTTGCCTCATACAGCTACTCCAACTCAAAGTCTGCCCTTTCACAGGTGCTTACCCAAAACGGATCGGCCTTTTCCTACAGCATCAACAATACGTTTAAAACCAGCAAGCAAACTTCGGCATTCGTCAATTTTAGGCAATCGCTCTCTTCCAGGCAAAATAATATGTACAGCCAAGGACGGACGGTACTTTCGGCGGGAGCTAGGGTAGCCTTTGCCGATAATAAATTTCAGGTGAACGCTTCTGTTAACGATATCCTGAAAGGCGATTTAGAAAGAAACAGGCTGTACTATACCGATGCAGTGCAGTATGGCCGTACCTATTATGATACCCGCATGCTTAACCTGAATGCAACCTACACTTTCGGCAAATCAAAAGTGAAGGGCAGTCAAAAGCAAATTAACTTTAAAGAAACACAAAGAGCGAATTAATAGCGCTGAGAGCTATACGCTATAAGATAACGCAACATATTTTTCCTTTAGTGCAACATTCGGCACCTTAAGGCCGTCTTATCAACACCATATCAAAACCAAATGAAACTACGATTAACATTCCTAATTATCATATGCTGTAGCGTTGTCGCTTTAGCGCAAAATGTACAGCCCATCAAGAAAAAACTACAGGCCAAAAGAACTGCCATAAGCCCCAAAATTGACGGCTTGCTAAACGATGCGGTTTGGGAGGGTGCACCAATTGCTACAGATTTTGTAGAAAACAGACCCGTGCCCGGCCGTATAGAATCGAAAGAAAAAAGAACCGAAGTAAAAATCCTGTACGATGACTACGCCATTTACGTGGCTGCGCGCATGTACGACAAGCGCGACAGCGTAGTGCACGAGCTGGTATCGAGGGATAACATTGGCAATGCCGATTTTATCGGCGTTGTTTTCGACACCTTTCTGGATGGCGTAAATGGCAACGGATTTTATGTAACCGCGGCCGGCGTACAGTTTGATGCCAAGTATTCGCTTATTGGCGATGAAGATGCCAACTGGAATGCCGTTTGGGAAAGCGAGGTGAATATTGACGACAACGGCTGGACCGCCGAGTTCAAGATTCCCTATTCTGCTTTGCGCTTTTCGAGTAAAGACCTGCAAAACTGGGGCCTTAACTTGGTAAGAAAGCGCACCGGAGCCAATGTGCAAACCTTTTGGAACTTTGTAGATCCAAGGGTAAGCGGCTTCATTAACCAGGAAGGTGTTTTAGAAGGCCTGCAGGGCATCAAAGCACCTTTGCGCCTCTCTTTTTCGCCCTATATTTCTACCTTGGTTAGCCATTATCCCTACAATGTACCGGGTGTTAAGAACACGCAGACTACTTTTAACGGTGGTATGGACGTGAAATACGGCATCAACAAGAGCTTTACACTCGATATGACCCTGATTCCCGATTTTGGGCAGGTGCAAAGCGATAACCGCATCCTGAATTTAACGCCTTTCGAGGTCAAGTTTAATGAAAACCGCCAGTTTTTTACCGAAGGAACCGAGCTGTTTAACAAAGGCGATTTGTTTTACTCGAAAAGGATCGGATCTATTCCTTCTTATGTCGACCTTAGCGATTTGAAGGCCGGCGAGAAAATCGTGAAGAATCCGCAGGAGGCCAAAATCATCAACGCTACCAAAATATCGGGTCGTACGGCTGGTGGTTTGGGGCTGGGCATATTCAATGCCGTAACCAACAGCATGTATACCGAGGTAGAAGATGCGCAGGGCAACAAGCGCAGCTTCAAGAGCCAGCCTTTAACCAATTACAATATTTTTGTGTTAGACCAATCGCTAAAAAACAACAGTTCTGTTAGTGTAATCAACACCAATGTATTGAGGCAGGGCAATGCCTACGATGCCAACGTAAGTGCATTTTTGTTCAACATCAGCAATAAAGACAACAAGTATTTTGTAAGCGGGGCTGGCAAAATGAGCTATGTTACCGAGGCGCCTACAACGGCCGACCGTACCGGCTACAGCTATAATTTTAGCATGGGCAAAAAGAGCGGAACAGTTACCTACGATTACCAGCAGGAATTTTCAGATACGCGCTTTGATCCATCGGATATGGGCTTTTATACCAACAACAATTTCTTTGATCAAAAAATAACCGCCCACTATGATACCTACAAGCCTCATTCTTGGTACAATAAATGGCTCAACTATTCGAGGGTTTCCTATTCGAGGAGGTTTAAGCCCGGCGATTACCAGAACCTGAGCATCGAGGGCGGTCCTTACATCGAGTTTAAAAACTTTTGGTCGGCAGAGCTTAACCTCTATTATGCGGCAACTGGCAACGACTTTTATGAAGCCCGCAACGGACAGGTTTACAAAACGCCATCACAGTTCAAATACAGTGTATTTATCAATCCAAACCGGGCCAAAGCCTATAATTTTGGGGGCAATGTGCAGATTACCAAGGTTAATCTGTTTAAGGGCGGGAACTACAATTTCTACTTCTTTCAGAACCTGCGGGTAAACGATAAGCTGGCTTTTGGACTGGATCTTAATTTTGCGCCGAGCTATAATGCCGTCAATTGGGTAGCCGCGCAGGGCGCGCAAGCCATTTTTTCGAGGTACAACAGAAATACCGTCGAAAATTCGATGGATGCCAAATACAGTTTCAGCAATAAAATGGGCATCAACTTAAGGGTAAGGCACTATTGGTCTGACAGGCGCAATAAAGAGTTTTTTGTGCTGAACAGCGCCGGCCGATTGGATGCCTACAATGGCCCTGCCCTGCAAAATGTAGACCGCAATTACAACGTATTTAACATCGATCTGGTTTACCAATGGGTGTTTGCGCCGGGAAGCGAGCTGAGCATCACCTATAAAAATGCGGCCGAATCGAACGAAATGTTCTATACTGCCCGTTATGGTCGCAATTTCGACAAGATTTTGTCGGGCCCGCAAAACAACAGCCTATCGGTTAAGGTGCTCTACTATATCGATTACCTCAACCTGATCAAGAAGAAAAAGCATAACTAAAACTATCTGGGGAAGGTAAACATGAGCCCAAGCGCAAGTGTTTGGCTTCCCTGTATTTTAAGGTCGGTATCCCTGTCGTATAAGCCCACTCCGGTTAGCGAAACGTTGATATAACGATTAACCTTGGCCATGATGTTCACGTCTAAACGGTGGTCGATATGCCCAAAATTATCATAAGGAATAAACATGTTGTACCGGGTTTTAAGCATAATGTTGGTAAACACCTCTTTTTCAAAACTGCTCACAATCTGAAAGGCCAGCTCGTTTCTGAAGTTTTTGCCTTTTTCTACCCCAAAGTTATTCGGGTTGGTGCGCCAGATGGCTGTGTCGAGCACAAAGGTTTGTCGGGCAGTACCTGTACCAATTCGGGTTGAGAAAAACTTGTTGGGCTTGTACTCAAAACCGATGGATTCGGTGAGGTAGCCCGGCGACATGAACTTAGACAAGAGGTTTTCTTTTTCGTTGCCCTGTGCATCCTTGCTGTAGGAGAAGCCCTTGTCAAACTGCGATTCGAAATTGATGGAACCGAAGAAATACCAGTTTTTAGAAAGCTGTATGGCCGCTTTGTTATCCCAGTAAATACGGTCGGTAGTTTTCTTTTGGAGCTGGGCCTTGTTTTTTACCTTGCCGTATTGCAAAATGACTTCGCTTACATAGCTATAGCTTTCCTTGCTGTACTCGGCCTTATAGTTTACCAATCCGCCAATGGCCAGAGAGTTTACGCCCCCGCCTTTCCAGTTGTCGCTGAAGGCCGCCTGGTTGATGTTGATGCCCACCGAAGTCTTGGTTTTCCAGTAGTTTACCTTTGCATTAACCAAAGCAGGCTTAAGCACTACAGGCTGAAACTGAAGGATTCCCATGCGCGAAGGAAGCGGACTGCGCTTTAGCCTAATATCTAAATCTTTGGTAGAAATAGGAATGGTGTCTGTCTCTTGGGCCACAGCAGGAAACGAAAGGATAACGACAAATAGTAGGCTAAGTAGTGTGTTCTTCATTGTTTTACAAAGAAAAAGAAAAATAACAGCTAATAAAAGTTTTTATGGCGATTGCTTTGAGGGGCAAACCGAAAGGAGACAGTGCCAAGGCCGGAAAGCGGTGAACAAAATCGTTTGAGTAACCCACCAGGGAATAGACGACCATCAGAATCGATTTCTTTTGTAACCACAATGATGCAGAGCTTAAGGCACCGGATTTTGTGGCGTTGCGCTCATCCATAAAGTGACTATAATAAGCAATGACTTGAGCGGTTAGCTCAAAAACCTGAGCCAGCTATAAAGCTTTCGCTGCTTCAAATAATCAAAATCGAGTTCATTGGCAAAAGCTTCGCGCTCAAAACAGATCTTTAGATAAGCCTGGCGATGGTTGCGTAAACGCAACAGGTTAACAAGGTAATTGAGCAGGTAAACTACATAAAAAGGGATAACCAATAGTTCCAGCTGCTGCTTAAGGTGGATCTGCTCATGGTTGATTAACGATTTGTCGGATTTTAGCACATGGCTTTTAACCAGGATGAAAGGGAAAAGCGCCATGCCACTGGCGGGCAATTTTGACCAAACAACAATCCGGGGTCTCATGGATTGGTCTGTAAGCTCAGCCTTGGCAGTTTGGGCAACCTAAAAGTTGCCGGATTGCGCTTGTACGAAGCATAACTGTTTTTGATAAACTGCACAAACGAATAGTCGGATGCGGTAAGCACAAACTGGTAGGTTGGACGGTACTGCACCATAAAGTCGTTTAAATCAGCGTCGCCGATGCCGGTAACTGCTTTTACATAATCAGGCCTAAAGCGGTAATCGATAATGGCTTCGTGGTAGTCGCGCTCTAAAATGGCCTGTAGCCTTCGCGCATTACGTCCCTGGCGGCTTAGCAGGTTATAAATCACATCAATACTCAAACCCGCACCCGATGGACCTAAAGAAAAAGGATCTTTGGTACTGCCTCTTTGTAGGGCAGATTTATATTCTTTCAGGTTTTGGTTGTATTGTTCCTGCGGCGTTGGTTTTTTGCCTACGATCTGTACCTCTTTGAGCTTAATGCTGAGCGATTTGAGCTGAAACACAATGGCGCTTTGGCCTTTGTATATCACCGTGTCCATGGCATAGCCACTTAAGGCCGCAAAAAGCGTATCGCCTGGTTTTATGTTGGCTGTAAACTCTCCCTTGGTGTTGTTGTAAATGCCTTCGTCTGAACTTGGGTTGTAAATGTATACCTTGGCCAGTCTCAATTTGCTGTCCTGATCAACCACAAAACCCTGTACGGGCTTGTTTTGGGCAAAAAGCTTTGCGCTGCACAACAGAAGAAGTAAGACAACCGAAAATCTCATGGTTTAACAAAACTACAATTTATGCTAAAAGTTTTATTTGCTCTTAACATTATTTAACTACCAAAAGTTTTTGTCCAACCTTGATGTTGTTATCGTTCAGTTTGTTTAAGGCCTTCAAATCGTCAACCGTCAACTTGTACATTTGCGCAATCCTGAACAAGGTATCGCCCTGCTTAACCACATAATAGCTGTCGGTGCTGGTTGGTTCCGGCGTTGGCGGGTCTTTGGGCGCTACATCAACGGGGGTGAATTTCTTTTTTTCAAGCGGGATATTGGCATTGATTTCGGTAAATACCCGGTCTTCGCGGTTAATTTTTTCCCTTTCGCTTTCAGGCTGATCGTACTGGTACAGTTTGTACTTCTCAATGGTGGTAATCAGCATGTCGGGGTATTTCGGATTGGTGGCGTAGCCGGCAGTTTTAAGCCCCAGGGCCCAGTTTTTATAATCGTTTTTGTCCAACTCGAACAAGAAGCTGTAGCGCTTCCGTTTTAAAAATTCCGAGTGGTCTTTGTACGATTCGCGGGCGTCTTTATATACCCTGAAACAGTCGTTGGCTTGGTCGTCGTCTTTGTAATAAGCCTTGCCCCGCCAATCGGAAGTACATTTGATGCCGAAATGGTTGTTGGCATACTTGGCCAAAGAACTGTTGCCACTGCCCGATTCGAGGATGCCTTGGGCCAAGGTAATGCTGGCCGGAATACCGTAGGCATTCATTTCTTCGATGGCTACACCTTTAAAGGCCTCAATATAGCTCAGCGTAGTATAATTGCTGAAATTTGGATTTTCTTTGTTGGCGGCTTTCTCGATTTGCTTGTTGTTGCGGCTGTACTGTCTGGATTTACAGGCGCCCAACAGCAAGGTGGCAATAGCCAATAAGAGGATGGTGTTCTTCATTAACGTTTAATTTTTTGCCCCGGTTGCAGGGCTGATGACTTGAGACCGTTTTTTTGCAGGAGCGCAGCTGCCGTAGTGCCCCAGCGCTCGGCCAGTTTGTTCAAATTGTCGCCTTTTTTAACCGTATAGGTTTTAGATGGGCTAAACCCGCTGCGTTTGGCGCTTTTTGCGGTGCGCGTTTTGTTGGCCGGTGTGGCGATTATCGGATCGGGTTGCTCTTCATAATCGTCGGGGCGCTCGTCGTAAAGGTAAAGTTCATATTTTTTAATCAAGCCAATTACCTGTGAGGCCCACAAGCGGCTGTGTGCATAACCTCCCCTTTGAATGCCCCGTGCCCAGTTTTTATAATCGTACTGGTCGTATTTCTCAAAGAGCACGTCGAAATAAGGCCTGCTGTGCAAAAAGGAAACAAAATGATTGTATGACGAATCAACCGTTGGGTAATCGCGGTAAGAAGAACGGATTTCGGTACTGCTGTTGGATCCCTTTACGCCAAAATGGTTGTTGAGGTAGCGGGCAATCTTGCTTTTGCCGGCGGCCGATTCGTGGATGGCAACCGCCAGGATGATGCTGGCGGGCAACTGGTGTTCGCGCATCAGCTCTTGTGCATGTTCCACGTGTTCGGCAATATAATCTTCGGTTGATTGTGCTTTGCCAAAAAATGCCGATAAGAGCAACAGGCATACCATAAGGATTTTCTTCATTGTTAAATTGTTTGATTAAATGTTAGCCATCGCTAACCGTCAATTGACAATTGCCAACTCGAATTATTTTTTTCTGATCACAAACAGTCCGTCGCGAACGGGGAGGATTAATTTTTCTACCCGTTGATCCTTCGCAACTTCGTCATTAAAATTACTAATGTTTTTGGTGTCTTTGTCTTGTGCGCCACCCAACACTTTTCCACTCCACAGCACATTATCCACAATAATGATCCCGCCGGGCCTTACCCTGTCGAAAATGAGCTGGTAATAGGTGCCGTTGTTCTTTTTATCGGCATCAATAAATACCAGATCGAAAACCTCGTCGATATGCTGTAAGCTTTGCTGGGCATCGCCGATGATGTATTTAATCTTTGGGTTTAAGGGCGATTTGGCAAAATTGCCACGCACCATGTCTTCGAGTTCGGCATTGATGTCGAGGGTATAAATGAGGCCGTCGTCGGTTAATCCTTCTGCCAGACACAGGGTGGCATAACCCGTAAAGGTGCCGATTTCCAAAATCCTTCTGGCGCCGATCATCTTGCTCAGCATGCTCAGCACGCGTCCCTGGTAATGTCCGCTCAGCATGCGTGGCATCAGGACCTTTAAATGGGTTTCGCGGTCTATATGCTGTAAAAGCGCGTCTTCGGGTTCTGCATATTTTAACAAAAGGCTTTGTAATTCTTCGCTGATCATTGTGCTTATAAACGGTGTTGTTCCATAAAATATTGCAGAATTATGGTGGCCGAGATGGTGTCTACCCGTTCCTTGTCCCTTCTATCGCTTTTTTTGAGCCCGCTTTGCATAATGGTTTGATGCGCCATTTTGGAGGTAAAACGCTCGTCGATCCAATGTTGCGGGATGCCCGGAAAATTCTTCTTTAAAATGGTGGAAAAGCCTTTTACGTGCTGCGCCGATTCAGAAGGCGTGCCATCCATTTGTTTGGGGTCGCCCAGTACAAAGGCCTCTACCTGCTCATGGAGCATGTATTTTTTCAGGTAGTCTACGACATCTTTCGGGTGAATGGTGTCCAACCCTGTTGCAATCAGCTGCAGGGGATCGGTTACGGCTATGCCGATACGCTTGGTGCCATAATCAAAAGCCAGGATACGTGCCATATTCGGGCCAAAGATAGCGATTTATCTCGAGAGCGCCTGTGGCGACTGGTGTAGGAAATAAGGGCCTTTGTCGGAAGTCTAAGCCCAATGTCGTTGACCATCGGCCATAGACGATCGACTTTAGACCTCCGGCCTCCTCCTGCTAGGTCCCCGCCCTGTTGATTTCATCGCTGGCCCCGCCTGCCGAACGCTTGGTGGCTTTTAACGGTTTGCCAAAACGATAGCTAAATCCAACGTTCAATACTTGGGTGTCCCGCCATAAAATAAAATACTCGTTGGCACCAGGAAAATCGGTTAAGCCTTCCATCGATTGGGTATGGAAAATATCACGTGCGGTAAGCCTCAAGGTGCCGTTGCCCTTGAATAAGGTTTTAGCCAGGCCCGCCGATACCTGCCCGGTTGGCGAAAGCAGCTCCTGCAAATCGTTGCGTGCCTTGGTGGTGTAAAAGCCCGAAAGTTCGGCATTAAGCGTTTTGCTGATCCTGAACTGGTTGTTCATGCTGTTGTGCAGCTGTTTTACCGACGATTGGTAGTTTACCTGTTGGTAGCCACTCAGTTTTTTGTAGTTGAAGTTGCTTTGTGCGGTTAACGACCACCAGTTGAATGGTGATACCTGAAGCGTTACCGCTACGCCCAAATTGTGCATCTGCCCCACGTTGCCATCGGTGTACACCAAGATGTCGTCGCCCTCGGCCAAAAATAATTGCGAGAAATAATTTTTAATGCCGCTATAGGAAACCGCCGTAGTGAGCAGGTTTTTGTACGAATGGCTCAGCTCGAAATTCCAGGTGTATTGAGGCAAGAAGAACGGATTGCCTCGCTGATAGGTGTATTTGTTGATGATAAACACAAAAGGGTTCAGCTTTTGGTAAGGCGGGCGGTCAATCCTGCGTCCTGTGGTCAGCGTAAAGGCGTTTGACGAGTCGGCTTGATACGTAAGATAGCCTGAAGGGAAAAAGTCTTGATAGGTTTTGGTAAAACGGCTTCCGGTTTTTATGGCGTTGCCCAATTGATCGGCTACATAATGCGTATTTTCATAACGGAGCCCCAGTTGATAGCTCAAACGGCCCACCTTGTGCTCGAGGCTGCTGTAAACCGAGTTGATGTTTTCCTGGTATTTGAAATGATTGCTTTTATTGAGGTCTGCCTCCCAGTTGCCATTGCGCAGCAATTCGTAGTTGGCCTGGTTGTCGGTGCTGATGTTCGACGACTTCGCCCCCGCTTCAAGCTTGGCGTTCTTGCCGAGTTGTAAAACATAATCTGCCTTGGCCGAAAAAATATGGAGCTTAGAAGGAATGCTGCCCCTTGATCCCTGATTGTAAGCCACGGACCCGGTACGGATGTTGTTGAAAAACTGGTTGTTGTCAATAGAATAGCCCAAATAATCTACATCAAAGCCAATATCCTGCGTTTTGCTGATGTTGTGGCGGGCATATACATTAACGGCGCCATTTTTAAGGCCGAAATCGCTGGTACCAATGGTGCTGATGGCCGAATCGGTAACCTGTTTGCTCATCCAGGTAGCCACAGCAGTACTAATACCCGTACGCGAAACCAAATTGCCGGTTAAAGTAAGACCAATCGTTGTACGGTCGGAGGCAAAAAAGTCGACCCCTGTTTTAAGCAGGTGCGGACTGTTGGTGCTTTTCAGGTACGAGGGCTGGTCGAGCGCAGAAGTAACCGTTCCCTGGTCGTCGAAGTACTGGCGATACGCATAAATAGAAGTGTAGCCTTTGTAATAGCCATAGCTGTAATTTACGAAAGTATTGACCTTCCCCGAGCGCAGGTTAAGCAAAAGCGAGTTGTTGCTTTTCAGGTATTTGCCTTGGCCCAGGTTAATGGCGATGTTGCCGTTAAAGCCCTCCTGCTTGTTTTTTTTGGTTTTGATGTTGATGATGCCCGCATTGCCATTGGCATCGTACTTGGCCGAAGGGCTGGTAATCAACTCGATCTGGTTTACCTGCGACGAGTTCATGCTGCTGAGCAGGTTGTTCAGTTCGCTGCCCGAGAGGTAGGTTGGTTTATCATCAATCATCACCAGCACGCTGGGTTTGCCCTGCAAGCTGATGCCACCGTTTTTATCAACCATTACTCCCGGCGATTTTTCGAGTACCTCTAGCACTGTAGTGCCGGCATTGGTTACTGCGGCATCTACATTCACCACGGTTTTGCCCTGGCTGCGTTGTACAAAAGGCTTGCGCGATGTAATGGTTACTTCTTGCAGATTTTTGGTGCTTGTGCTCAGGTTAACGGTTAAGGTTTGCGTACCCGGTAGCTGAAATGTAGCGCTGTTTTTGTTGCCAAAACCTACTGCCACAACGGTAGCATAATATGGGCCTTGGGCAATGGCGTAAAACTCGGCTTGGCCTTTTTCATTGCTGATGGCCGCTTTAACAAGGGCTTTGTTAGCGGCCTTGTGCAGTTCTACCGTAGCGTTGGCAACAGGTTGCCGTTGTTCGTCTAGTACCGTAACCAATAAGGTTGGAGCCGGGTTCTGTGCATGTAGCTTAAAGCCTGCCATGAGGCAAAGCCATATTAAAAATAATTTGCGGGTTGGTTTCATTTGTTTGGTTTGTTGTTTGGTCAGGATTCCTGGCAATTGGCGATAATCCGTTGCATCAATTGCTTCATCTCTACGATGCTTTGTTGGTCGATGTTTTTTAAGGCCTTGGTTCTGTTTTGGATAGCGATTTCGTTTACCTTTTGGGTTACCTGATAGCCACTATCGGTTAAGGTAAGCGTTACCCGCCTGCGGTCTGAAGGATGGGCCTCTCGTACCAGATAGCCCGCGGCAACCAGCAACTGGATAATGCGCGTAATGGAAGCATTGTCCTTAAACACAATTTTGCTGATGTCGTTCTGCGTAATGGTGGGGTTTTCGGCTACGCTTTTTAAAATGAGCCATTGGTCTATGGTAATGTCATAGCCCGCCTGGCGTACGTTGCGCTGCGCAAACTGGTTGTAGGTTCTAAAACACTTGTCTAAAGTGTAAAGCATCGTGTCGTTGAGGTTTTCCATAATGCAAATATATGTATGCCAAATCAATTATTGATATATCAATCAAATTTTTACAATACCAAAGGCTTGCGTATAGCGGAGTGCGTATTGAGTTTAGGGAGCAGGCCTAGAAGCGCATTACGCAATACGCACTCCGTTATACTCGGTACGCATACCAATCTCACATCTCCTGCCCCACATCTCAAATCTATTTCTTATTTTGCACCAATGCAGTTCAAAGAGATTATCGGACAGGAAAACATCAAGCAACAACTCCTGCAAACCGTTGTAGAAAACAGGGTGAGCCATGCGCAGCTGTTTTTGGCGCCGGCAGGAAACGGAGCCCTTTTGCTGGCCATTGCCTATGCCCAATACATCAACTGTCAAAACAGAACCGCTACCGATAGCTGTGGCGAGTGTGCTTCGTGCCGCAAGTACGAAAAGTATATCCACCCCGATTTGCATTTCTCTTACCCGTTTTTTGCTTCGAAAGATGTCAAAACCGCAGTCGATGTGCTCGACGAGTGGCGCAGTTTGTTGCTGGAAGAGCCCTATTTCGACCTGGATATTTGGCGTTCTAAATTAAGTGCCGACAACAAGCAGGCCAATATCAATATTGCCGAGTGCCACGATATCATCAAAAAACTAAGTTACAAGGCATTTGAGGCAGATACCAAGGTGCTGATCATGTGGTTGCCAGAGTTTTTGGATAAAGAAGGAAACGCCTTGCTGAAAATTATCGAAGAACCGCCTGCAAATACCCTTTTTATTTTGGTGGCGCAAAACCAGGAACAGATTTTATCCACCATATTATCGCGGACGCAAATTGTGAAGATCCCCAAACTGGCCGACGAAGTGGTAGAAAACTACCTCATCAACAAGGCGCAGCTCTCTGCACAACAAGCCATCGAATACAGCTTTTTGGCCGATGGCAACCTGATTGAAGCCAATGCGCTGCTCAACGATGTAACCAACAACAATGCAGGCCTGTTTGCCGAATGGCTAAGGCTGGGCTTTGGCAACCGTGTACCGGCCATGATTGCCTTTACCGATACGGCTGCCGGCTGGGGAAGAGAGAACCAAAAGAATTTTTTAAAGTACGGCATCAATTTTTTACGCGAGTGCAGCTTGCTGCTGAGCGGGGCCTACGAATTGGTTAAATTACCGCCACAAACGCTCGAGGTGGCGCAAAAGCTGTCGGAAAAGGTACTGGATCTGGCCATGGTAGAGGCCTTGATTAACGAATTGGAACAGGCGCATTACCATATTGAACGCAATGCGAATCCGAAAATTCTGTTTTTAGATGTATCTTTACAATTAGTTAAAATAATAAAATTTAAAACGCTCCCTCAGGGGACTCAATATATATACAACTAATATGGGATGTGGAAGTTGTTCAACAGGAGGCGGTTGCGCCCCTGCTGGCTGTAAAAGCAATGGCTCTTGCCTAACGGGCGGCTGCCAGAAAATGGAAGTACACGATTGGCTGTCTAACATGGACATGCCTGCTAACTATATACCTTTTCAAGTAATTGAAGTGAAGTTTAAGGGCTCCAGAAAAGAGTTTTTCTTAAACAGCGACAATATTTACCTTGAAATAGGCGAGCTGGTGGCCGTTGAAGGACCAACCGGAGGCTACGATGTAGGCCATGTTTCGCTAACCGGCGAATTGGTGCGCATGCAGATGAAACGCCGCAAAACGCATCTAGACCAAGTTACCCGAAAAGTATACCGCAAGGCTACCGAAACCGATGTAGAGAAGTGGAAACTGGCCAAGGAAATGGAATGGGAAACCATGCACAAGGCCCGTACCTTGGCACTTGATCTGCGTTTGTCAATGAAAATTAGCGACGTAGACTATCAGGGCGACAAAACCAAAGCCACCTTTTTCTATACCGCCGAAGGCCGTGTAGATTTTAGGGAGCTGATTAAAAGAATGGCCGAAACTTTTCGTATAAGAATTGAAATGCGCCAAATCGGGATGCGCCAAGAAGCCGGCCGTTTGGGTGGCATTGGTTCTTGCGGCAGGGAATTGTGCTGCTCTACCTGGCTCACTAACTTTAAAACGGTATCAACCGCTGCGGCCAGATACCAAAACCTATCGTTAAATACCTTAAAACTGGCCGGACAATGTGGCAAGCTGAAATGCTGCCTTAACTACGAGCTAGATACCTATTTGGATGCGCTTAAGGATATTCCAGACCGCATCGAATCGCTGCACACCGAAATCGGTGTAGCCCGCCACCAAAAAACCGATATCTTCAAAAAACTGATGTGGTTCAGTTATGCCAATCAGGAAGACTGGATCCCGCTCAAGGTAGACCGTGTAAAAGAAATCATGGCCATGAACAAGCGTGGCGAAAAACCGGTTAATCTAAAAGAAGAAGCCGTAGCGCTAAAACCAGCCGCGGTAGTAGAGAAAGTATACGATTACGAGAACGTGGTTGGCCAAGACAGTTTAACCCGTTTAGACGAGAAAGCCAGAAACCGCAATAACAACCGTAACCGTAACAAAAACAACAAAGGCGATCAGCAGCGTGGCCAAAATCAGAACCAAGGTCAGCAGGCCAAGGCGCAGCAACAAGGCAACAAACCTGCACAGGGCAAAAACCAGCGGCCTAAGCAGGGGCAACAGTCGCAAAAGCAGCCGCAAAGCCCTAAGCCTGTAGCAGAAGGAGGTGCAAACCAGCCACAAGCGCAGCAACAAGGCAATCGCAATAACCGCAACCGCAATAAGAACCGTAACAAAAATAAGCCGAACAACCCGTCGGGAACCCCACCAAAAAATGAACAAGCTTAATTCTGTCTTCCTGTTTTTGGTCGCTTTGATCATGTTTTCGGGTTGCATGAACAATGAAGTACTCGATGTAAATCAAAGTGTTGCCGACAATAGCTGGGCTTATGCCAAAAGTTTGAAGGCCACATTGGAGGTGAAGGCCGCAAACCAACCTTACCAAATCAGGTTCAGGTTGCGCCATACCACAGACTACCGCTATGCAAACCTCTACGTGGTGGTGCATTTGAAAGGCAGCGGACTGCAAAAAAGCACACGTTACCAATTTAAGCTGGCCAAGGCAGATGGCGAATGGCTTGGCCAGGGGTCGGGAGCTATTTATACCCATACTTTCCCTTTGTTCAGCAACTTGCGCTTTCCAAAAGCCGGAAAATATGAAATCGAGATAGAGCAGAATATGCGCGATAATCCTTTGTTGGGCATTAGCGATGTTGGCTTGAGCATCAGCAAGCAGCAGTAGCCATAAAGACCGGTAAGATTATCGCAATTTGCCATTTAAGGGAACAGAAAAAAAATAACAGATGAAGAGATTAGTATGGGCATTGAGCCTGTTTTTAATGACTGCATTTGCCAATGCGGCCGAAATTAATTTTATGGATAATCCGGCCTGGAACACGGTGTTGGAAAAAGCCAAAAAGGAAAACAAAATGATTTTTTTGGATGGCTACGCCACTTGGTGCGGCCCTTGCAAAACCATGGATGCCGAAACCTATAAAAACCAGGCGGTAGCCGATTATTTCAATGCCAATTTTATTAATGTTAAATACGACATGGAAAAGGGCGAAGGCCCAAAACTAGCCGAGCAATACCAGGTTACGGCCTATCCGAGCTTATTGTTTATCAATGCCAATGGTAATATCCTGCACAAAGGCGTTGGCTTTCACGAAGCTGCGGATTTTGTAACCTTGGGCCAAACTGCCAAAAACCCGGAAACGCAGTTTTTTACGCTAAAAAACAAGGCCATGGAGCTGAGCAATGCCCAGTTTGTAAAATTTGCAGCCATGGCCGCCGAATTTGAAGACGAGGACTTTACGCAGATCAGCAACGATTACCTGGCCAAACAAGCCGATATTTTAGGCAATGCCGATCTGATCGACCTGGTGATGAACCATATAGAAACCCTGCCCGACGAAAAGTCGTTGGCTTACATTATTGCCAACAAAGACAAGATTGTAAAAGGAGGCAAATATACCGCACAAGATGTGGAAGAGCGCATGATTGGCCTTACCTTGGGTTATGCCGTTTCCGGAGCCATCCAGGGCGATTCGGAAGAGCCCGATTTTGCGGCCGTAAAAACGGTACTGGATAAATACATTCCCGAAAAGTCGTTCTTTATCTATCATTTTTTCCAAACGCAGTATTTCTTAAACAGCAAGAAAACCGACGATGCGATTAAGGAATTCAATATCCTTTTAGACAATACCCCGGCTAAGGTAGACTTTGAACATTTATGCAATGCCATGATGACCTTTGGTCCGGTACTGGCCGAAGAAGGCAAGCTGGCGCCGATGCTGACCAAGTTCGAAAGTATCGTCCTGCCGGCAAAAGATGCCAAGAAGGCCTACCTTAAAGATTATGTAAAGGCTATTCTTTTTATCAAAGCCAAGGATTTTGAGAAATTCAAAGCCCTAGCTAACAGCATGATTGCCAATCCTGATACACCCGATGCCATTAAAGAAGACCTGAAAAGCGCTTTGGCCCAGATCGGAAAAATGTAGAAACGCACTTTCGAAGTTATCATGAAACACCTGCGAAGTTTTTAAAACTTCGCAGGTGTGCTTAAAGTATATTCTTTTAAAGCAAAGGCAACAATTGCTCTAAGGCCATGCCTCTGCTGCCTTTTAGCAAAACCAGATTGTCTTTAATCGGATTGGCCTTGAGGTAAGCCGATGCTTCGGCCGGTGTGCCAAAAAACTGTCCGCTATAGCGGTCTTTTAGCGCATAAAAATATTTGCCAATAAAAACAACATCTTCTATTTCCAACTGTGAGGCCAGTTTGGCCACTTTTTCGTGTTGTGCAGCCGATTCTTCGCCCAGTTCGAACATATCGCCAATAATGGCCGTTTTGTGCGGGGCGCTCAGTGCTTTCAGGTTATGCAATGCGGCGCTCATGCTGCTGGGGTTGGCGTTGTAAAAATCGCAGATAACCGTATTGTTGTCGGTTTTGGTTAATTGCGAACGGTTGTTGGTGGGAAAGTAATGGGCCAGCCCGTTGTTGACCTCTGCGGCGGTTAGCCTAAAAAAATGTCCAATGCAAATGGCGGCCAATATGTTCTCAAAATTGTAGGTTCCGGTTAAGTTGGCTTTGGCCTGGTGGCTTTCGCTGGCCGTATGCCATTCCAGTTCAATCAGCGGATCGCTATGCAACAATTGGCCGGTAACGCTGTTGCCTTCTTCCGTGCCGTAATAAACAACCTTGTTCAGTTCGGCCCTTTCGCTCATTTCGATGAGGTAAGGGTTGTTGCGGTTAATAAAAGCAAAGCCATGTGTTTTTTTCAGGTAGGCATAAAGCTCGGCCTTGCCCTTTTTCACACCTTCAAAGCCTCCAAATCCATCTAAATGCGCCATCCCCACATTGGTAATGAGGCCATGGGTAGGCTGGGCAATTTCGCACAGCATGGCAATTTCGCCCTGATGGTTGGCGCCCATTTCAATAACGGCCATTTCAGTCTCGCGCGTTAGCGACAAGATGGAAAGCGGTACACCGATATGGTTGTTCAAATTGCCTTTGGTGGCAAAAGTATGATACTTTTCGGCCAAAACAGCCCTGATGAGCTCTTTTGTGGTGGTTTTGCCATTGCTGCCGGTTAGGCCAATTACCGGAATTTGGAGTTGCCGACGGTGGTGTTTGGCCAAATCCTGCAAAGTGGTGAGCACATCGTTTACCAAAAGGCACCGTTCGTTGGTGGCATAAGCCTCATTGTCAACAATGGCAAAGGCCGCGCCCTGTTCCAAGGCCTGCTGGGCAAACACATTGGCGTCAAAATTTTCGCCTTTTAGGGCAAAAAACAAGCATCCTGGGCTAATGTTGCGGGTATCTGTACAAACGATGGGGTGTTGTAAATAATATTGGTAAAGCTTTTCGATATGGACCATTGCAAGCGGATAAGTTGAGGTAAAATTACAAATGCAAAGCTAAAAAAAGCATTCTTTTTAGTATTATTGATTATTAATCACCATCATATGAAAAGATCGCTACTCTATTTATTGCTGTGCTGTTTAGGTGTTTCAAGTGCAATGGCTCAAACACCGTCGCCCGACGAATTTTTGGGCTATCCCTTGGGCAGCCACTTTACCCCACATCAAAAGGTTGTCGATTATTTCAAAAAAGTAGCTTCGCTCAACAAAAACATCA
Organism: Pedobacter sp. ASV12; assembly: GCF_016429155.1. Classification (GTDB taxonomy): domain Bacteria; phylum Bacteroidota; class Bacteroidia; order Sphingobacteriales; family Sphingobacteriaceae; genus Pedobacter. The sequence continues at coordinate 12,176 of NZ_JAELUC010000033.1, read as the reverse complement.
AGCTGCAAACCTATGGGAAAACCTACGAGGGACGCGAACTGTTGCTGGCGGTTATTTCCGATCAAGACAATATGGATAAGCTGGAGCAAATCCGTACCAATAACCTTAATTTTTCGAGCGTTACCAAAACACCAGCCAAAATGAGTCAGCAACCGGCTATTTTGTGGCTGAGCTATAATGTGCACGGCAACGAGGCCAATTCGACCGAAACCTCTATGCGGGTGTTGTATACCTTGGCCCAGGCGACAGATGGCAAGGTGAAAGATTGGCTAAAAAATACGGTAGTGATTATCGATCCCTGCTTAAATCCTGATGGCAGGGAGAGGTATGTGAGCTACTACAACATGGTAAGTGGCAAAGTGCCTAATCCAGATCCTTCGGCCAGAGAACATAGCGAGCCATGGCCTGGGGGTAGGCCCAACCACTACTATTACGATCTTAACCGCGATTGGGCCTGGCAAACGCAGGTTGAAACCAAACAAAGACTGGTGGCCTATCACCAGTGGATGCCACAAGTGCATGTTGATTTTCACGAACAAGGCTATAATGAACCGTATTATTTTGCACCGGCGGCAGAGCCGGTTCACCAGGATATTACGCCTTGGCAAAGGGAGTTTCAGGTTATTGTGGGAAAAAACAATGCCAAGTATTTCGACGAAAACGGCTGGCAATATTTTACCAAGGAGCGTTTCGACCTTTTGTACCCTTCTTATGGCGATACCTATCCGCTGTACAATGGGGCGATCGGCATGACTTATGAGCAGGGCGGAATCAGGGCCGGCTTGGCGGTGGTTACTGCCGATGGAGATACACTGACGTTGAAAGACAGAATAGACCATCATTTTACCACCTCAATGGCTACACTGGAAACGGTATCGGCCAATGCCGAAAAACTGATGAGCGAGTATAAAAAATACTTCGAACAAAGTGCCAGCAATCCGCCAGGCGCTTATACCACCTACATTGTAAAGGCCCAGAATATTTCGCGTTTGCGCAAACTGGCCGATTTGCTCAAAAATAACCACATTGCCTTTGCCTTTGGCGCCGAACGCACGCTGAACGGCTATAACTACGAAACCCAAAAAACCGAGAGTTTTAAGGTAGAGCGCAACGACCTGATCGTAAACCTGCAGCAGCCCCACTCGGTAATGGCCAATGTGCTTTTTGAACCGCAAACCAAGGTAACCGATTCGAATACTTACGACATTACGGCTTGGGCCTTGCCTTACGCCTATGGCTTAAATGCCTATGCTGTTAAAGAAGCGGTAACAGGAAGCTTTAATTTTATAGAAGAGAAAAAAGAAACACTGCCTAACTTGGCCAAGCCTTACGCCTGGGTTATTCCCTGGAATTCGGTAGCCGACGCACAGGTGCTCATTGCCCTGCAAAGGCAAAAGGTAAAAGTGCGGATAGCCGAAGAAGGCTTCACCATTGGGGGCAAAGCCTACCCGGCAGGCTCCTTGCTGGTTTACCGCAACGAAAACGAACGCAACATGAAAGATTTTGGCAGGTTTTTAACCGAAACGGCCAAAGATTTTAACGTAGCCTTTTTTCCGATTGCCAGTGGCTATGTAGAAAAAGGGAAAGATTTCGGATCGTCGGTTTACCGCCTGCTGGCCGTACCTAAAATTGCGGTAGTGGCCGGACAGGAAGTTTCATCTGGTGGCGTAGGCGAAGTTTGGCACTTCTTTGAGCAGGAACTGGGCTATCCGATTACGATGATCAGCACGCAGTCTGCCGCTTATTTAGACCTCAATAAGATCAACGTACTCATTATGCCCGATGGCTCTTATAACGATAAAATGGCCGAACAGTTAAGCAGCTGGCTCAATGCGGGAGGCAAACTGATCTTAATGGAAGACGCCATTACTTCGTTGCTGGGCAAGAAGCCTTTCGAGATCAAGAAGAAAGAGTACGCGAAAAAAGACGAAAAAGAAAGTAACGAACGCAGGTATGCCGAAAAAGACAAAGACGACCTCGAAAATGCCATTCCGGGGGCTATTTATAAGGTAAGTCTCGACCAGAGCCATCCCTTAGCCTTAGGCTTAGGCAAATATTACTATACCCTAAAAACCGACGAAAAGATTTACGAGCCCTTAGAAAACGGCTGGAACGTAGGTACGTTAAAAGCCAATAGCTATATGGCTGGCGTAGCCGGCGAAAAAGTGAAGAAAAAGCTCAATGCCGGTATGCTTTTCGGGGTACAGGAAGTAGGCCGAGGTACCGTAGTGTACCTGGGCACCGATGTGCTTTTCCGCTCGTTTTGGGAAAACGGAAAACAACTGTTCACCAATGCCCTGTTTTTGGTAAACTAGGTTAAATCGCGTCAAAAATCCCTTTTTCTCCCGCCTGCCCGGCGGGAGCGCTTTACCTTAAATAAACCGACAGATTTTGCAGGCCAGATTTCGTGAAGAAACTCGCCCCCTATATCCTTTATGCCTGTTTCAGGGTAAAAAAGGCTGTTGTAACTTGTTTAAAAAGAGCAGGATGCGCCTTGTGCCAAAATCACCTTTGTTAAAGTTTTGTTAAGAAAATCGACGTGGTTGCGCTACTTTCATGGCATCCAATTCGGAAAATTTTTAACTAAAAACTATTCTTTATGAGAAAACTTTTACAAAGTTTGTTTCTTTTGATGCTGTTTGCCCTGACGGCAACGGCGCAAAACAAAACAATAACAGGACGGGTTCTTGGAGCGGCCGACGGCTTGCCAATTCCCGGTGTAAGCGTTAAAGCAGCAGGCACTAATATCGGTGTCCAAACCAATGTGGAAGGCCGTTATGTTCTTTCCATCCCATCTTCGATAGAATCTATTGAATTTTCTTATTTGGGCTTCTTAACCAAAACAGAAGTAGTTGGCAACAGAACAACCATCAACGTATCGCTCGAGAGCGACGAAAAATCGTTGCAGGAAGTCATCGTAACAGGTTATGGAAGTGCCTCGCGAACAAAAGTAACCGGAGCCGTGGGCAAGGTTACATCTGAGAAGATCAATGACATTCCGGTAGGATCTATCGACCAGATTTTGCAAGGCCGGGTACCGGGCTTATATGTCACTGCCGGATCTGGCCAGCCAGGCTCCAATGCCCGTGTAACCATTAGGGGTATCGGCTCTATCAATGGTTCTACACAACCTTTATACGTGCTCGATGGAATTCCAATTGAAACTGGTGTTTTTTCTACGATGAACCCTGCCGACTTCGAATCGGTTACGGTGTTGAAAGATGCTTCGTCAACGGCCATCTACGGATCAAGGGGCTCGAACGGGGTGATTGTAATTACTTCTAAAAGAGGTAAGGCGGGCAAAGTTGTTTTCAGTGCCAATACCCAATTCGGCTTTTCTAACCGCACCAGTCCGAAATTTGAAATGTTAAATACCGCACAGCGTTTGCAGTTTGAAGAAGAGGTAGGCTTGGAAAATAACCTGACCTTGGGTCCTGGCTGGTATCTTTCGGCAAAAAATCCGGCCAATGCAGGCTTGAGTTCGGCCGAAAAAGCAAGAAATGCGCAGATGCTCGATAGTTTGTCGAGAATTAAATCGCCTTACTTGGACATATTCTTTCAAAAAGGCAAGTTCCAAGAACATGAAGTGAACGCCAGTGGCGGCAATGAGAATTTTAGGTTCTATTCTTCGGCCAACTATTACAAGCAAGAAGGTATTGCCGTGAGGTCTGGCATAGAGCGCTATTCGTTCAGAACCAATGTAGATTTTAACCAGGGAAGATTGTCGGGTTCGGCCAATGTGAATGCCGGTTTCAGCAACAGTTCTTTGATTGAGCAGGAAAACAGCACCAACGGAAACAACCCGTTTTCGGCAGCCTACTATTCATTGCCTTACGAACTGCCTTATGTTAACGGTAAATTAATTACGGCTTATAATGCGGCTACCGCACTGCCTCCAGGATACGAATTACTGGATACGAGAGAGGGCGCAACCGCACTCGATGCTTTGCTGAATTCGCAAAACAAATCGAACCAAACAAAAGCAGGCCTCAGCACCAATTTAAGGTACAGGATTACCAATGATCTTTATGCCAAAACCACATTTGGTATCGATTATAGAGAAACCAACGGTATCAGAACTACCGTTCCTTTCTCTGGCTATTCGGCGGCATTCGGCTTTCCGGGCAACCAAGGCCGGTATACCGAAGCTTATACCAGAAACCTGCAACTTACTTCTACCAGCGGTTTAACCTTTGCCAAAACGCTTAACGAGAAGCATGATTTTGAGGCCCAGGCCTTGTTTGAAATGAACAGGGTGAAGTTTAAAACCTTGTCTACTACAGGTTATGGTATCAATCCGAAGCTGCAGGGCACGCCTGCCGGCGTAACGCCAGGTTCGGCGGCCAATTTGTTTATCCCGCTCTTAACCGGAAACCGCTCGCAAAGTTTGTTGGCCTCTTTTATTTCGAGCGCCAGGTATACCTATGACGATAAATACACCGTTACCGGTAGCTATCGTTACGATGGATCATCAACCATTCCAAGTGCAAACAGGTACAAAGGCTTTTGGTCGGTTGGTGCCAGCTGGAATGCCAAAAAAGAAGACTTCATCTCTAAAATCGATTGGCTAAACGAATTGAGGGTAAGAGGAAGCTACGGCTTGACGGCGGCGCCTTTTATTTCCGATTTTGGATATTTCCAAACATATGGCAATACCAGGTACGGAACCTCAACCGGTATCGCCCCAACTTCGCCGGGCAACCCAGAATACGATTGGGAGTTCCAAAAACAACTTGACTTGGGCGTAGATTTCTCTGTTTGGAAAAATAGGGCGCGCTTTGTATTCGATTGGTACAACAGAAATACCTTTAACTTGTTCATCAGCCAAAGCTTGTCGTCAACATCTGGTTTCGGGTCGCTAAACGTTAATGCCGGCAAAATGCGCAACAGAGGTATTGAGGCCGACGTGCAGGTAGATGTGGTTTCGCAAAACGACTTGAGGGTTACCTTAGGTGCAAACTTTAACTACAACAAAAATGAGATTACCGACCTTGGCCAAGTAAACGAATTTATCTTGGGAACCAGTATCGTGAGAAAAGGCCTTCCTTTTGGATCGCATTATCAGGTAAAATATGCCGGTGTGAATACCCAAACCGGCGAGCCGATGTTTTATAATCTCGACGGTACCATTACCACCAACTACAATGCCGCTACCCAATCGCAGGCTACCTTCGGAACCTACCAACCTGTATTTCAGGGCGGTTTTAACTTGAGCGCCAGCTACAAAGGCTTGTATTTCGATGCCTTCTTCTCGTTTGCAGATCAGGTAACCAGGTTCAACAACGAGGATTTCTTTACCCAAAACAGAACCTTCGCCACTTCAAACGTATCTACCCTGGTTTTAAAAAGATGGAGAAAACCGGGTGATGTAACCGATGTGCAATCGATCAGCTCGGTAAGAAGATTTTCTTCTGCCGACCTACAGGATGCTTCCTACATCCGTTTCAGGAACTTTAACATTGGCTATGCCTTCCCTAAAAAGCTGATGAGCAAAATCAAGTATGCTTCTGGCATCAGGGTATTTGTACAAGGACAGAACCTTTATACCTGGACCAAATGGAGAGGCTTTGATCCGGAAGATAACAATAACATCGCGGCATTCGAATATCCAAATGCCAGAACTTATACGCTTGGTCTGAAAGTTGATTTTTAATTTAAATAGCATGAAAATGATAAACATAAAAAAATACTTTATCCTCCCGGTTCTCGGAGCGGCCTTGTTATTGCAGGGTTGCGATAAAGATCTAGATTTAAAACCCACCGATTCGATTACCGGAGATATTGCATTTACCGCTGTGGCCGATTTGGAAAGTGGCTTGGTAGGCGCCTATGCCGCTTTAGGGAATAACGACATCAACTTGTCTAACTACCTGTCTGACGAATCTTATTACCCGATTGAAAACAATACGGGTAGGGGTGCGATCCAATACCGGTGGGAATACGATTCTAGCGATGGTACGTTGGCCAACAATTTTGTAAACCTTTATGCAACCATTAACCGCGTAAATCAGGTGCTGATTGCGTTCGACCGTGTTCAGGCTACTTCTGCCACCGAAACCGCCACCAAAAACAAGGTGAAGGGCGAACTCCTGGCGCTACGGGCCTATGCACATTTCCAGTTGCTCAAATCTTATGCTTCGGGTTATAACGGAACCGATTTGGGCATCGCCTACATCGACGAAAAAACAGCTGGGGTATTTATCAAGCCTTCAAGGCTAAGCGTAGCCGAGTCGTTTGCAAGAATTGAAGCAGACCTGACAACTGCCAAAGGATTGATCCCGACTTCTTTTACCGATAATACAAGGATTACCAATAAAGGCGTGGCCGCCATTCAGGCCAGGGTTTATTTGTACGAGCAAAAATGGGATTTGGCCATTGCGGCAACTACCGAAGTGATTAATGCCATTCCGTTGGCAACCATCGCCCAGTTTTCCAATATTTGGACAGATGCCGGCAACAACGAAGTGGTTTGGAAACTGAAACGTGTGAGTGGCGATGCCCGTATCGGCGATCTTTTCGCTTCAACGGCAAACGCAGTGGAATTCGCCGCCTCGCCCAAAATCATTGCGGCATTAACGGCCACTACACCGCTTGTTGATGTGAGGTTTGCCAATTACCTGAAAATTACGCCAGGCCGGGGAACCAACAAAACCCCTAACCTGATTTCAAAATATTATGGCGGCAACAGCGCAACCAGAAACCTTGCCGACATTAAATTGTTCAGAACTTCCGAAATGTACCTGATCAGGGCCGAAGCCTATGCCGAAAAAGAAAATTATCTGTTGGCCGTTGGCGATGTGAACACACTGAGAAGAAACCGTATTACCGGCTATGTTGACCTGGCCACTTATGCCGATAAACCTTCGGCAGTGGCCGACGTTTACCTGGAGCGTTTCAGGGAACTGGCATGGGAAGGCCATCGCTATTTCGATTTGAGAAGAAGAGGCTTGGCAATTGACCGTTTGCCTTTGGCACCCGACGACAACAGCGGCGGGGCCGTAAACCTAACCTCGGCCAAAAAACAATATTTCATGCCAATTTCTACGGCAGAGATTTTGGCCAATCCAAACTATACCCAAAATCCGGTTTGGAAATAATATAAACAACAAAGCAAAAGGGTTTTAGGCCATGGCCTAAAACCCTTTTTTGTAAATAATGGAACTGCTTTTAGCAGGTTATGCGCCGTTTTTTCGTAACTTACTTTAATGAAGCGATTTTTATGTTGGCTGTAATGAAAAAGAAAATTTTAATAGCTGTTGCGGTGTTGGTTAGTGCGGTATTGGGCGCAAAGGCACAAACAAACATCGGCTACCTGAAGGATGTAAGCGGCAATACCGTAGAGCTGAGGACAAAGACCGAGCTGGTTGGCGATCCCTACCTCACCAAAGACTGGAGCAGGGCAATCATTACCACCACCGATGGCAAAAAGTATCAAGACGTTCCCATCAAATACGACCAGATAGAAAATGTATTGTATTTTAAAGATACCGAGGGAAACGCCAACAAGTTTGTTGATGCGGTTAAAGAATTTGTTTTGGTTGACGAAGGCAATGCCATTTACCGCGTATTTGCTGCGGGGAACAAGTTTTTTTATCATATTTTATACGATGGCAAAACGAAATTCGTACACCGCGACGCTAAATACCTCAAAGAAAATAGGGAGTATAACTCTGCCATTACCACCCAAAAAGTAGCTTCGGCTAACAAATACTATATCGTAAGGCCAGATCATAGCATGGAAGAAGTGAAGCTGAACAAAAAATCGATATTGGCCGTACTGGCAAACAAGGAAGCCGAATTGACCAAATACGTTAACGAAACAAAACCAGATTTAAGCACCGTTGAAGGCGTTAAGCAGTTGCTGGCTTTTTACGACCAGCTTTAACCTCGATTGTAAATAGATGCCCACAAAAAAAGCCTGTTGTTTACAGGCTTTTCTTTTTAAAAAGGTTGTTATTTCTTGTCGATACTATATTTTCCGGGACCAATAAACAACAGGCTGAAAAATACAATGGCCAGTTCTATGGCATGCGAAGCATCGCCCAGGCCCTGTTTTGGGTCAGACAGGTGAACCAGTGCCGCAATGATCATGGTAAACACCAAAAGCATATTTACCGGACGGAACAACAAGCCCAATATCAGCAGAAAACCGCCAAAAGTTTCGGTAGCGGCGGCCATAAAGCCCCATAGCACCGGTGCAAAATCAACGCCGATCAATTTCATGCTGCCCCCAATTTGGGTCCAGGTTTCTTGGCCGCCTCCTATTTTGGGGTAGCCGTGTATAATCATCATCGTGCCGAGGCCAAGCCTTAAAAGAAGAAGGCCGGTGTTGCGGTATTTACCTAAATTGTCGAAAACTGCCATTTTTTAAAATTTAAATTGAACGTTAGGGTGATCTATGCGTAAAGATACATTTTTACCCAATACCATGGCACGGTTGTCGTTGATATGGCCCGTTGGAAAATCGAAACAAACCGGATAGCCGTACTCCTTAACCAGCTCCCAGATTACTTCTTGCGGGCTTTGCCCAAAAGGAATGCTTTCTTCGGCTACCTCATTAAAAGCCCCTACCACAAGGCCTTTGAGCCGGGCCAGTTTGCCTTTGCGCTTTAAGAGCCGCATCATCCGGTCTATGGCGTATTCGTGTTCGCCAACATCTTCTATAAAAAGGATTTTGTCGGTATAATCCATTTCCGAAACCGAACCTTCTACGGCAATGAGCAAAGTGAGGTTACCCCCAATCAGCTGGCCTTCAACTTGTCCGTTGCGTCCTTTAAAACTGCTGGTGTAATGATATGCCACAGGTTGGCCAAAGAGCGAATTTTTAAGGCTTTCCAATGCTTCGGGTGTGCTGTCGGCAAAAGTATAAGGCATTTGTGCGTGGATGCTCTGCATTTGCAACTGGGCAAAGGCATGCGATAAGAGCACGGTAATATCGCTAAAACCGACTAGCCACTTGGGTTGTTGCAAAAATGCCGTAAAATCGAGCTCGTCTATAATGCGGAGCGTGCCGTAGCCGCCTCTGCCTGCAATAATGGCTTTGATGTTGGGGTCGTCGAGGTATTTTTGCAGGTCGTTTTTGCGCAGCTCGTCGGTGCCGGCAAATTGGTGGTAGCTGGCATTTACCGTTTCGCCCAATACCACCTCAAGCCCCCAGCCCTGCAAGATAGCGATGGCCTTGTCAATAGGCTTGGGCAATTTCTTGGCGGGGCATACAATTGCAACCTGATCTCCTTTTTTTAAATACGGTGGCTGTTTAATCATGGGTAAAACACTTATCTTTGCCAAAATAAATAAATAGTTTTGGATAACAGTAAAATTAAAAGATATACCGTAACGGCAGCTTTGCCTTACACTAATGGTCCAGTGCACATTGGCCACCTGGCGGGCGTTTACCTGCCGGCCGATACCTACGTGCGTTACCTTCGCTCCAATAAAAGAGACGTCAAATTTATTTGTGGCTCTGACGAAAACGGCGTACCCATTACCCTGAAAGCCAAAAAAGAAGGCATTACGCCACAAGAAGTGGTAGATAAATACCACAAGATTATTGGCGATTCTTTTAGGGATTTTGGTGTTTCTTTTGATATTTACCATCGCACCTCATCGCTAACGCATCATCAAACCGCCTCGGCCTTTTTCGAAAACCTATATAAAAAAGGCGTGTTTACCGAAGAAGTTACCGAGCAGTATTACGACGAAAAAGCACAAACGTTCCTGGCCGACAGGTACATTACTGGTACTTGTCCGAAATGTGGCAACGAAAACGCTTACGGCGACCAATGCGAAAACTGTGGCAGCACCTTGAATGCAACCGACCTTATCAATCCAAAATCTACTTTAAGCGGAGAACCTCCGGTACGCAAGGAAACCAAAAACTGGTTTTTGCCATTGGATAAATACGAAGATCAATTAAGAACCTATATCGAGAGCCATAAAGAATGGCGCCCCAACGTATACGGCCAATGCCAAAGCTGGCTCAATGCCGGTTTGCAGCCACGCGCCATGACCCGCGATCTGGATTGGGGCGTTAAAGTGCCAGTTAGAGGTGCCGAAGGCAAAGTGCTGTACGTTTGGTTCGATGCTCCTATCGGTTATATTTCGGCCACCAAAGAGCTTTGTAACTATCCGAAACTGGATGTATGGAATCCTAAGGCCGAAGAATACTATATCCGCCAGTTTGAAACAGACAAATGTGGCTGGGAAGAATACTGGCAAAGCGAAGACACCAAATTGGTGCATTTTATTGGCAAAGACAACATCGTTTTCCACTGCATCATTTTTCCGGCCATGCTGATGGCGCATGGCGGTTATATCTTGGCCGACAATGTACCCGCCAATGAGTTTTTAAACCTGGAAGGACAAAAAATATCGACCTCTAAAAACTGGGCAGTATGGCTCAACGAATACCTGGTCGATTTTAAGGACAAACAAGACGTATTGCGTTATGTTCTGACGGCTACTGCGCCAGAAACCAAAGACAACGATTTTACCTGGAAAGATTTTCAAGCCCGCAACAACAATGAACTGGTAGCTATTCTGGGCAATTTCATCAACCGCGTAACGGTACTAACCCAGAAATATTTCGATGGCAAGGTGCCTACGCTGATGGAAGTAACTGAGCAAGACCAGGCGGTAATCGACGAGTTGAAAACCTATCCTGCAAAAATCAGCGCTTCGATAGAAAACTACCGTTTTAGGGAAGCTTTGGCCGAAGTGATGAATGTAGCACGCTTGGGCAACAAATACTTGGCCGAAACCGAGCCATGGAAGGTGATCAAAACCGACGAAGACCGGGTGCGTACCATTTTGAACATCAGCTTGCAGCTTGCGGCCAATTTGGAAATCCTGATTGAACCTTTCTTGCCTTTTACGGCCGACAAGCTGATGAAGATGCTGAACTACGGAGGCCATACCTGGGAAGATGCCGGCTCGATCCACTTGCTTAAACGTGGCCATCAGTTAAACGAGCCACAGCTCTTGTTCAGCAAAATAGAAGACGAGGAAGTACAGGCGCAGATAGACAAGCTGAACAACAGTAAAGCCGCCAATGCACAGGCAAGCGCTACGGTTGCACCAGCCAAGGATAACATCAATTTTGATCAGTTTGGCGCCATGGATATCCGCGTAGCAACGATTATAGCGGCAGAGAAAGTAGAAAAAACCAAAAAGCTGCTGAAATTAACCGTCAACACCGGCTTAGACGAACGTACGGTGGTTTCGGGCATTGCCGAATATTACCAGCCCGAAGAAATTATTGGGCAACAGGTAAGCCTGTTGGTTAATTTGGCACCACGGGAAATCAAAGGAATTGTTTCGCAAGGCATGATTTTAATGGCCGAAGATGCCGAGGGGAAGCTCACTTTCGTGGCGCCTACAGCTCAATTTGGCAATGGCAGCGTAATCAAGTAGGTCGATTTACGATTTTGGATTTAGGGATTGCGGTTGATAATCCGGCTGGGAAAACTTGGCAGCTGGGTTTTATCGGCTTTTTTAGAGGACTGTACCATCTTTACGCCAAAGAAAAGCAATAAGCCGGCAGGGACAGCAAAAATAGCTCAAAAACCAAAAAACTGGCGATGGTGGCAAATCGTTCCATGTTGGAAGTCATCTGCCCAAGCTTGGCCAGATCCGGTCTAGCGATTACAAAAAATATAAGACCACAGAAGATGCCCAAAATGCAGGCAAGGATAATGAATAAGATGCCGAGCATTTTTTTCATAGTCAAATATAAAATGGTGCAGGAATAGTTTCAACTAAATTGCTGATGCATCTGATAATTTTTATATTTGTGCGCTTGAAAGTGATTGACGATCAAAAATCGTAAATCCACAACCTGAAATAAGACTGGTCCTGTAGTTCAACGGATAGAATACCTGCCTGCGGTAGGCAGGGAAGTTTCCTAAACTTTAGCGATGAGCATTTATACTGTGTATGCGATGAAAAGCGAAATGGATGGGCGAGTTTATGTTGGGTTCTGTCTCTTATACACATCTGACGCTGCCGACGAACCACGACATGTGTAGATATCGGTGGTCGCCGGATCATTAAAAAAATTTGTGGGGGGGGGGGGGGGGGGGGGGGGGGGGGGGGGGGGGGGGGGGGGGGGGGGGGGGGGGGGGGGGGGGGGGGGGGGGGGGGGGGGGGGGGGGGGGGGGGGGGGGGGGGGGGGGGGG
>NZ_JAELUC010000329.1 GCF_016429155.1 Pedobacter sp. ASV12 | reverse complement strand
ATCGTAGAAATGCTGTCCTAGTTTATGGTTGATCAAAACCGACAAATCACGAACGGGAATATGCACTTCATCGGCAACATCTTGGATGGTTAAGGCCGGGTTGAGGAACGGCTTTGAGTCCAGCATGTATTTCCTTAATTTCAGCAGTTCCTCGTTATATTCTTTTTCAGCCACCAATTGCCCATTATCTTTTTCTTCCGAAACGATATGCTGCACCAGCTTTAACCTTGAATCGATATTTCTAAAAAGCCCTGGGTTATTTAACGCTTTATACAGATACCAAAAAATGATGGCCAGTTCAAACAAGAAAAGCCCAATCTTTAACCATTCGGCAATGTTGGGATAATCGGTAAACTTAAAGATGTTTCTTAGCAAGGCAATAAAGTAAAAAACCGATAGCGCCACGG
>NZ_JAELUC010000328.1 GCF_016429155.1 Pedobacter sp. ASV12 | reverse complement strand
CATTCCAAGAGATCCATCTGAAATCACTTTCGTTCAGGTACCTACTAACTTGGTTACATCTACAGTTGGTGGCGTAACTACTGTAAGACAGTATGCTAAAGCTTATACGCCGCAAGAACAAAGCGATATTTTCTTTGCTTATATCAACCAAGATAAATACTTGAGCAAACACAAAGGCGAGTACGCTCAACGTAATGGTGGAACTTCACCTTGGAGAAACCAATTCGATTTTAGATTGACCCAAGAAATATTCAAAAACTTTGGCAATTCTAAAAATTCAGTGCAGTTCACTGCTGATATTTTCAACGTAGGCAACTTGTTGAACAGAAACTGGGGCAATGTTAACTCTGTCTCTTATACACATCTGACGCTGCCGACGAACCACGACATGTGTAGAGAGAGGGGAG
>NZ_JAELUC010000327.1 GCF_016429155.1 Pedobacter sp. ASV12 | reverse complement strand
AGCAAGTGCTTTCTCTAATAAAAATCTACCAATTGCATTAACTAAAATCTCCCTTAATTTATTCTCAGACGGTATATTAGCTACAGAGATAATCAGCACATCCTTTGCACTATCTGGCATTAAAAATTCTTCAACTTTTGAAGTAAATTCATTCTCTGCTTTAGATTCCTCCGTAAAACCAAACGTGGACTTGAAAGATTCATTACTTAAGGTTACCAATATCCTCGATATCATCGACTGGCAAAATCCGGATGCCGCTTGGTCAGCAGTCCCATAATTACCATCACCAGTGCCAAAATCTCTCACACATTCATTGAACACTTGAAAAGGCAATGCATTTATATCAAATCCACATGATACATCAAAGACTGAAATATTTTCTTTGTATGCGGCGATGATTCGTTTACG
>NZ_JAELUC010000326.1 GCF_016429155.1 Pedobacter sp. ASV12 | reverse complement strand
GTAGTCAATGATGCGTTGCGGTACTCCATAGTCGCTGGCTATTTTAGCTTGATCTGAGAATGCATTATATTCTAACTTTGTTAACAAACGATCTAAACCCTGCACTTCTTCAAAAGATTTTGATAGTTTTTGGGACATGTGATACTTGTACATGGTATTAAATACCCCTAAATACTTTACAAGCTGGTATTTAAATGTATTATACACCAACTCTGACGCTTTACGCATGGCCATATCAACACTCTCTTTCAAAGTTTCTATTCGATAATTAAATAGGCCTTTAAATCCATCCTTAAGATAATAATATAATGAATAAGTAATACGTGAATGATCCCGTTCTATCAATTCATTTTCGGCAGTATTATAGGATGCTTTACCTAGCAAATGTAAAAAGTTTTTATCCCGTACAA
>NZ_JAELUC010000325.1 GCF_016429155.1 Pedobacter sp. ASV12 | reverse complement strand
AAGTATAGGTCTGCCATGCGTTGCAACTAAGGTTGGGGGCATTCCAGATATTCTGGGCGAAGGCAAAGCAGGCATTTTGGTAGATGTGAAGTCTCCTCAACAATTGGCTGATGGTGTTTTAAAGCTTGCAGCAGATACGGCCCTTCGGAATTCGTTAGGTAATCATGCCCATGAAAGAGCTAGAAAAGAATATAGTTTTGATAATCTAATTAAAACTTATAGAAATATATTAAAAATCGAAGTTTAGAAAATTGGTTTGAATGTTGTGAGTAGACATTTATTCATTAAACAAATGGTAAATTTGTAGAAGTTGTTTTCGTAAAGTAAACAAGCTCATTAAAAGTTATAGATAATACATAAGATTTATGTGTGGAATAGTTGGCTTAGCGTCGCCCGATGCAAAACAAAGG
>NZ_JAELUC010000324.1 GCF_016429155.1 Pedobacter sp. ASV12 | reverse complement strand
ACTTATATCAACGTAGGTACATCAGAAAGCTATGGCTTTAATGTTTTTGCCTCGTACAATCCGTTGCCAAAGTGGACTTTGATGAGCAATCTGGGTATCAATACCTACCAAGTTAATAATATCGATGCGAACACCGGATCTTTTGGAAATGTAAGCGGTACCAAAACGTTTGTAAACTATAACATCTTCCTGCGCTCGGCCACTACCTTTAAAAAAGGTTGGAGCTTTGAAGCCTTTGGAGCCGTAAACTCGCCGCGTTATACTTTCCAAGGAAAAACAGGTACTTTCTTTATCAATTATTTTGCGGTAAAGAAAGAGATCTTGAACAAAAAAGGAAGTATTGCTATTAATGCACTTAATCCATTTCAGCGCGATTTGAAAATCAATTCGGTTACTGAATCCTCATTTAC
>NZ_JAELUC010000323.1 GCF_016429155.1 Pedobacter sp. ASV12 | reverse complement strand
CTTGTCTGACGAAGGAACCTTGATTAGGTGCATTTCCGCATTGCAGCAAACCTCTATGATCTTGATTTTGTTTGAAGTATTGAGCGCATTTTCTGCAACCAGGATCTTCTGTACCTGATACTTGTCTTTTAGTTTTGCCAGCGAGCAGAAGGGAAAAACCCTTTTTTGTTCAATGTATTTATCGGTTTTATGAATATCATCATCAATAAAGCCAATGACGTTCAATTCAGAACTTTCGTTCGGATCCATGGCTCTTTTGATCAAAATGGCATTATGGTCTGAACCATAAATCAGCACGTTTTCTTTTTTAACCTTATCAAAATTTTTAATCGAATTTTTTAGTTAAGTAACATTTTTTGTTTAGAGCTCGAGCAACGAGTATGTAATGAAATTTTTGTGAAGTATTATCT
>NZ_JAELUC010000322.1 GCF_016429155.1 Pedobacter sp. ASV12 | reverse complement strand
ATCCTAATTATGGTGACAGTTCGGTCTACTATCTTGATGGCATTGTCGGTAACGCTAAAGTTAACTCGACAATCCTGGATATTTACAAGTGGATCAATGCTTTGGCGTCAAACTCATTTTTCTCGTCTGCAGAATTCGAACTGATGACCGCCAAAACCAAGACCACAAACGGTAGAAATGTTTCCTACGGTTTCGGCCTCGACCTTTCTGGTGAAAAAGACCGCATTAATTTTGGGCATACGGGAAGCTGGGATGGGTATGCATCATTTATTTACCATAGTATCGCAAAGAACCGTACCATCATCACCCTGCAGAATTTTAAAATGGGCGTTTATCCCTTTAAAACGATCAATCAGATATTGGACAGCAAGCCCATTGCGATCGAATACCCAAAAAAGATTAACCTGCCTGAA
>NZ_JAELUC010000032.1 GCF_016429155.1 Pedobacter sp. ASV12 | reverse complement strand
CCCCCCCCCCCCCCCCCCCCCCCCCCCCCCCCCCCCCCCCCCCCCCCCCCCCCCCCCCCCCCCCCCCCCCCCCCCCCCCCCCCCCCCCCCCCCCCCCCCCCCCCTTTAGATGTGTATAAGAGACAGACTTTAGCACCTGGCATAATAGGCCAATTGAAAATCCATTTCAACGATGTGTTGTCGCATCCGTTCAAAAGCACCGTATTTGCCATCAGCTTAAAAGCCAAGGCTACGCAATGGCAGTATTATGTGGTTAACAAAAGCGCCATTGTTTTGGCCGATCCACTGATTTCGGGCAAGGGCAATATCCAGTTTACTGGCCCAACGGCTGTAGTGTTAGCTACTGGCCAAACGGCTTTGCTTTTTACTTCTGGCCACGAATTGCTGCCTTTAAGCGAGGTGCCTAAATACAAATTCGACCTGCTGCATAGACCCACGGCGCATCACGAAACAGCGCCCTCAAAATCGGCTCCTGTCAAATTTGTATTAAAAGGCCTGCCATGCCCAGATCCGCACAGATTTGGACAGGTAAAAATAGGAGACAGCCAACAATTTTCATCACCCATGTATGTATATGTTTAAGCAACACTAAAATAAAAAACAAGATTTATGAATGAGTCAAACATTAAGTCCCCTGGGGTCTATTTGAATGAACAGAACGCTTTTTCGAATTCTGTTGTAGCGGTGGCAACCGCCGTCCCAGCATTTATAGGGTATACGCCCCAAGCCTTGTACGAAGGCCGGTCGTACTTGAATGTGCCGCAAAAAATCACATCGTTTGCCGAGTTTCAGGCTATTTATTGCTACCCTGACCCTGCGCCGCCGGCAAGCCCTACCAAGCAGTACAGTCCAACCTATTACATGGTGGCACAAAAGAGCAAGCCGGCCGATAATAACTACATGCTTATTAACGACCAGTTTTATTCTATTTTGCCAGACCCCAACACGGTTTATTACCTGTACAATAGCATCAGGCTTTTTTATGAGAATGGTGGCGGCGATGCTTATATCGTATCTATTGGCAGTTATGGAGCCCCGTCGGGCAAGCCAGCTGCGATTGGCGAACAGCTTATTAACCCTAATGTACAGCTCAACGATCTTAAAAAAGGTCTCGAACTGTTGCTCAACGAGCAGGAACCAACCATGTACATCTGCCCCGAAGCCACGCTGCTCTCGGTACAAGATAATGGCACTTTGATGCAGGAGATGTTGTTGCAGTGTACACAAATGCAGACCTCGGTAGCCATTTTTGACATAATTGGCGGCAAAAACCCAGATCCCATCATGTACACCAAGGATATCGAAACCTTTAGGAACAATACCGGAATGGTGGGTTTGAATTACGGCGCTGCTTATTATCCGTTTGTGGGTACAACCATTATGCAAAATTCAGATATCGATTACACCAACCTTTTTGGTGGCGATGTGAAGCAATTGGCACCGCTTATCAATCCAGCCAGCAATCCAAACCAGGCGGCGGGTACTATTTTGTCGAATATCGAAAGTCCAGCGGGTACGCCTTTAACCGTAACCCAGTACCATAATGCCCTGATCAATTCGAGCAAGGTATACAGCACCATTATCAAGCATGTTTTAACCGATGCCAACTTATTGCCGCCAAGCGGTGCAATTGCTGGAGTAATTACCTCTACAGACAATACACAAGGCGTATGGCAGGCGCCAGCAAATACATCGATGGTAGGTGTGGCTTCCTTGCCTATCAGGCTTTCGGAGAGCCAACAGGGTGGTTTGAACATGGATGCCGTATCGGGCAAATCCATCAACGCCATTCGCTTCTTTAACGGCATTGGTATTCTCATTTGGGGAGCCAGAACCTTGGATGGCAACAGCCAAGACTGGAAATACATTTCGGTACGCAGAACCATGACCTTGTTAGAACAGTCGTGTAAACTGGCCGCGAGGGCCTATGTGTTCGAGCCTAACGTAAAAAACACCTGGGAAGCTGTCAAGGCAATGATCAGTGGTTTTTTAACCACCATTTGGAAAGAAGGTGGGTTGCAGGGGGCAAGTGCAGCAGATGCTTTTTCGGTAGAGTGCGGGCTGGGTACCACCATGACCTCCGACGATCTTTTGTTGGGTTTCATGAAAGTGAAGGTAAAAGTAGCCATTGTACGCCCGGCAGAGTTCATCATCCTTACTTTCCAACAGCAAATGGCTGTATCTAGTTAATCAAATTGTTAAACAAAATTTTAAAAATAAAATATCATGGCTGAAGACGGTAGCAAAGAAGGCGCAACATGGCCAATGCCCAAGTTTCGCTTCGAAGTAGATTTAGGAACAGAATTAAAAGGCGTAGCATTTCAGGAAGTATCTGGAATGGATGTCGAAAATCAGATTATAGAATATAGAAAGAGCAATAGTCCGCTTTTTTCTACGGTAAAAATGCCAGGTTTAACCAAGTATGGCAACGTAACCATGAAAAGAGGGGTTTTTGTAAACGACAATACCTTTTGGAATTGGCACAAGGAAGTAACCATGAACCTGATCAAGAGGCGAACGGTACTGATCAAGCTTTTAGATGAGAGCGGCAAAGTAACCATGCAATGGCAATTGGATAATGCCTGGCCAACCAAGATTACCAGCACAGACCTCAAGTCTGATGGCAACGAGGTAGCGGTTGATACCATTGAGATTGCACACGAAAAGCTGACCATAACCAATGGAAAGTAACTATCCGCTTAGCTTTTATTTTAAGCTCTCCTTCAAAGATGAGGATGCGGCTTTTAAAGAAGTATCGGGCATTGCAAAAGAACTGGGCATTGAGGAGGTTGCATCAGGTGGGGAAAACCGCTTCAAGTACAAGCTTCCCACTGTGGCAACAGGGCAGAATCTGGTGCTGAGAAGGGCCATGATCCCAAGCGGCTCTAAGCTTATCGATTGGTGTGCCAGTACTTTAGACGAAGGTTTGCATAAGCAGGTAGAAACGAACGATGTATCGGTGAGTTTGCTGGCTGCCGATGGCAAAGTCTCCAAAATGTGGACTTTCCATAAGGCCTATCCGGTTAAATACAATGTATCCGACCTCAAATCGATGGAAAATGAACTGCTGATCGAGTCGATTGAATTGGCTTATACCTATTTCAATGTATCGGCCGCTAAATAAGTGTCAAATTTAAGGAAACAGTTATGCCTATAGAAATCAGGGAATTGGTTATCAAAACCGAAATCGTAGCCAATGCCAAAAAGAACCAGTCGGCCATTGGGGGCAAAGAGCTGCAGTTGCTTAAACGCCAGCTTATGGCCGAGGTCAAAAGGATGATGGCTATGCAGCAAAGCAATAATTTGTACAACAGATAGCATAAGTTATGGAAGCAAGTTTAGAACTGTTGAAAATTACCGGCTATACCGATGCCGAGTTTCAGAAGCCGTTTAAGGGTAATCCTTATTCGGTGATGATCAACCCCGAAAGCATCAAATGGGATCGCAGCATCGAGTATAACCACCAGCAGGCACCAGATTCGAGTTCTGGCTCGCAAAAGTACCAAAGTACGCCAAGCGATAAGCTGAGCTTTGATATCGTAATCGACTGTACGGGAATCGTCGATTCGAAGAGGCTGGATCTTACGGCAGAAATAGAGGCCTTAAAAAACATTGTGTATACCTATAATGGAGATATCCACCGGCCAAATTTTGTAAAGGTACAATGGGGCAAAGATATCGTTTTTAAGGGCGTGTTAGGCTCTTTCGATACTTCCTATACCTTTTTTAGACCTGATGGAAGCCCTTTGCGTGCCAAGATTTCGCTCGCCTTTTCGCAGTACATCTCGGTCAAAACATTGGAAAAGAAGCAGAAGAAGGCTTCGCCCGATGTAAGCCATCTGGTTACCGTGGTAGAAGGCATGAGCCTGCCCCAGCTTTGTCAAAACATTTGGAACGATGACGCCAATTATGTTCAGGTTGCCCAGTTTAACGACCTCAACAAATTCAGGAACCTGAAGGGAATTGAGAAGTTGGTTTTTCCACCCATAATTCAACCTTAGCCATGCCAGATTCAGTTGACTGTGGCGCTTTGGCCACCTTTACCATCAAAATTGACAACAAAAGCATTAGCGACGATTGGGCAATCCATTCGGTGCATGTGCATAAACGCATCAATAAAGTGGCCTCGGCTGGTTTTGTAATCCTCGATGGCCAATCAGATACCGGAAAGTTCGATGCCAGTTCGTCAGATGTGTTTTTGCCAGGCAAAGCAGTGACGATAGAAGCCGGCTACGATTCTAAAAACGAAGTTATTTTTAAAGGAATCATTACCCGGCAATCAATAAGGATCGATGAGTTTATAGGCTCCTCGCTCGATATCGAATGCAGGGATGTAGCCATTAAGACAACCGTAGGCAGGAAAAGCTTAACCTATCAAAAGCAAAAGGATAGCGATATCATTTCGAAAATTGTTGGCAATTACAGCGGGCTGAGCGCCAAAGTAGCCGCAACCAGCACCACCTGGCCCCAGCAGGTGCAGCATTATGTAACCGATTGGGATTACATTTTGTCGAGGGCCGAAATCAACGGCCTGTTAGTAGCCACCATTAACGGCGAACTGAATGTATTTAAACCTGATGCTACAAAATCGGTGATGCAGGTTAAATATGGCGATGGATTACTGGAGTTTAACGCCGACCTCGATTCGGTAAGCCAATATGGCAGCGTGAATGCCAGTACATGGGATTTCAAAACCCAAACGGTGGTCTCGTCGGTGAGCAAGTGCGATGTAGATGGCCCAGGCAATTTGTCGTCAAAAAAACTGGCTGCAGTAGTAGGATTGGCCAATTATGAGCTGCAAAGTACCGCGCCTTTTGAAAAAACAGATCTCGAAAATTGGTCGAAGGCCCAGTTGGTTAAAAGCGAATATTCAAAAATAAGGGGCGAAGCCAAAGTACAAGGCACCAGTTTGTTGGAGCTTGGCAAGTACATTACCCTGGTTGGTTTGGGCAATCGTTTTAATGGCGATCATTTGGTTTCGGGCCTGAAACATGCTATAGCCGAGGGCAACTGGACCACCGAAATAGCAATCGGTCTTTCGCCTTTGTGGTTTGTTGAAGAACCCGATGTTACTGCGCCAACGGCCTCTAATTTGTTAACGGGTGCCCGTGGATTGTTCAATGCCACCGTAAAGCAGATGTATGAAGATCCCGATTCGCAGTTCAGGATTTTGGTAGACGTACCGCTGATAGATAACCAGGGACAAGGGCTTTGGGCCCGGCTTTCCAATTTTTACTCTACCAGTGGCGCAGGTGCCTTCTTTTTGCCCGAAGTTGGCGATGAGGTTATTGTTGGTTTTTTGAACGAAGATCCACGCTATCCCATTATTTTGGGCAGTTTGTACAGCAACAGCAAAATCAAACCTTTTGAGGGCTTAACACCTAACCAGAAAAACACACAAAAAGCCATTGTTTCCAAATCGGGTATTTACATCCAGTTCGACGACGACAAAAAGATCTTCACCATTTCTACACCCGATAAAAACAAGATCATTCTGGACGACGAAAACAAAAAGATTATGATAGCCGACGATAATGGCAACACGGTAACAATGTCTGACAGTGGCATTTCGATGAAAAGCCCCAAAAACATTACGCTACAGGCCGATGGAAATGTGGCTATTTCGGGCAAACAGGGCGTTAAGATAAGCTCAGATGCCGGCGACGTCGTGGTTAAGGGCATCAATGTGAAGCAAACCGCCACCACCGAATATTCGGTTGACGGAGGAATGAAGGCAACGGTGCAGAGTTCGATGAACATGACCTTGCAAAGTGCAATGATCAACATTAATTAAAACGCATATGCCACCAGCAGCAAGAATTACAGATTTTCACCAATGTCCGATGCAAACACCGGCTGTGGTACCCATTCCGCATGTAGGCGGACCAATTACCGGACCCGGAGCACCTAATGTGCTGATCGGAAAGCTCCCTGCAGCCCGAGTGGGCGACATGCTGGTTTGCGTAGGCCCGCCAGATGTGATTACCAAAGGATCGGCTACGGTAAAAATCTGCAAAATGCCGGCGGCAAGACTGGGCGATCAAACTGCACACGGCGGCCAGATCATGCTGGGCGCTATGAACGTAATGATAGGAGGATAAAAATTGGCAACTAACGAAAATAGTTTTTTAGGCTCTGGCTGGTCGTTCCCGGTTACTTTTTCATCAGGGAACTATCGGGTAAACCTCAGCAGGCTAGAAGAAAACGTAAACGATTCGATCGACATCATTTTGCAGACCAAAGTAGGCGAACGCAACCTGAATGCCCAGTTTGGTTCGGGTTTGCAAGAATTTTTCTTCAGGCGTATGGACGAAAGTCTCAAGGGAGAAATCAAGGATGCGGTAAGCAATGCCCTGCTGCATAACGAGCCCCGCATTACCTTAACCGATGTAGAAGTTGTTTTTGCCGACAAAAGCAACGGCAGGGTCGAAATATTGGTGAAATACCGCTACAATACCACCAACACCCGGCATAATTATGTGTTTCCTTTTTACCTGAACGAAGGGACCAATCTGAGCTGATGGTTGCCTTTAATCCATATCGCTCACTGGCTTCTATAGAAAAGTCGCTCGCTGCCACCAGCCAATTGGTTGATGCCAGAACAGAGCAGGATTGGCTTTTCTTTTTGGGCGAGTTGGCGGCATTGATTAATTTTTACGACCAAGACAACACCGTAAATGGCAATTGGGCTCCTTTTTTGCTCAAAGATCCCGTTTTTTTAGTGGCTACCATAGCCAAAACCAAAGTTGCCGACCTGCACGCCATTTATTTTAAAACCAAAACCAGGTTGCAACAACTTTTTACCAAGGGCATCGAATTGGGTAAAATAGGCATTGGCATCAACGACATGCTAGAGCAGATTTTTCAGGTCTTTGTGTACCTCAAAAGATGGGTGTACTATTTGCAGGCTACCGTAGAAGAATATGAGCTTAAAACCTATATCCTGCTGCAGGTAGAAAACGTATATAGCAAATATTTTTGGGCTATTTCATCGCTTAGGCAGGTGCTGTTCTCAACCACCATCATTCCCGGCATCAGCAAATTTGACCCTGGCAAACTCAATGCCTTTCAAACACACGAGGAACTGGTTTGGAAGAAGTACGAAAATAAGCAGCCTTATTGGGAAGTTCTAAACCTGCAACATCCGATCAGCAAAAATGAACCCGAGGCCATATTCAAATCCCTTGCCAAAGCCGGAGACGAAATATTTGTCTTTTTCAACAATGTGGTGAATCATGCGCAGCCGGCATTCGAAAAATTAAGTGCCGGCAAGAGCATCCATCCAGACACTACGCTGTTGCGAAGTTTTGTGCATTTGCTAAAAATACAGCAAGCCGAGATGAACAAGCTCTCGGACAAGCATCTCGATTTTTATTATCAGGATATATTGCAACAGGTTGCAGAGCCGGCCAAAGCCGATCGCGTTTTTGTTTGTGCCGAACTAATGGCCAACGATTCGCTTGCTTGGCTGCTGCCGGGCACTGCCTTGGATGCCGGTACAGATGCCGAGAAAAACCCTGTTTATTTTGTCAATGCAAAAGGGCTTTGGCTTAATCCTGCAGTAATTACCAACCTGCAAACCTTCACTAAAACTACCGTTGCCACGCAACAGGTATCCTATTATTTGGGTAGCGTAGCTGATCCGGGTACGCCGAAAAAGGACGCTGATAACCACTTGATGGCTTGGCCACCATTCCAAGCGTCATTATCGGTGCAAACAGCCATGGGCATTGCCTTTGCATCGCCTATGTTGCTGCTCAAAGAAGGCAACCGTTTGATCAATATCGGCATTGAATACAATGGATTGCTGGATTTGACCATATTAGAAACGGTATCTTACGCGCTGAGTACGGCTACGGGCTGGCTAAACATGGTGCCTACAGCTACAGCTATTATTGGCAGGGACCAAAACCAGCGATTGGAGTTGCAATTTAACCTTTTGCCCGACCAGCCAGCAATCGAACCGATTTTAGATCAGGCCATTAACGGTTTTAAAGCAGATTGGCCCATGTTCAAAATGATGTTCCAGTACTTTCCGCAAAGTGGGGAGATGGGTAAGGTAATTGCTTTGGATATTGAGGTTGAGGTAAGTGGCATCAACAACCTGCAGTTGTACAACGACCATGGAGGCGTTATGGCTAAGGCACCTTATCCCATTTTTGGAACAGCGCCTTTATTGAACAGCAATTTTTTGGTGGGTAGCAGCGAGATTTTCAGTAAACCTCTTCAAAAACTAAGCCTGGTGCTAAATTGGGGCAATCTTCCTGATGATTTTGGCGTGTATTACAAAGCCTATAACGATTACCTGCACCAAAAATGGACAGCTGTACAAAATCAAAAAAAAACTTGGTTGGGCAGGTTTTTTAGCTGGTTTAAAAGCTTTTTTGTTAAAAGTACAGACCTGTTTGAAGAGCCTTTTTATAATGGAGGCTTTAAAGTTGATTTTAAGCTGCTTCAGGCTCGTTCTTGGCTGCCACTTAATGTCGTAAGCGAAACCGATCCAACGCATATTCCGTACTCGGTACCCTTATTTGATGAAGATGCCGATTTCAAGCTCCTCAAAGCTACGCATTTCAGCTGTGAGCCAGATCCAGCTTTGCTCAAGCCCGATGCCACCATGCAGTTGCAGGCACTTGCTTACACTGAAGAAAGCGCCAATGGGTTTATCAAGCTGCAATTGGCTGTTCCTACCCACGGCTTCGGATCGGAGCTTTACCCTGCCATCGTTTACGAACAAGCCTTAGCCAACGCAAGGCTTATCAATAAAAGACGCAAAAAATTTGAAGAGCCGGCAAAAATTCCATTCGCCCCTTTGTTAAATGCCACACAGGCCAGTTATACTGCCAAACAAAGCTATTTGTTCAACCAAAGCAACAATACTAGTTATCCTTTAGCCTGCTATCATTTTACGCCTTTTGGCAATTATTTAAGCTATGATCAAAAACAGGGCAGGGTCAATTCGAGCTTTGCTTTTGGCACCGATAGCCAAACACTGCCAATGGCACCTGAATTTCCTTACCAAGGATTTTTGTTTTTGCAGCTGCAGGATCTTTTGCCTACCAGTATTTTGTCGGTATATTTTGAAGTAAAGCCTCAATTGTCGAATAAACGGCCTTCATTGCCGCTTTCTTGTTTTTATTGGAGCGAAATCGGCTGGCAAGTGCTGGAAGTGGTAGCCGATGGCACTGGTAATTTAAGTACTTCTGGCATCTTGCAAGTAAAAATTCCCAATTCCATCGCTTTACAGAATAACACCATGCCCAAAGGCAGCTATTGCATCTGTTTAGCAACAACAGAAGATCCGTCGTTATTTGCCGAAATCTATCTTGTTAAAACCAACGGATTTGAAGCCGAAAGAATGGCCGGAAGCTGGCAATCCCTAAATGAAGTGCCATCCTTGCCCGCCAATACGATTTCACAGCCTAAGCTAAAGTTCCCGGCCATTAAATCACTTATACAACCATTTCCCTCATTTGGTGGACGTGCGGCCGAGGAAGCCAGGATGATGAACCAGAGGATTGCTAAAAGGCTGAAGACAAAAGACAGGCTAAGAAACGCTGATGACTGTTTGTTGTTGATCAAAAGCGAATTTCCCGAAATATTTTATGCCAAGGCTGTTTATAGCCAGCTTACCCGAGAAATTATCATTTATCTGGTTGGCAAAGCCAAGATCGGATCAGCAGGCAATACCTTATTGCCTGCGGTTGCACCCGTTTTGGTTAAGGATATCCAGCGTTACGTTTCGCAGCGCAGTTCGGCATTCACCACTATCAATGCCCAGCCCTTTGAAATGCAGTACCTCCTAGTTTCGGCGAAAATCAGTATTCGAGAAGGGTTTGAGCCCAGTGTCATGCAGGCAAGCATTGGCGCCGCGCTCAACCGCTATCTATCACCATGGGCCGAGAGCAATGCCCAACAGGTAACGATCGAAGAATCCATTAGCATGGCCCAAGTAGTCAATTTCATTAAAAATATTGATGGAGTTGTGGAAGTCACAGATACATCGCTCCAAACCTGGCTCGCCAATGAAGATACAGACAAACAGATACGCCAAACCGTAAGCCCACTAAAGGCAAGCACCTTAATTGTCCCATGTTTAAACCATCAGTTAAAATGCGAGGTAAGTTATGAATGAGATGAACTATATCTTGAATACCCCGCCGCCTTTGAGCCAGAATTTTAAGCAGCTTAAAGACGAAGGGCTTCGCTATATCCAACAACATGTAGACACGGAATGGACCAACCTGAACGATAGCGATCCGGGCATCACCATTTTAGAACAGCTGTGCTTTGCCCTAACCGAGCTGGGTTATTGCAATAATTTCGCTATTGCCGACATCCTTACCCAGGCATCGGGCCAGCTGCAGGTGGCCGACCAATTTTACAGGCCACAAGAAATCCTGACCACAAGCCCCGTTACCTTAAACGATTACAGGAGATACCTGATCGATTCAATGCCTGCGCTCCGAAATGTACAGGTGTTTCCGTTGCATCCTTCAGCTTTTATGCAAGGTGTTTACAGCGTGTACCTGCTCCTTGACGAAACTGCTCCGTACGATGCAAAAGGAGTTTGTGCCGAGGCCTATTTTGCCCTGCAGCAACGCAGAAATATTGGCGAAGTATTCCTGATGCCACAGGTCATGCCGTCAAAAAAACACTTCATCACGGGTACCATTGTAATCGAGCCAGAAAAGAGCCAACAGGAAATACTGGCTAACCTGGATAGGCGAATTGCCGATTTTATCTTTCCGAAAGCCAAACAACAGGGCAATAAAAACCTAAGCGAACAACAAGTACCGAGCAACGAGATCTTTAACGGACCGCAATTGGCCAACGGCTGGATTTTGGACGAAGATTTGGGCAGTCACCAAACCACGCTGCGTTTGGTACAACTGATGCAGCTGATGGAAAGCACGGAGGGAGTAGTTGCGGTAAGCGACCTTAAATTGGATGGGCTGGAAAAGCTTACGGCTATTGTAGAAAATGAGCGCACTGTTATTAAAATAGATTTGCAACAATCGCTGGGCAATGGGTTAACAATTCAGGTAAAAGGAAGGCCTTTGGCTGTAGACAATACCGCACTTGAACTCGACCCAACTGCAAGCCTTCAAGGTAAGGTTAATCCGATAGTTGTAGCAGAACCTGCCACAATCGAAGGTTTGCCAAAAAGCAAATTCAGGGACATCGGCAGTTATTATTCCATCCAAAACACCTTTCCCGAGATATATGCAGTTGGCCACGATGCCATCATGACCAATGCCCAGCCGTTTCAGATTGCCCAATCTAAACAGTTGAAAGGCTACCTTACGCTTTTTGATCAGGTGCTGGCCAACCAGTTTGCACAATTGGCCAACATTGGTACTTTGTTTTCGTTTAAGAATGCACAAAGCGCCCTGCCGGCCGATCTGGAAAATTTTTATGCCCATCAAAGCGTGCATCAAAAGGCCAACCAGCTTTATCCGGCACCTTACCAAAGTTTTGCACCCACTTATTTTGGCCAATCCGTTTACGATATTCCGAATATCAGGGGACTGCTTAAAAACAACCAGATTTTTAATTATGGAATCGAGCTGGAAACCGGTAAGGAATTGGACGAAAAAAGCTGGATCGCCTATCAAAAAGACCCCTATAATCCATACATCAGGGGCTTGATGAGCCTGACCACCGACGATGAAGTGGATTTGCCACGCAGAAACGAAATACTGGACCATTTGTTGGCAAGACACGGTGAATCGCCAATGCTGATTGACCAGTTGATAGCTGGGGCCAGTTATACCGGCGAACAAGCCAAAGACACCTTGATCATCAAAAGCCTCTATTTGCAAAACCTGGGCTTACTAAGCTATTTTAAGCCCAAGGCCTATAATTTTTTAATTGCAGCAAAACTATCAGATGCATTGCCCGAAAAATCTGCGCATCACAGGCGTGAGCTGTTTGGCAGGTACGCCAAAGATTTTATGATAGATTCTGGAAAGATAGATGCCGTCGAAAAACTAAAACCTGTCGATTTTTCCAATTACGCAGCCTTGGAACTAAAGCTTAACCTGCTATTTGGGTTAAACGCTCACTACAACAGTTTTGTGGCCAGCTATTTTGACGAAGAGCAGGCCCTTACCGCCATCCGACTTTCTTTTTGGTTGAGCCAATACAGAAAGGGCTTCATGATGGTAGAACGGAATTTATTGCTGCAGCAATTGCAGTATCATCTCCTATTGAAAGAAGAAAGCAGCGGTCGTTTGCTTCAATTGGCTAAAACATTGGATTTTGAACAGGCAATGAGGCTGAACGAAGCATTGATTCTTGCAACAGCTGAAATTTGGGCAAATGGTTTTAGTCATCAAACGCTGGCCTTGGACGGACATGCCTACCGCTTGGAGCCTGTGGGTGCAGTACAATCTGAAATGGAATTTAAATATGCAGCCAATGGCAAGTATAGCCTGCAGCTCACGGTGGCCGGTGGAGGCTTAAAAACGCCTGCAGGCTTTGATGTTTTTGAAAACAGCATCCATGTTTTCTTTCCTGCTTTTATTCCAGCGTTTAATACCATTGCATTTAAACAAAAACTGGAACTTTTTTTAACACTTGAATTGCCTTTGCACGTGGCCTTCCATTGTCATTTTATCAATGAGAAGCTCATGGAAGTGCTCATTCCCGAATTTGTGCATTGGCACAATGAAATGAACCATAATCCTGCCCACGGAAAAGCAGCGGGCAGGAGAGAGAAAGCCGAAAAACTGCTTAACCTGATAGCGCTTATTCAATAACCGGAAAATGACGACATCAACTCAACATATCATTGCTCGCCTCAACTGGGATACTACTTTTAACCAAAGGGAAAATAGTGTAATGCTGCAAAACCGATTGAGTAATTGGAGCAACAACATTATGGCGCGCGAACTGGCAAGCTTGTTTGATGAAATCTGTCCGCTAGACCAATATTGGCAACTCGATTCGTTGCAGCTTAACCTGGGGCAGATCAGCCTTGACGAATTGGAGGCCACCCTTTCGGTCAGGTTGCTAAGCCAGCTGAAAGAGCAGTTGCGCGATAGGTTCTTGCAGCAGGCCACCAAGCTGCATATCACTTTTACCGATGAAACCACGGCCGATTTAGAGCTGATTACTACCTTCTTGCAGCAAGGTGTGATGTCATGGAACAAGCGGTTGGCCAAAGCCGACATCAACCAATTGTTGGTACTACAGTTTGCACACAATCATACGGCACTTATCGAACGGTTAAAAACCTTGGGCAAGGCCAGTTTACAGGTACGCAAAAGAATGGCTTGGCAATTTAACGAAGAACATATGGTTGGCCTGATCAAAGGCTTGGAACCCAATTATCACCGAGAGATTTTTGATTTCGGCACCGAACTGGAAGAATTGCAGCACAGCGAAACCCTGGTAAAAGCCGAAAGCAACGAATTTCATCGGAACATATGGCTTTGGGTGCTTAATTTCTTGTTGGTAGACAGAGGAACTACTTTTAACAAAGTGGCCTTTATGGTAAGCAGTGTTAATCAAATGGCCGATCATTACAACATGGATCGCCAGCGTTTGTTTGGGCTTTTAGGTGCAGCCGCCAACAAAATTACTGCTCAAATGGCTATCCGTTCAGATTTTATGCTGGTTTTAAAGGAAGCATCCAGCCACTATCGGCATCCGTCAGAAACCGTACAGAAAACATCGCCACATGCGGCCTTGGAAAAGCTGAAATTTTACCTCGACAACATCTCCGTTTGCCATACCGAAAAGCATCGCAAACAGTTTAACGATTTGCTGATTGGTTTAGCCGCGCAAAATGGTGGAAACGCCAAATCAATCCTGACACAGGCATTGAAACGCAAATTGAAAACCGCCACGTTGGTGGCTGCTTTAGACGATGTGGCGATGGCGGGTGTTTATTCGCTCTTTATCCATAATACATCCGATTTGTTAGAGACCATCGACTTTTTGGCTCATTTCATGCCGCAAATCCATAGCAAAGCCAATGTGCAGTTTTTGAGGCAAATGGGTTTGGAATTTTTATTGTCGACAAGGCAGCAAGCCTATAGTACGCCTCATTTCCTGAGTTATTGCTTTACGGCCATGAGTAAGGCATTCCAGGTAGAAGAAGCCAATCTTTTAGCAAGGATATTAACGGCAAAATTAACTAGTCAGATCAAAACCAGTACGAATTTGCCGCTCTACAATAAAGTGGAAGAGCTTTACCGGCAACGGATTTTAGCTGCCGAAACAGGCTTAGCCAATGCCGATTTCGAAGCGCAGTTGCGTTATGCGATGGGGCGGATCAAACACGAAAGCCACTCGGATAATTTTATTGAAATCCTGCAAAAGCACATCAGGCTCAATCCTGGGCAAGCTTTGGCAACTTTGGCGCAAACGAAAGACAAAGTGGCTTTAAAGGATATTTTGCCTAAGCTTTTAACGGCTTCGGCCAGGATAGCCTTGATTCAAGTCGCCGATCAAAAGCAGGTTGCAGTTTATGCGGCTTTGTGGCAAGGCATGGCTCTGCTCAAGAACAATGGGCAGTATGGTGCCTTAAGCTTGGCCTTGGAAGAAAAATTGGCTTATGCATTCCTCTATCATTACTTGCTTTATCCAACTTCTAGCCACGAGCAAATACTTGCATTCATGCTGCAGTTTGGCTGTTCGCAGCTTTCCGTTTCGCATCAAAAAGAATTTGCTTCGTTTCTGAAGGCATTATTCGGTACGAAGGCGCTCGATCGGCAGGTATCGGCGGCGGCGGTGCAACGGTTGATTGAACCCTACGCCAAATTCCATCAACAAAACCCGATGCTGGCTATCAGATCGCTGTTGCATCAAAAAAGCCCACAGCCCGCTTTGTTAGCCAAAATCATACTTGATCATGATACATATCCACAAGTTGCAGAGCTTGGCAAATCAATACAGCCTTTAACCCATGCCATACTGAATATCGTATTGAAAGACGGTGCTATGCTCTTAACACACTTTATGGCAGAAAGCAGGGCCTGGCTCGGCAAAACCCTTAAACGCAGCCTGTCGGTTAAAGAGAGCCAGTTGCTGGTTTTGCTCTTTTGGAAATGTGCCTTGGCCTATGAAAAGCACCAGGGTAACCGGTCGGTATTTCAAAAAATGCTGTTAAAGGCATTCGGCTATCATTTTTCGGAAAAGGCCAATATCCGTCCAACCAACCAAGAATGGATGAGCAAGGCAAGCAGTTCTACGGCCAGTATCAGCGTTAAGCCTAACCTTTCTATTCCTGCAAACGATTTTTTTAAGTTGCTCGAAACTTGTCTGGCCAAGCAACAGGTCACAACTGATTACAAAAAAGAATCACTTGCTTTAAAGTTGCTGTTCGGTTGTGCCATGGCCTGCGATAGCGGAAGATTACTGGCTTTGCTCAGCAGATTTGGGCCTGAACAATTGGCGGCATTGCTATTAAAAGCTTCGGTTTCTTGGCGCGAATTTAATGTGTTTCTTCAGTACCACGCTACTGGAAATTTGGCTACCATACAGGAGGCCATACGCCTGCTGTACGATTGGAGACAAGCAAACGTGCCAGAAGCCATCAGTACAAATTGGATGCTCAAAACCTGGATTTTGAGCCTAAAAGCTGCTCAAGCGGACAACATATCCTCAACAACGATGAGCGAACTATTTAACGAATTGCTGGTCATATTGGGGCAACATGGCTATACCGACCTTGCTGCGCTTTATATCGGCTTTGAAAAACAGGGATTCCTGCAAAATAAAATGCTCAGAGAAATCCTGCAGCAGCATCCCAGCTTTAAGCTGCTGTTGCAAGACAGGCCAACGGAAAGCGAAAAAAAACTGCCTGGCGATGAACCAACGGCCGAATGGGCAGCAAGCTTAATGGAAGAGCTGTTGGCGCAGCAGCAAATTCCGATTTGGTACATGGCTACAACGCCATTAAAAGCAGGCGATTTGTTAGACAAGCTTATTGTGGCTCACCCGCTCAAGTTTTTACATTGCCTAAAAACCACCGAACTTAACGAAGCACAACTGCTATGGCTGGGCCAAACGCTCAACTTTTCAAAGCTGGCGGGCGCCATTGGCCGGTTAAATCCCAACCAGCAATCTTTGCTTCATGTATTGGGGCAGCTGCACGGCACGTTGGGCAAAATAACTTTCCAAGGCATCAAAGCTTCGCTGGTACAGCAACTTTTGCTGGGGAAAGTACTGAAAGCCTGGAAAAACAACCATTGGAAGACAATTGCTACACTTCAAATTTGGAACGAGTTGTTATGGGAGCTTAAAAAACATGGCTATTCCGAAAAGTCGTTCTTGGCTGGGCTCGAACAGGCCAGTATCAACCTGCCTTTGGCTTTGCAACTGTCTTTAAGGCCGGTTATCGATTGTTTAAAAAACAATAATCAAACGGTAGCGAGGGTTCAGGTTGCTGGATTGGTTCACAACAAGTCGGCCATTAAAATAGAAGATGCCGTTCAGATCGGATTGGAAATCAATAATGCGGGCCTGGTTTTGTTAAGCAGTTATGTGCCCATGCTTTTCAAATACGTCAACATCCATATTCCTGCCAAAGGGGATACTGAACTTGCCCCAGCTGAAATAGCCCATATTAAAGGCCGTGCCGTTCACTACCTGCAATACTTGGTTACAGGAAGCAAATCTACCGACGAAAGCTACCTGAGCCTGAACAAAATACTCTGTGCTTTGCCAATTGCGGAACCCATTCTCAAGGAAATAACCATACAACCCAAGGAAGAAGAACTGATGCAGGGCTTAATTAGCTCGGTTATTGGTCATTGGGAAGCCATTGGAAGCAGCTCTGTAGACGGGTTCAGGGGCAATTGGCTGATGCGAAAAGGACTGCTTTACGAAAAAGAAAACAAATGGGAACTGGTGGTAGAAAAACAGCCCTATGATATCTTGATCCAGCAGCTTGAACTGTCATTCTCCATCATCAAATTCCCATGGATGGAAAAGCCACTCCATGTAAACTGGCCCTACTAAAAAGATATAAGCGATGAAAAGAATATTGCCATTGATCAGAGCAGATAGCGGCTAACCGATTGGTCTACCCCAAATGCTAAAAAACAGAACGTTAAAAATTAAAATAACAGATATGAATTCTTACAATGAAAATCTTTATGCAACGGTGGTAAGCTCCTTGCGAGAGCTTGACCAGAAGCAAAAAAGTGCCAAATCGAGCTTAAATGCGGCAATGTTTACGCTTTACTATAAAGAAGCAGGTCGGATAACCGCCGAAAGCAAGCTCAAAGAAGCTGGCGATGTTTATTTGTTTCAGCAGAAAGTAAAGCAACAGGCCGTAAACGACAGAAATGTTTCTTTCAATGTGCTGAGTGCGGCCAACCAGCAGAAAAAGTTTACGGCGCAGGCCATTACCAATGCCGCAACCAGCGCAGCCAATATCCAGGTATTGTCTAATGCAGTGGTCAAGCTTTCCAAAAATGTAGGTGGCATTTTAACGATGCTGACCTCTTCAGATTACGGAAGCGAAATCTACAAACAGAGCCGAATTGCCTACGATTTGATGATCGATACGGCTTACGATGCCAAAAAGCTTTCGCAATTGGGCAGGGAAGTCTCTACCTTAACCGCGGCAGTAAGTGCCGACGAGGTAGCCGACCAAGCCAAATTGACCGATGATTCGATTGCGGCGATGTTGGCCGTAACTACTTCCGATTTTGAGGCAACCGCCAAGTCGCTGGCCGATTGCAACGAAGCCTTAGCCGCCGCCAATGTGGTAGAAAAACAAGCCGAAGGCGATTTGGAATTTATCAACGTCGATTATTTTGCCACCAAAAGGGCCTATAACCTTAATAACAAGGTGCTGAACCTCAATTTGGTATCGATTGCCTTAAACAGCAGCGATTTTGACGACGACAAAAAAGACAACTGCTCTTATGTGGTTAGGTTTAATCCGTATCAGCCTCCGTTTGATCAGACCGCAACGATGTTGGGCAACAAGCCCAAAAGCAGTTCGGTGGTTGAAGATTACTTTATCATGCTGGTTAAGGAAAGCAGCCAGGCCACTTTTTCTATTACGGCTGCCGAAACCCTGCTGCTTACTGCCGATCCAACCAAAAAATGCTATCATAGGGTAGAGAACAAATCGGACGATAAGCCGATGGAACAGGTTTTTTATACCGCATCTTTAAGGGATATAGATGGCAATTCGATAGAAGTGGGCACTAAATACGTGGCTTTTGTGCTCGTTATGCTTACTGACGAGTATAAAAAGACAATCAACAGCTATAGCGATATTCTTTCTGCACCTTCGGTTGCTTTTATGCTGAGCAATAAGCTCATGGCACCGAAAGAAGTAACCTGTGTAGACAATGTCTTAACCTTCGAACTCTTGGAACGGGCATCCTATAATGTTGAGTACCGTTGCATGTTTTTGCCTAACTGTTTAAAAGGCAATAAAAATATGCTTACAGAGAGCGGTTTGCGCAATATCGAAAAAGAGGTAGAGCTGCAGGAAAAAATGAGCGCAGTGTATGCCCCGGCCATTGCCGACCTGCAAAAGCAAATCGTATCGCTAAATAACGGCATTGATGGCCTTCGAGAAGAGAAAGAAACGAACGATGCGCAGCTAGCCGTGGCCAAAAAAGATAAAAACAAGGAAAATCTCGAGAGTTTATCGGCCAAGAATGCCGACTTGCAGTTACAAATCGATGCCATGCTCAAACAGATTGAAGAAGCAGAAAAGGAATTGAGAAACAACAAGGTCAATCAAAACAGGCTGCAACGTTCTATGGAAGAAAAAATACAGGAGCAACCTGGCTTCTTTTTTAACCTCATGATAGCAGAACAGATAACCAGCGCCAATTACAGTCAGGTCATACCTACTAAAACAGTGGATGCGAAAGACAAAAAAGAGAAGGGCGATGGCGCAACGGCATTGGTTAAGGGCAAAATGGAGATCCATGAAAATACCACAGACAATTTTGGCAATCCCTTAGTAAATGGCTACTCGTATATTCCGGTGGTATTGGCGTATGCCAATATGGAGGATCAAAACGGCCAATTTACGAATGCCCTTTCTGCTTTTGAAACTACTAATCCTTTCACTTATACTCCTAAAACCAAAACCAAATGATCATCAATTCCATAGCATTAAATGCCACCGAGAAGTATGGCATTAACGAAAGAAGCAAAGCCGAGCTAGACGCATTGAGCAATCAGGTAAACGATGCCGAGCACGATGTAGAGCAACTGCAGGCCGTAGTCAACTCGCTTAACGATAAATCAATCCAGTTTCAGGGTTTTTTAAACAGTGCGAGCGCCAGTAAAGCGCAGACCTTGAGCAATAAGACCCTGCTCAACCAGATTTTGCAGAATGCCCTGAGTTTAAAGGAAAATTCGAAGATTGCCTTAGACGAAATTGCCGATGCCGACCAAAAAACCATAGCACTTTCTGCAGAGATCAAGTCGGTTATCGACAAGCTGATTTATTCGGCAACGGTTATCGATAAATTGCGAGGGATGGTACTCAGGGCAAAAAGTCTTATTCCTTATATCAACGACGATGTGCTGCAACTGTTGGCCGATGCTGGTACAGATGCCAACAATGCCGTAGGTTTGGCATTGGTAGCCCTCAAATCTACTTTGGCGGCAGAAACCGCCAATGCAGAGGCCGAAGCCGCCTCGTCTCTAGAATATCTCCAGGCCGTTAGTTTGTACGAAGTATTAACCGTAGACCAAAAAGAAAAAGAGACCGAGGCATCCGAAGATTGCTTGAAAGATTTGATCAATACCGCTTACGAAACGGCAGTAGTGGCTTTCGACAACGCTTCAAAGGCCAGTACCGAAACCAATCACCAGCTTAACAAAGCCAAAGCCGATTTGGCCAAGGCACAAATCAGGCTCAAGTCGCTGCAGTTGAGTTTGGCCGCAGGTACGGCTGCAATTCTTTCGGCATAAATGGATATGGCCGCTCTATTTTACAAGAGCGGCCATTTAAAACAAGGCATCATGCTTGATTTTTATAAAGATTTTTTTAGAAAATTCTATAAGGTTACCGGCGGCTTTATTCCGGTTAGGCCATTGGAAGAAAGCATTTATCCCGGCGATTTTTTTCAGATCGTGAATGGGGAGATGGTGTTGTTGGGCAATATCTTCAGGAATAGGCTCATTCACGAAGACGATGTAGAGTTTTCGATTGGCGCCAAGCTTAGTCCGGTAGCTTGGAACTTTTCTGATGGGGTAAGCAAGCCCTATGCCGCGCGCAGCAAAGGTAACGCCGCATTGGACGGAGAATTTGAATACAGCAGGCAAATCCTGACATTTGATGGCCAAGGAAGCTATATCTTTAAGTGCATCGCACCCGAATCGGTGCGAATAGCCAATTGGACCCAGCTGGAAAAACAGCTCATCATCAAACTTACCCATACCTATTATTCGTTTAGGGAGGTTTATGTAGTTACCGAAAGTGCAAGTGCATCCTCATGGAGCCTGGCCATTTCCGATGCCGAAAAGGGCGAACTTGAAATAGCCACCAGCAAGGAAAACGAAAACCTGGTCGATCTCTTTGGCGATCCCTCCTCAAAAACCATACTAGCTAGGGATATTGCCTGTAATCATCACGACCAAAGCGGCAGCCCGTGCTTTTTCAAGGCCAAAAAACTGGTAGTGCGCGATTCCGTGCAAGAGGTTTTTATCTGCGATCTGATTAGGGAAAAGAGCCATAAGCAGCAATGGGCCTTGCAATTTTACAATTACGAAAGGTATGCCCAAGCGGCGTCGACACGGGTACATGTGCCAGCTCATGCCCATGCCAGTCTGTTAGACATGATGCCGCAAAACCAGCTCAACGCCAACAACGCCCTAGACTATTTCGCTTGGGCAGATGCCAATACCGACGATATTGAAAGGTTATTTGTAAACTATGGAACATCTTGAAAATGCAACTACGGTTTTGATAGAACTTCATTGGCTTGACCAGGTCATTGAACAGGTAATCTGCAGCTATTTGATGCAGGAAGGCCATGAAAACAATTGGTATGATATTCCCGTTCCCGATTGGTCCGAATCGGATACGCCTTACGCCAACATGGTTAATGAACTAGAGCTGGATATTTACCAGCGCCTTACCATTGCCCTGGCTATGGCGCCCCATATCAAGCCAGAAATATTGGATGTGTTTTTTGGCAAAAATACCCGTACTGATCGTGGATATACCGAATTTGGAGGTGTAATTGCTCCAAATCACAGTGGGTTTTTACCTACGGGCCAAACCATTTGTTTCTTGCTAACCGCTCTTGATCCTGCAAATCGGCAAATCGTAAGCAGGCTTTTTCAAAAGGAAAACAGCTTAATGAAAGAGCAGATCGTGACTCTAGGCACTACCGACGACCATATCCCCAAGCTCAACGGTATTTTAAGTCTTAACGAAAGCTGGCTCAATTATTTTTATACAGGCCAAAAAAGCGGGCCAGAGCACAGCAGTGTTTTCCCCGCCAAAAAAATTACGACACCCATGGATTGGGACGATGTGGTATTAGACGACCTGGTACGCGAACAACTGGCCGAAATTACCACTTGGCTATCTCATGGCGAGTTGTTGATGAGCGATTGGGGCTTCAACAAAAAGATTAAACCAGGTTATCGGGCTTTGTTTTATGGCCCACCGGGTACGGGCAAAACCTTAACGGCAACCTTATTGGGCAAGGCCACGCAACGCGATGTTTACCGGGTAGACCTTTCAATGATTGTTTCCAAATACATCGGCGAAACCGAGAAAAACCTGTCGCGCATTTTTGATGTAGCCCGCGAAAAGAAATGGATTCTGTTTTTTGACGAAGCCGATGCACTTTTTGGCAAGCGTACTACGGCCACTTCGTCTAACGACCGGCATGCCAATCAGCAAACCGCCTACTTGCTGCAGCAAATTGAAGATTTTCCGGGTGTGGTTATCTTGGCTTCCAACTTAAAAGGCAATATGGACGAAGCATTTTCGCGTAGGTTTCAATCTACCATTTATTTCGGCATGCCATCGCCGCATGAGCGCCAACAGCTTTGGAGCAATGCTTTCTCGGGCAAGTTTACCTTGTCGCCCGATATAGACCTGCAGCACCTGGCCGAAGAATATGAAATTGCCGGAGGCGCCATCATCAATATTTTACGCTACTGTGCCTTGTCGGCCATTAGACGCAACAGTTTTGAAGTAAGCCAGCACGAACTGCTTACCGGTTTGAAGCGCGAATTTAAAAAAGAGAATAAAACTTTGAATCTTTTGGCAACTACATCTAACTAAACCATAAGCCATTATGTATAGCTATTCAAATAAAAAAAACGGATCCGAGCATCATTACAGGCCAGTTGGAGTAAACAACAATGGCAAATACCTGCAAGACAATAGGCAGCCCATGCAGGCCAAAGCTGTTAAAAGCACCAATAGCAAGGGTGTGGTACAGCGCATGCTACGGACGGTATTGGGCGGCAACATCCGTCGCACTGGAACTGCTCTTTTCAGAGGATTTCATCACCATGCCCAAGGTGGCGGGGCCCACGCACCCATGAATACAAATGAGCCGGTGCCTATTCCTCCAAATGAGGTACAGCAAATTGTGAACCCTAATGCTCATGCCGTAGTGCCTTTTCAGCCCCCACAAAATGATATAGTACCTTATGAGCCACCAGTGGTGCATAAGCCTAAAAAAATAATCAATTTTATTTTCAAGCCCGGCAGTTTTACCAGCGAAATGTTTGCCGGCTTAAGAGGCTACATCACCCATTACTTTTTTGGGCCGTATATTGTCGTCATAACGCCAACAGATCAGGCTAGAATTTACTTTGATATTCAATTGCATCGGATGTTGAACCAAGGTATTGTGCCTAGGTGGTGCCATCAATTGATCTTTCAGAACGCAAGCCAAGCCAAAGCTGGAAACAAATTGCCAATGGAAGCCGCGATTTATATGATCAATGCATTAGAAGCCTTAGGAAGAGCAGCCATGGCCAATGAAAAACGAACCAAATTATTGTCATTGTATTTAAAGTTTCAACTAGGTTCTGTTCCTTACTTTTTAGCCGGAGGAAGCTCTTATGCACCTGCAGTGATGCACTTTCTAGGAATGATGTTGCAGTCTATGCCAATTCTCTTATTGGGAAGGCGCTGGGTATTGAGACCTGCAAAAGGGCCTGCATTGAGAGGTATGAACTTAGAGGAAGCTACTCAAAAGGATAATGATGCGGAAGGAAAAGGAATAAAAAAATAGTTAAACAATAATTATTATGGCTGAATATAGTTCAATAGCAAAGGAAAATACCACCGTGCAGCGCGCCGGATCAACTGCTCGAAATGGCTCTGGGTTCAGGTTGGAGGACAAGCGTCCGCTGCAAAGGAAATCTAATCATACCGGCTTGCCTGATCAGCTTAAAAGTGGCATCGAAAAGCTTTCGGGCCACAGTATGGACGATGTAAAGGTACATTACAATTCTGCTCAGCCCGCACAACTCAACGCCCATGCCTATGCACAGGGTTCGAACATACACTTGGCTCCTGGCCAGGAAAAGCATTTGCCCCATGAGGCTTGGCATGTCGTGCAGCAAAAGCAAGGTCGGGTAAAACCTACCAAGCAACTCAAATCAAAATTCAACATCAACGACGATGAAGGCCTAGAGAAAGAGGCTGATAGCATGGGGGCAAAGGCGATGCAAAGAATGGTAAAGCGTCCTGAAACGACCTTACAAACAAAATCAGCTTCTGAAAATAATACACAGCTCCTTAGAAGAGACCAAAAACAAAGAAACAAAAACAAAAAGAAGAAGAAAAATAAAAACAGGAATAAAAACAGAAACAACCAAAATCAACAGGGACCACAACAACAGGCCACGGCGTCGGGGGCAGAGTTTAGCCTAGTTGAACATTATATGCATAAACTGCCGCATCTTTTGGATTTGCTAACCAGTTTTCGTCGGCAACGGATGTTGGTCACTTCAACACTTACACGTACTTATCTTCATTACATGAAAACACCAGCGCAGCCCTATATTGATGTCAGTAAAATTAAATTGCTCCATCCTAACTCGTTAGAAGATACCAAGACGAAAAAAAGGTATGAAATCATTTTAAAATATATTACCGAAAGTAAAAACTATTCATTGTCTGCAGGTACGATAAATAAGCTGATTCCATCAGATGAAGCAATTCAGGTAGCTAAAATCAGCGATAGTGAATATATCAGTCTGCAAGGCGTAGGAAGAATAGTCGCTTTAAGAGAAGCGGCTAAGGAAGCTGGTATTACATTGAATGCACAATTAGATGCTTACGATTTAACCACTTTTCCTTTAATACCTGGTCAGATGGATGCCATTTCAAAATCTTATGGTTTTGAAGAAAGCGCCATTTCCAAAGCGGCCTTGCCTTTATTAATGACTATAGGCATAGACTATTTTACAGGTGGCAATTTGGCTTCATTTGCAACTTGGTTGGCTACAACAGTATATGGCTTAATGGAAAAGCATCTGGCGCCAAGTAGTGGCCATAGCGGTTTTAGTTATCCGAAAGGTGGGACGCGTTTTGATGAATAAGCAATAATGGTGGCTAAGCATGATCTTTCGCCAAACCCTGATGCTAGTCGCTCTCCTTGTTTTTCGAGACTTTAAATACGCTATTAAATCACGCCCAACAAGGTGGTGTTTGTGCAAATTTCTGCTTGCATCATGCCAAATCGAAGCAGAGTGTGTATATTAGGCATGCCATGAAAACAAAATCCATTCTTTACAGCTTTATTTGCCTATCTATTTTGGAAAGCTGTACTTCTCAACCTGCCCAAAACAGCCATCATAGCCCAAAAGAAAAGAGTTTAACCAAGATGGTTTGGATCAAAGGCGGCGAATTTGCCATGGGTACAGACGATCCCAGTTTTGCAGATGCGCAACCCATCCATCGGGTAAAGGTAAACGGCTTTTGGATGGACGAACATGAAGTAACCAATGCCGAATTTGAGCGTTTTGTAAAGGCTACAGGCTACCAGACCGTTGCCGAGCGCACGCTAGATCCCAAAGATTTTCCTGGCGTAGACCCCAAGGCATTAGTGCCCGGCTCGGCCGTATTTACACCCCCCGATCATGCCGTGCCGCTGAATCAACCTTTGGCTTGGTGGACTTATATGGCAGGAGCCAATTGGCAGCATCCTTTTGGACCAGCAAGCCAAAACCAAGCCAATG
The DNA here is from genome assembly GCF_016429155.1 of Pedobacter sp. ASV12. Classification (GTDB taxonomy): domain Bacteria; phylum Bacteroidota; class Bacteroidia; order Sphingobacteriales; family Sphingobacteriaceae; genus Pedobacter. The sequence goes on along the minus strand of NZ_JAELUC010000032.1, from coordinate 18,689 downwards.
AACCTGTGGTACATGTGAGCTATACCGATGCCGAAGCCTATGCCAAATGGGCAGGTAAGCGATTGCCTACCGAAGCCGAGTGGGAGTATGCGGCAAGGGCTGGCCAAACCGGACAAAAATACTATTGGGGTAATGAGCTAAAACCCAGAGGCAAATGGGTAGCCAATATTTTTCAGGGCGAATTTCCTCAAAATAACAGTTTAGAAGATGGATTTAAAGGCATAGCGCCTGTAAAATCCTTTCCGCCAAATGCTTTTGGCTTGTACGATATGGATGGCAATGTATGGGAGTGGTGCAGCGATTTTTACAGGCCCGATTATTATGCCCAAAGTCCATCCGTTAATCCGAAAGGGCCAGCCGATAGCTACGATCCCGACGAACCCGGAACGGTGAAAAGGGTACAACGAGGCGGTTCTTTTCTCTGCAGCGACCAATATTGCATTCGTTACCGCGCCGGTAGCCGTGGCAAGGGTGAAATTAACAGTGGTTCAAATAATTTGGGTTTTAGGTGCGTGAGCGATAAAGCGCCATAACTGCAGGATAAATGCTCCATGTTTTATACATTTGCCATCTGAGAAATCTTGCCGAAGATTGTTTAATATGGCTTTTTGAATGAAGCTGTTAACTGAAAACCGCAAACTGCAGATAACATGGCCAGGTATCAACAATATAGCGAGGTTGTTGATAAGAAAATTTGCGTAGCACTATAAATTATGCAACTTTAGCACTTCAAATCAAGAATAAGATGGAAGATTTAAATGCATTGAGCCAAGTTGCCGAATTTCATAAAACCTTTAAGCATCCCATTTTGGAGCAGGCTGCCATTCCTGCCAAGGAAAGATGCCAGTTGAGGATTGACCTTATTGCGGAAGAACTGAAAGAGCTGCAAGATGCAGTAAATGAAGGTAATATGGTGGAAGTTGCCGATGCGCTTTGCGATTTGCAGTATGTATTGGCTGGTGCGGTATTGGAATTTGGCTTAGGCAGCCAGTTTAAAGCGCTTTTTGATGAGGTACACCGTTCTAACATGAGCAAAGCCTGCAACACGGTTGAAGAGGCCAACCAAACCATAGCCCACTACAAGAACAACAGTAATGTGGATGCCTATTATAAGGAAATCGATTCCAAATTCCTGGTTTATCGCGATGGCGACCATAAAACCCTAAAATCTATCAACTATTCGCCGGCCGATTTAAAAGGCTTGCTAAAATAAGCTACCTATTATGATAAAAATAAGTAATTACAATGAATTTGAAGCCTATTTGGGGCAAGAGCTGGGTGTTTCTGGCTGGCATACCATCGATCAGGAGCAGATCAACAAATTTGCCGACGCTACGTTAGACCACCAGTGGATCCATATCGACACCGAAAAGGCCGCTACAGAAAGCCCTTTCAAAGCCACTATCGCCCACGGCTACCTTACGCTCTCGCTGGTTCCTTTTTTATGGAAACAAATTGCCGAAATCCGTAACCTCAAAATGGAAATCAATTATGGCATCGAAAGCCTCAAATTTGGCCAGGCCGTAGTGGTTGATAGCCAAGTGCGTTTAAGGGCCAAGTTAAAAACGATAGCCAACTTGAGGGGAATTACCAAGGTAAGCATCGAAATTAATTTAGAAATTAAAGACCAGGCCAAACCCGCATTTACCGGCGAGGTATTGTTCCTGTACCATTTCACGGCTTAAGCCAAAATTCATTTGCTAAAAATATCATGCCGGACTTTGAGCCGGCTTTTTTTTGCCCAATTTGTTGTTCGTGTCCGTTAGAGGTTATTTATCACTTTGTTCCGGGTTCGTACAAAACTGTTGCCCGAAAGTTGATTATCAAAGGGAGCCACATTTTGCACCACTGCTGAAGGGTATCTTTGGGTATCGAATTTGCCGGTCCAATCAACGTTTTTGCTGTCGCCTATCAAAATACCTGTGTTCGCATCGATAATTTGGTTGTCTTTAATCGTGCAGTTGCTGGCCGCAATGTAAAACCCGATTTCATCTTTGCCTTTGGCCATGCCATACATGAGTCTGATGGCGGTTTTAATGCCTTTTATTTTATTGTTGGCGATGATATGGCCGGTACCATTAACCCTGATACCCCCAGTGCCACCTTCAAAAACATTGTCGGCAATTAGGCAGTCGTGCCCGCCACGCATCACCAGTTCACCGTCATTATTTTCAAAATGGTTTTTAAGGTAACTGTTACCGCTGCTTTTGTTGCTGATCACTTCGCTTTCGCCGTTGCAGCGGATAAAATGGTTGTTGGTTACCCTTGATTTGGCTTCTTTGGTGCCCAATAACACCGGATCTTGCCCAATCTGTACACATTCGCCACCGTTTCCGTTTTTCCAGCTTACCTTAGCCTTATCGCGAAAAAGGTTGTTTTCAATACGCGACAATAAAGGACAGCTTTCTTTGGTGATTTTTACCTGTACCTCCTGATTGTCGATGTTCGAAATAAAGCTGCAGTTTTCGATACTGTTGGCGCTTCCGTTTCCAGAAATGATGACCAGTGGCATGAATTGCGCCTTTGCGCGGTTATACTCAAAGGAGCAGGAGCGAACCTGGCAGTTACTTGAGTTTTTGAGTTCGACTAAAACACCATTGCTTCCTTCGCCCTTGAGCAATTGACAGTCTTTAAAGCTAATGCCACTTAGTATCGTATAAGCTCCCGTCAATTTAAACAGGGTTTGATTCACGTCTCCAGTAAAAACAACCTGGCCTTCGGTTGTAGCTCTTATTATAATCGGACGTTGTGCTGTGCCGGTGGTGCTGATGTCGACCGCCCAGTTGCTGTAGTTGCCATTGGCAATCAGCAGTTCGTCGCCAGGCTTTAATTTAGACAGGATGTTTTTGAATTCCTGTGCTGAACTGGCCTTATAGGTAGTAGCCATGGCCAATTGGCTAAACAGGAGCAAGAAATAAATCGGGAATCTTTTCATAAAGAAATGGCTAATTTGTAAAGTAGGGGCCGAATTGCTTCGACTACTGGTAAATATTAATTATTTGTTAATATATTTAAGCTCCTAAAATAGAAATCAAACCACAACTTTTTACTAAGTAATATAGATTTTAATAAGCGTAACTCGGTGTATTGGCTCACATGTTAAAAAGACTATTTCAACTTTCCGTTTTATGTATACTGGTATTGGGCTTTGAGCAGCTGTATGCGCAAAAAACCATCATCATCAACGATACCGTACCCGAACATATTTTCAAATCCGACGAGATAGTTTGCTTTGAAGACGCGAGCAACAAGCTAACCTTTAATGAAATCAGCAGTCCGGCATTTCACCACCGCTTTCAAAAAAACATCAATTACTATCCCAAAAACTATAACCGTTCGGCAAGCTATTGGTACCGGGTGAAGGTAAATTTTACCCGAGACTTGAACCGCCCTACGGTAATCGAATTTTTTGATCAGATTACCGACCATATCGAAGCTTACATGCCCGACGATAAGGGCGTTTACAATCAAAGCAAGGCTGGCGCCGATCTCAACTTTACCAACCGGCTGTATAGGCACAAGAATTTCGAATTTCTGGTCAATACCACCAAAAAAGGCGAATACTACTATTATTTCAAGGTTAAATCAAAAGACCAGGTCAACGTTATCATTGTTTTCAGAACTGTAGAGCGTTTTATCCAATATGGGTTAACCGAATATTTTACCTACGGCTTTTTTTACGGCATGATCGTTATTTTCAGTTTCCATAACCTTTTGATGTTCATTGCTGTAAGGCGAAGGCAGTACCTGTTTTATATTTTGTACATCCTGAGCGTGGGTTTGTACGAAATGTCTACCGATGGTATCGCTTTTCAGTACCTATGGCCAAAACACCCGGTATGGAACGAATATGCCTATGGTGTAGCCCTGTATTTCATCAGTTCTTTTGGCCTTATCTTTACTAAAGAGCTGCTGCACGTCAAGGTAAAGGCGCCAAGGCTAAACCAGCTCATCAACGTATTGCTTATTGCCCGGCTGGCCTTCTTCCTGGTTTGCCTGTTCTATAACAACGACTGGTTCAAGTATAAATTTTTGGAGTTTATTCCCTTATCTGTAGGTTTTTATACCGGGATTTACATCTGGTGGAAAAAGCAGTACAGGCCGGCCCGTTTCTTTGTATTGGGTTATTTTTTCTTGTTCCTGGGCTTTGTCATCAAAGTGATCCATATTCTGGGCTGGGCGCGCCATATTCCTGGTGCCTTAGGCTATTATAGCCTTACATTTGGCTTTTTGCTCGAAATGGTGTTGCTGTCTTTTGCCATTGGCGATCAGGTACGCCTGCTTAAAAAGAAAAAGGAAAATGCCCGTAAGCAGATCATCAAACAAATGCAGGTCAATGCCGATTTGAAAGACAGCATTAACCGTGAACTTGAAGTTAAGGTGGCCGAACGCACCAAAGAAGTGCAAAAGCAATCGGAAGAACTGTTGCAGAAAAATATCACCATCAAGCACCAGAACGAAGAACTGCTTTCTAAAAACACTTTGCTCGAGCAGCAGGCTGAAGAAATATCGAGGATGAACATCCTTTTAGAAAAAGACAACATTACCTTAAAAACCAATATCGAAAAAGTAACCGATGCCCGTGTAAATGCTACCGAACTTGATTTCGACGAGTTTAGCCAAAAATACCCCGATCGTGATTCGTGTTACAAGTTTTTGGCCGATATGAAATGGGAGCATGGCTATAAATGCATCAAATGTGGCAACAGCAGCTACTGCAATGGCAAGGTGCCTTTCAACAGGCGCTGTACCAAATGCGCCTACGAAGAGTCGGTACTGCACCAAACCATTTTCGAAAACAACCGTATACCTATCAATAAGGCCTTTTACCTGGTCTATCTCATGTACAACCACAAAGGCGCTATTTCTTCGCATAAACTTTCCGAAAAGCTTGGCATTAGGCAAAGCACCTGCTGGACCTATGCAGCCAAAGTTAAAAAAGTGATGGAAGAGCGTAAAAAAGACTTGAAAGGCGTAGGCAAATCTGGCTGGAGCAAACTCGTGCTCGACAAGCAAGCCTAACTTATTGTCAATTTTACACCATGTGCTCCCAACTGTTAATAACTTTAAGTTAATTTTTTGCATTTTTTTTAATGCGGGCAAAGCGTATTGCTCTTCTTTTTTGCAATTGGCGTATTGCACAAAAAATCAGCAGATTAGCTTTTTTGCAGTTTGCGCCTAAAGCGTATCAAAATTTTTGTAACTAACTATATATCAGATATTTATGTTTATTTTCTGCTTGCATTTGTAAGCGCTATTGCGCTATATTTACTCAACCAAATTTTTGGAGCTAATCAACAAACCAAATTTTAACTGTATGAGTAAAATTCTATTCAAAAGAATTTTGCAGAAAATTTCCATAACACTGCTCTGGTGTTTATTTCTGCAAACAAATGCATCTGCTGTTTCCAGCACGATCGAATCAGGCAAACTATTGGGGGGCAAAGCCAGGTCTCGTGTAGACGTAACGGGCACGGTAAAAGACGCCGGTGGGGTAGCCATGCCGGGTGTTGGTGTCAAGGTTAAAGGAACGCAACTCTCGGTAGTAACTGATGCCGATGGTCGTTTCGTACTTAAAACAGACAACCCGAATGCCATACTTGTATTTACCAGTATCGGTTATAAAACCAAGGAAGTAGAGTTGGCCGGAAAAACCAATATTACGGTAAGCTTGGAGGAAGAAGATGCCAAAGGCCTTTCTGAAGTGGTGGTAATCGGCTACGGTACCGCCAGCAGAAAAGACGTTACCGGTGCCATTTCGAGCGTAAAGGCTACACAATTGGAAAATGAAAATCCACAAAGCGTGGCCGACATCTTAAAGGGCAATATTGCGGGCTTAAGCGTTAGTTTGAACACCAGTGCCAAAGGCGGCGGCGATTTATTGGTTCGTGGCAAATCAACCTTAACGGCCAGCAGTTCGCCTTTAATCGTATTAGATGGGATTATTTATAACGGTCAGCTGGCGGATATTAATCCCAACGATATCGAAACGGTCGACGTGTTGAAAGATGCCAGTTCGTTGGCCGTTTATGGAGCCAAGGCGGCCACGGGCGTAGTGGCCATCACTACCAAAAAAGGCAAAGGATCAAAGCCAAGCATTAACTTTAACACCAATGTGGGCTTTGCCGAATTGGCTCAAAACATGAGGCCTTATACCGGTCAGGGCTTTTTAGACTGGAGAGCCGACGTGATGCGAAGCGGTGCCACAACGCCTGCTTATTTGTACAACGACCCTAGAAATTTGCCCGCAGGCGTAACCATGACCCAATGGCTAAACGGGCAGACCACTACCGATCCGGTTGATCTTTGGCTAAACAGGTTGGGCTTGGTGGCCAACGAAAAAGCCAATTACCTGGCTGGCAAAACCGTTAATTGGTACGACGAAATTTTCAGGACAGGCTTTCGTCAAGACCACACCATCAGCATGAGTGGCAGCAAAGAAGAAATTAGCTACTACATGTCATTGGGTTACCAAAAAAACCAGAACCTGATTGAAAATGGCGAATACAGCACAGTAAGAACACGTCTGAATTTAGAGAGCCAAGTGGCCAAGTTCTTAACGGTCGGTGCCAATGTGCAGTATGCCGATAGGGATGAAAGCGCCATCGAAGCCGATTGGAGCCAGTTGATCAATCTTTCTCCTTATGGCGATATGTACAATCCCGATGGCAGTTTGCGTCGCATTCCAACGGATGATACTGGCTTAAATGCCAGAAACCCTTTCTTGGATATGACTTACAACAGCCGCATGAATAGGCAAAATACCTTGTTTGCCAGTTTGTTTGGCAAGGTAAACCTGCCGTTCGGCATTACTTACCAGTTGAATTTTAGTCCTGGTATCGATATGTACCGTACGTTTAATCATGCCTCTTCGCAAAATCCTAACGTGTTAACGCCTGGAGGCTCAGCAACCCGAGCCCAGGAAACCCGCTACAATTGGCAGGTCGATAACTTGTTGAAATGGAATAAAACCTTTGCTAAAATCCACAATTTTGATGTAACCCTCTTGGCCAATGCCGAGAAATACCAAACCTGGTGGACACAGGCGGGCAATCAAGGTTTTACGCCAAGTGATGTTTTGGGCTATCATAACATTGGAGCCGGAACTACGCCAACGGTAAGCAGCGAAGATAAAGTATATACCGGCAATGCCCTGATGGCCAGGTTAAACTATAGTTTGATGAACCGGTATAACCTTACGTTGTCGCTTAGAAGAGATGGCTATTCGGTATTCGGCGTGAATTTTAAAAAGGCAACTTTCCCGGCCGCGGCAGTGGCTTGGACCTTTACCGAAGAATCGTTCATGAAAAACATCAACTGGCTAAATTACGGTAAACTGCGTCTTTCTTATGGTATCAACGGTAACCGCGATTTGCGCAATATTGATAACGGCACCGTCGATCCTTATGCGGCATTGGCCATTTTAGCTGGCGATAAATATATTTCGACGAATGGCAGCGGGATAGCTTCCTCTACCAATACCGTAGCCAACGGTACGCGCATGGCCAATTCAAACCTGAAATGGGAAGAAACCAAAGCCTTTAACGTCGGCTTGGACTTCTCGGTTTTAAAAGACAGGATTAGTGGGTCGATTGATTTGTACGATAAAACCACCAGCAACCTGTTGGTTAGGCAGAATGTTCCGGATGTAACCGGTTATGGTTATGTGTATTCGAACTTGGCCAAGATCAAGAACCATGGTATGGATATCAGCCTCAACAGCAGGAACATGAATACCGAAAACTTTAAATGGAATACCAGTTTTACCATGTCTTTCTCCAGAAACAAGATCGTACAATTGGCTTTCCCTGCCGATGATATTGGAAACGGCTGGTTCATTGGGAGAGATATCAACGTAATTTGGGATTACAAAATTTTGGGCGTATGGCAAGAAAACGAAATGACCGAAGCCGCCAAATACACCAAGGCTGCCATTAAGCCAGGCGATTTCAAATTGCAGGACGTAGATGGAAACTATGTGTACGACAATAACGATAAGCAGTTTTTTGGCTACACCACGCCACGCTATATTTTTGCCATGCGCAATGAGTTCAACATCTTCAAAAACTTCGACATGTCGTTCCAATTGCTGTCAAACTGGGGGCAGCTGAAACAATACAACACGGCGAAAAACCAGCCAGGTTCGGTAGGCTTTGCCCGTCAGAATTCTTACGTTGTGCCATACTGGACACCAGGCAATCCGCTTAACGATTATGCCCGCCTAAACTCTGGCACAAGTGGTACCAGCTTTAACGTATACCGCGACAACTCCTTTATCCGGCTCAACTCGGTGGCCTTAGCATACAGTTTGCCAAAAGATTTATTAGGCAAAATCAAGGTAAAAAGTGCCAAAATCTATGCTAACGTAAATAACGCTGCTGTATGGGCCAAAGACTGGAACTTCTGGGATCCGGAAAACAATGGCCCAACCCCACGTTATTACACTTTAGGTTTAAATGTTTCCTTATAATAGTTGAAAGAGATGAAAAAAATACATAAAAAAATAACCGCAGTTTGTTTAACAACCTTGTTGTTGGCAGGCGTAGGCTGTAAAAAAACTTTCCTCGATTCAGATTTGCTGTCTTCTTTCTCGCCATCGAGCTTAAATACAGCCGATGCCATGAAATCGGCATTGAATGGGGTTGCTTTAATGGTAAGAAGAGAATATTTCGGCGACTCGGCTCCGATGTTGACCGAGTCCATTTTCTCGGAAGTGGCCGTAGAAGGTACGACAGATAAAAGTACGCCAGCACAGGATCTGGTAAGCCGTATCACACCCGATGCCAACCTGAACAGCGACGATTTTAATAAAATAGGCTGGTATTGGACCAATTATTACATTGGCGTTAGACAGGCTAATACCGTAATTACCAATATCGATGTGCCCAAATATGCTTCAGAAGCAGAAAGAAATGCCATTTTAGGCTCGGCTTACTTTTACAGGGCTTATTTCTATTACCGCTTGGTACACCAGTTTGGCGATGTGCCTTTGTTGTTAAAAGATTTGGATGCACCTCGTACCGATTTTTATTCTACCAAAAGGGAAGTAATCCTGGGTAAGATGAAGTCGGACCTCGAATTTGCCCAAACCTGGGTAAGCGACAATGTAAATCGTGGCGAGGTAACCAAAGGCGCGGTAAGCCATTTGCTGACCAAGGTAAACCTGGCCCTAGGCAAGTTTGACGATGCCATTGCTTCGGCCAATAACGTCATTAATGGTGGCAAATATGCCTTAATGACTACCCGCTTTGGCAGCACGGCAACCGATGTTTCTAAAAATGTGGTTTGGGATTTGCATCGTATGGATAACAAAGCCTTGACTACCAATAAAGAAGCTTTGTTTTTGGTGTTAGACAGGGACGTTTTTCAAGGTCAGGGTGCTACGGCTTTGGGTTCGCAACTGATGCGTAACACCGTACCGGCGTGGCATTTTGCCAACGTAAAAACGCCATCGGGCGCAACGGCAATGGTGGATGCGGCCACTGCCGAAATTCCCTTGACCAGGATGTATGGCCGTGGTATTGGCAGGTACAGAGGTACGCCTTACAGTACCCAATACATTTGGAACGATAATACCGACTATCGCCACGCCAAAGGCATGTGGATGGATATGACCGACCTGGTTTACAATAACCCGGCGCTAAAAACATCATCAAATCCTGCCGATAAAGCGCTGTATGGTCAGCCATTGCAACCTTATAATGCTTCAAATGTGGCCCAACGCTTTCAAAATGGAGCGCTAGACACCATTCGCCACTGGTTTGGCTGGCCACACTACAAAGTGTTCATCAACTCTACCAATGCCTTGGCGGTTGATCCTTATTGGAATCCGCCTCGTGGTACCAATACCGACTGGTATGTATTCCGTTTGGCCGAAACCTATTTGTTGCGTGCCGAAGCCTACTATTGGAAAGGCGATTTGAATCTGGCTATGCAGGATCTCAATGTGGTAAGGAGCCGTGCCAATGCACAGTTGCTAACCGATGCCAGCAAAGTAACCATTGGTACTATTTTAGACGAGCGTGCCAGGGAATTGTACTGGGAGGAACCACGCAAAACCGAGCTTACCCGTATCGCTTATATTTTTGCCCAAACCGGAAAACCGGCCTACAATGGCAAAACTTACAACTTAAACAATTTCTCCGATGATAACTTCTTTTACGATCGCATCATCGAGAAAAACGATTTTTACAGAAACCATGTACCAACCTTGCAAGGCGTGAAGTTTAGCATAGCTCCTTACCACGTTTTATGGCCGGTACCTATTTCGGCGCAGAACTTCAATACCGAAGGCCGCATTAACCAAAACAAAGGTTACAGTGGCTACGAGAAGAACGTTCCGGCCAAAGATAAAATCGAATAATATTTTAGCCGTTCCTTCCGTACATTTATTGAGCAGTAAAAGAGCAGTCGATAGACTTGCTCTTTTTTTATGCTTTTTAATGAACAACCAATTTACAGTCGACCATTACTTTCTGATAGTTTTTGATGTCCATTTCCTTATCGATGAGCTTAAGGAGCAGGCTAGTGGCATTTTTGCCAACCAATTCGGGGTTTTCTTCTACCGAAGCAATAGGTGGAAGGTCTAAATAGCTGATAAAAGAATTATTGCCAAAGCCGATGCATTCTATTTGCCTAACCTGCGGATAATCGATGCTCCTCAGGTACTTCATGGCATCGAAAAGAATCAGCTCTTTAAAGGCAACCAAGGCAGTAGGAGCTTGATGGCCGTTGGCAAATAGTTTTTGAATAGCGGCAATGGTATTTTCCTTGTCAAAATCGGTATAGGCTACCAGGTTTGCGTCAAAAGCAATGTTGTTGTCCTTCAGTGCGTTAATGTAGCCGTTAAAGCGGTCGTGCGTAAAGCTGATCATTTTTGGTCCACCCAAATAAGCAATTTTTCGATGGCCTCGTTTAATCAGCAGGTCGGTAGCTTCGTAACAACCTTTAAAAGTATTGCCTAATACCTTGTGGCAGTTGAGGTTGAAACTTGGGTTGCGCGTGTAGTACACAATGGGGATACCGAGGCTTTCGAACTGGTTAAAATGCGAAAAATCCTGCGTGTTTTTTGAAATGGCTACAATGAGGCCGTCAACCCGTCTTTTCAAAAGCATGGTGGCCGATTGTATTTCTTCTTCCAGCTCATCATTCGTTTGCTTGATGATGATGTGGTAGCCATTTAGGGTGGCAAACTGTTCGATGCCATAAATGCTGCGCGTAAAGAAATGGTCGAGCAAGTTGGGCAATATCACGCCAATAGTCCTCGATTTTCTTTCTTTCAGGTTAATAGCCGATGTATTGGGCATGTAATGTAGCTCCCTAGCCATTTCCTGTACATGTTTTTTGGTGTGCTCGTTAATGGTAGGGTAATTGTTGAGCGCTTTCGATACCGTAGATACTGACATTTTCAGTTTTTCTGCAAGCAGCTTTAAGGTAATAGGGGTATTGCTCATCGTCATTTCCGGTCTACGTTGCATAGTTAAGCAAAATCTGGAATAATTTCAAACGTTTGAAATGCGTTTTTGGCTCGTATTGTTGGTTTTTAAACCCAAAACCAAACTACCCTTTCTATAGTTTCCTTAATTTAAATTGATACTAAAAACAAACTTGAATGGCATGAACAGCAACCCAACTCCGAAAATCAAGCACAAAATCCCCATCAAAGCTGAAAATCGCTTTTTTTGATAAAATAGACTGGCTTTTGAAGATAGAAATTGTAAAAAGATTAAGAAATCCTGATGCGGACAAAGCGTATTGTTCTAATTTTTTACATTGCTGTTAAACTACAGCTATTCAGTTAGTTATTTAATTGTAGGCTTGCGCTTAAAGCGTATCAAAATTATTATAACTACTTATATATCAATTAATTATAGATTTTATTTGCTTGCAAGTTTGAACTATATTAATCTATATTTACGGCACAGAAAATTATTCTGGCTAATTAACCAACCAACCAAATTATAACTGTATGAGGAAAATTCTACTCAAAAGAATTTTGCAACAAATTTCAATAACGCTGCTCTGGTGTTTTTTGTTGCAAACCAGTGCTTTTGCAAATGCCTTGCATCGCATAACCACTAACAAACCTTCAACCCTTGGTCAGCGAAGTGAAGAAGTAAGCGGTCGCGTTACCGATTTGGCCGATAAGCCCTTGGTTGATGTGGCAGTTCGCCTGAAGGGCAAGCCAAATACTACGGTGCTTACCGATCTTGATGGCAGGTACCTGATCAACGCCGATAAAGGAGATGTTCTCGTTTTTAGCGTTGATGGTTTTGTTACCCAAGAAATTGCATTTGCCGGGCAAAAGCAAGTTAACCTGAAAATGGCTATAGACAATTCGCCATCAGACAGCTTTAATGTACTTTATACCAAGCAAAAGAAAGCCACCAACATAGAAGCGGTGGCTGAGTTGCGAACCAACGATTTGACCAAAACCATTTCATCGCCAATTAACGGTACGTTTACCGGCAGATTGGCTGGTTTAACTACCTATCAATCAAGTGGCGAACCAGGCAACGATGGTATTTCCCTAAACCTGAGAGGTCAAACACCATTGGTTATCCTAGATGGTATCCCGCAGTCTTTTACCTCGATCAATCCCGAACAAATCGAATCGGTTACCATTTTGAAAGATGCTTTGGCTACTGCGATGATGGGTATCAGGGGATCGAACGGGGTCGTGTTGATTACCACCAAAAAAGGTTCTGAAGGTCCGCAGAGAATTGGTTTTAAGGCTATGTACGGCATTTCGAAGCCAACGCAGCTGCCGAGAACTTTAGACGCCTTTAATTATGCCACTTTATTTAACGAGGCCCTGGCCAACGATGGCAAGGCTTTGGCTTATACGCAAGCCGACCTGAATGCTTATCGCGATGGTACCGATCCGATTTACCATCCCAACGTTAATTGGCAAGACCAGATCTTGAGAAACGAAACGCCATACAGCAGGTACAATGTCGATATTTCGGGTGGTAAGCAGGCCGCTAAGTATTTTGTAAGCTTGGATTATTTAGATCAGCAGGGCCTGTTTAAGCAATCCGACGAAAACATTAACGGCACCAATTCAGATTACAAACGCTATATTTTTCGCTCCAATGTACAGTTGGACCTGAGCAAATACATTACGACCAACCTGAACTTGTTTGGCCGTTTGCAAACCGGTAACGAACCGGGCGTGGGCACAAGCACTTTGTGGAACAGCATCATCCAAACACCTGCCAATGCTTATCCGGTTTTCAACTCCAATGGAACCTTGGGTGCCAGCCAGGATTTTCAGCAAAACAACGTATATGGCCAAAGCCTACGCTCTGGTTACCAAGTTGGCTATACCCGCGATTTTAGGGTTGATCTAGGCGTTAAAGCTGATTTGCAAAAATTAACACCGGGTCTTTACTTCAAGGCTACCGGCGCCATTAACACTTATTTAGACCAAACTACGGTGAGGAGCAAGCCTTTGGTAACTTTTCAACAAAGCACCGATGTATTAGGCAACGTTATTTATACCCAATATGGTACAACCGGTCAACAATCTAACAGCTTGACCACCAATACGCAAAATCGTGTATTTTATTTGCAGGGAGAGTTCGGTTATACCAAAAGCTTTGGCAAGCATAACCTCAATGCCTTGTTGCTGGCCAGTAACGATTATCGAATGGCCGGTGCCGATTTGGGTTACAACGTCAATGGCGTTTCTGGAAAAGCAACTTATAACTACGACGAAAAATACCTCGCCGAAATAGCCTTTGCCTATAATGGCGTTAAGGAAAGATACCCTTCAGGCAATGGTTATGGCCTTTTTCCTGCCATTGGCTTGGGTTGGGTAATGAGCAATGAAGACTTTATGAAAGATCAAAAATGGATCAACAATTTAAAGTTGAGAACCAGTTTTGGCCGTACGGGTAATTTCAACGCCAACGACTATTACAGCTACCGACAGTTTTACAACAGTGGTACGGGTTATAACTTCGGTCAAAATACAGGCGGTACGGTTTCGGGCATTGAGCAGGGAACCCTGGCTAACCTGAATTTAACTTTCGAAAAAGCAAGGAAGTTTAACGCAGGACTGGATGCTTCGGTATTCGGCAACCGTTTAAGCTTGGCTGCAGACTATTATAACAATGAGTTTTATGACTTGTTGCAGGTAATTGGCCACAATACGTCTATTACCGGTGCGCCTTATGGACAACGCAATATCGGCAAGCAACGTTATTCGGGAGTCGAATTACAACTAACCTTTAAAGACAAAGTAGGTGAGTTCAACTACTTTGTATCGCCGATGTTCTCAACCGTAAAAAGCAAGGTGCTTTACCAAGACGAACCTACTCGTCAGTTTGCCTATCAGGTTCGTACCGGATTGCCTGTGGGCCAATCGTTCGGTTATGTAGCTAGCGGTTTGTTCCAGTCGACAGCCGAAATCAACAGCAGTGCAAAACCGGCTAATTTGGCCATTATACCAGGCGACATTAAATATGTTGACCAAAATGGCGATCATGTAATCGACGAAAACGACCAGGTTGCCATTGGCAGGGGCAAAGCGGCCCTAAACTTTGGCTTAAACTTGGGAGCGAGCTGGAAAGGTTTCGATTTCTCTGCCTTGCTGCAAGGTGTGGCTAACAATGATATTTTCTTGAGGGGAAACTCATATTGGGCATTTCAAGGCACAAGAGGCCAAGCCTACGAACATAATTTAGACCGCTGGACACCAGCTACGGCTGCCACTGCCAGCTATCCAAGGCTAAGCGTAGGTAGCAATCCAAACAATGAACTCAACTCTTCATACTGGTTGCGCAATGGCGATTTCTTACGCTTAAAAAGTGTAGAGATTGGTTATAATTTCCCGGTTTCGCTGGTGAAAAAGGCGAAAATGTCGGGCGCAAGATTATTCGTAAACGGAACCAATTTGTTTACCATCACGGGTTTAAAAAACCTCGATCCGGAAGATTATTTCAACAGCTATCCGATCCAAAAGATGTTGGTGGCAGGTATCAGTGTTAAATTCTAAACTTATGAACATGAAGAAATTATTGATCGCAGCCTTGACCGCAATTTCATTGGTAGGTTGCAGCAAAATAGAAGACGGACCGCTGGAAAGGATTACCGAAAACTATGCTTTTGATCCGACCGACAAGAACGGGTTTTATGCCGAGCAGTTCTTGAACAATATTTATTCCATCCTTCCTAACGGTTATAACCGAATAGGCGGCGATCTGTTGGATGCCGCGACAGACGATGCCATGCCTTCGCAGGTAGGTGGCAGCATTGAGCGTTTCACCACCTCGTCATTAACCGCATTGAGCAATCCAGACGACCAGTGGGGCAAAAACTATGCGGGCATCAGGAAAGTAAACATTTTCCTGGCCAACATTGATGTAGTTCCGGTTCCGGCAAAAATTCCTTTCTGGAAAGCCGAAGCCCGCTTTTTACGTGCCATGTTCTATTTCGAGCTGGTGAAACGTTATGGTGGCGTGCCTTTGGTGGGCGATGTGGTATTAGATGCAGAAACCCCAGAAAACTTTAAACGCAGCTCGTTCGAAGATTGTATCAATTACATCGTTTCAGAATGCGATGCCATCAAAAATGCGGTAAAGCCAGATCCATTGGCAGCCAGCGATTATGGCCGTATTTCGAATGGTGTGGTCTTGGCACTTAAAGCCAGAACCTTGCTGTATGCTGCCAGTCCTTTGTATAATGGTGGCAATATCGGTGGCTCTGCCGAACAAAAATTGTATCAAGGCTATGCCTCTTTTGATAAAGAGCGCTGGAATAAAGCGGCGCAGGCCGCCCAAGACCTCATCGCCACGGGCAAATTCAAAATCGATGGCGTTGCCTACAACAACGTATTTATTGTTAGGAAAAACGATGAGGTTATTTTAGGTTATTTAAGAAACAACAGCAGCGATTTGGAAACCAACAATGGCCCGATAGGCTATGCTTTGGCCAGTGCCAATGGACGCACCAGTCCGACACAGGATTTGGTTGATGCCTTTGGCACCATTAAAGGTTTGCCAATTGCAACCGATGTTAAATCGCCAACCAATACCACAGGCTACGATGCCGCAAATCCTTATGCCAACCGCGATCCGCGTCTGGCCAGCACCGTGTTGTACAATGGCGTAGCCTGGTTAAGCAGGCCTTTGCAGACCTATGAAGGTGGCTTGGATAAGCCGAATAAAAACACCACCCAAACCAAAACCAGCTACTATTTGCGCAAGCACCTGGGCAATTTTGCTACGGCTACGCTTTACAGTGCCCAGCCACACAATTTCCCTATTTTCCGTTATGCGGAGGTGATGCTGAACTATGCCGAAGCGCAAAACGAGTACTTGGCCTCGCCCGATGCCAGTGTGTACAAAGTATTGCAGGACATCAGAAAAAGGGCAGGAATTACCGCGGGAACTACGCCAGGTTATCTGTATGGCCTAAAGAGTTCGGGTATGACCCAGGCCGAAATGCGCGACGCCATCCGCAATGAGCGCCGTATAGAAATGGCTTTTGAAGAACAGCGTTTTTGGGATTTGAGAAGATGGAAAACTGCCGAAACGGCTTTGAATACAAATTTAAATGGAATGATCATCACCAGAGATCCGGCAACTTCGGCTTTGACTTATCAGAAAGCAGTGGCAGGCAAGATCACTTTTGCTAATCCGAAAATGTATTTCTATCCAATTCCTTATAGCGAGCTCACCAAAAACACAAACCTAATTCAGAATACGGGTTGGTAATTAATTCCATTTAAAATGAAAAGATATTTATTAACGATAGGCTTACTGTTGTGCTGTGCCTTTGCTTGGGCCCAGCAGCAAGCCGTTACCGGTACGGTAAAGGATAATGTAGAAACCCTGATCGGGGTGTCCGTTTACGAGAAAGACTTGCCTTCTAACGGAACGCAGACTGATGAAAACGGAAAATTTAAACTCAACTTAAAAACAGCCAGCAAAATTTTGGTTTTCAAATACGTAGGTTATTTGACCAAGGAAGTAGCGGTAGGAACCCAAAGCAACATCACAGTAACCCTGGTTACCGATGCCAAAGGCCTGGAAGAGGTAGTGGTAGTGGCTTTTGGTACCCAAAAGAAAATTACCAATACGGGTTCAACCAGCTCGATTTCTGGCGACGATATCAGGCAAACGCCATCGGCCAGTTTACAAAACACCTTGATTGGCCGCGTACCGGGAATCACTACCCAACAACGTTCTGGTCAGCCTGGTAGCGATGGCGCCGCCTTGCTGATCCGTGGTTTGAGTACCACCAATGGTAACGGTGCACCATTGATTGTTGTCGACGATTTAGAGTATTACGGCAGCATTTCCGAAATCGACCCTGATCAGATCGAAACCTTTACCATCTTGAAAGATGCGGCAACTACGGCTGTTTACGGTATCAGAGGGGCTAATGGTGTTGTGGTAATCACCACCAAACGCGGCAAGGAAGGCAAGGCACAAATTACGGTGAGAACCGAAAACAGCGTGCAAACACCAACGTATATGCCCGAGTATTTAGACTCATACCGCTCGGCCTTATTGGTTAACCAAGCTTTAACCAACGACGGTCAGCCTGCCAGATACACTCAAACCGATTTGGATTTGTTTCAGAATGGCCAAGATCCCTATGGACACCCTAATGTAAATTGGACCGACGAATTGCTGAGGAAATACAGTGTACAATCGCGGAACAACATCAACATCCAAGGTGGTATAGAAAAAGCCAAGTACTATTTGTCGGCGGGCTATTTATACCAAAACGGTTTGATCAAGGACTTTTCGGGTCCATCGGGCATGAACAGCAACTATTACTACAAGCGCTACAATTTCAGGTCGAATTTAGATTTGCAACCGACAAAAACCACCACGCTGAGCCTTGACCTTTCGGGTACCTTTAACGAAAGAAACAGCCCCACAAACGGTGGCAGGAACACCCGTAACAACATCTTTTTCGAGTTGAGCGACGCCAACCAGTTGCCACCGTATGCCTATGCCATTTACAATCCGGATGGTTCTTACGGCATCAACAGCAGTTACACCAACAACAACGTAGTGGGCCGTTTAACCTATTATGGCTACAACAGGCAGTTTACCAACGATATTACCGCAAACTTTAGGGCTACCCAAAAATTGGATTTCGTTACCAAAGGCTTATCGGCCAAGGGCGTAGTAGGCTTTAATGGTACTTATGGCTTCAGCCGGAACTTAACCAGGGGTACGGCCAACGATTTCCCTTCTTACAATTACAATCCTGCAAATGGAGTTTATACCATTTACAATACCAATTTTTACAGGATCGGACTGCCAACTTTAGCTTATTCGAACAATGCAAGCTACAAACGCTTAAACTGGCAAGGCTCTTTAAACTACGACCGTACTTTTGGCAGCCACCATGCTTATGCACTTGCTTTGTACAACCAACAAAATAACGTGAGCAATGCCGACGAGCCAAGGGGTTTCAAAGGCTTCACCTTCAGGGTTGGTTACGATTACAAAATGCGTTACCTCATTGAATTTAACGCGGGCTACAATGGTTCAAGTTCGTTTATCTCCGATAAGCAATATGCCTTGTTCCCGGCCATATCGTTGGGTTGGAACGTGGCCGAAGAGCCTTTCTTCAAAAACAATATCAAATTCATTGATTTGTTTAAAATCAGAGGCTCGTTTGGTAGAACCGGAAATGATGATATCTGTCTCTTATACACATCT
>NZ_JAELUC010000321.1 GCF_016429155.1 Pedobacter sp. ASV12 | reverse complement strand
ACCCTCCCCCCCCATGTCGTGGTTCGTCGGCAGCGTCAGATGTGTATAAGAGACAGCTATTGTGGTTTCTTGATTTAAAACGGCCTTTAAAAAAGTATACGGAAAAAGCTATGATGAGATTATCAGGAGCAAAATAATCAAGCCATTGCGGTTAAGCAATACGCTGACTAAAGAATTTGAGGCCAAAAACAGAACTACGGGCCATAACCCTAACGGTGGTATACAAGAGTTCTTCAAGTGGAATGTTACGGCACCTGCCGGATTGGTAAAATCTAATGCTGCCGATATGGTTACTTTTTTAAAGGCCGTTTTAAATCAAGAAACCACAATAGGTAAAGCCGCTATGATAACAGAAAGAACCTTTTACAAAGATGAAAAGAGGACAATGGGCCTGGGCACGAATATTATAACGGA
>NZ_JAELUC010000320.1 GCF_016429155.1 Pedobacter sp. ASV12 | reverse complement strand
CATTACCTGTACCTGTAATACGCATTTTTTCGGTTCCCGAAGCATTACCACCTGCACTTGTTGAAAATATTAACGGTGCTGGATTTGTTGTCATGTGGGTAGTTATCAACAGTTGCTGAACTCCCGCCCCGGTTGCTGTTAAATTAACCTGACCACTTGGAAAAGACTGCAAATCAAAACGATTAGAAGTAGCTCCAGAACCCGAACTCACAGATATATCTGCATCGTGTGTACCTTGTGCCTCAGAGCCAATACGGCCATTTGGATCAAACCTAATAACTCTTTCCGGTGAAGTAAACCTAAGGCTATTTCCAGCTAAAGTTACTGTTCTGTTACTTGTTAGTGAACCATTTGCATTGTAAATATTAACAAAAGATGACGTAGAAATTGATCTTAACACACCTGTAAGTGGATCTGTAA
>NZ_JAELUC010000319.1 GCF_016429155.1 Pedobacter sp. ASV12 | reverse complement strand
GGATCGTGGCAATTACCCATCAACAAAATCAATCACAGCAGGCGTTAGAGTTAAATTTTAAATCGAACAATCATGAAAAAAATATATAATAATCTGTTATTAAGTATTGTAGTTTGCACTGCCATAGCAATTGGTGGATGTAAGAAAACATTAGAAGAGCTTCCACAAATATCTATTACACCTGATGCTTTTTTTTCTGATCCAGCCAGTTATCAATTAGCCGTAACGGGTCTTTACGGAGACTTACCATTATATGATGGCAGTATGCAGGAAATGGCTACTGATATTTACGGCGCCCCTGCCCCCTCAGTTGAACAGGGATTGCCCTGTCTCTTATACACATCTGACGCTGCCGACGAACCACGACATGTGTAGATCTGGGGGGGGGCGGGAGAAGGAGAAAAGGGGGGGGGGGGGGGG
>NZ_JAELUC010000318.1 GCF_016429155.1 Pedobacter sp. ASV12 | reverse complement strand
GACTATTTATTGATCCATGTTGATTGTACCAAGATGAAATATAATTTCAGAAAGGAACTCTTCATGGCCAGCAGAGATCGATTGAAAGGAGGTACTCACTCGAAAGAGTTACGGGAATACATCGGCAAAAAATTAAGGAATAGCAGACTTGATGAAATAAATAAAAGTAGAAAGGATCTGATCGGATTGGATGGGGAAAACACTAGCGAATTGCTAAAGTCATTTGCCAAAAATCTGAACAAAGATTCTGACCTATTTAAATTCCTTCAGAATACACTAAAACTGGAAGACAAGAATAATAAAGTAGAAAATAAACAGAGTAGCAAAAAAGAAAATCACCACCAAAAAGAGAAAGTACCCTTTCATCCGAAACGTTTTCCAAGCTTTTTTAAACTGCAAGGAGGTAAGACCCCGGCAATCTC
>NZ_JAELUC010000317.1 GCF_016429155.1 Pedobacter sp. ASV12 | reverse complement strand
AGTACTGTCTCGTGGGCTCGGAGATGTGTATAAGAGACAGTATAAAGGCAGCGTGACTAACCCCTCATATACCATTGATAATGAAAAATTCAAGAAATTGCTAGGCGGAGATGCCCTTCTTAACCTTGAATATGGAATAAACGAAATATTTGATTTTTTGGAACAAACGAGTACTTAGTGATGATGAAAAAGAAAATCAGTATTTTAGGGTATGGTTTTATAGGTAAAAATATCTTAGCAAGCTATTTAACAGATGCGTATGAGGTTAGTATATTCGATAGAAAAGCCTGTCCCGATCATTTAATAGGCAGGGTAAATTGGTTTCAAGGAACTTTTAACAATACTCAACTACTAGCAGAGGCAATTTTAGAGGCCGATGTTGTTTATCATTTAATATCTAGTACTGTTCCGGCCGATGATATT
>NZ_JAELUC010000316.1 GCF_016429155.1 Pedobacter sp. ASV12 | reverse complement strand
GGTTACGCGTATACTGCGCACAGCCTTTTGCATTAATGGCCACAACCAGTTCTGCATTGTCAAAAACAGCAAAATCTTTTCCTTTTACTATACTGTTTAGTTCTACAAAAGTCATATCGAAACGAGTATCTGGCTTGTCGGAGCCATAAAGACGCATGGCATCAGCATACTGCATGCGAGGACCTTCAGGTAGATCTATTCCTTTTATTTCCTTGAACAAGCGTCTAATCAGGCCCTCGAAAGTGTTTAAGATATCCTCTTGCTCGATAAATGACATTTCACAGTCTATCTGTGTGAATTCAGGTTGCCTGTCGGCACGTAGGTCTTCATCCCTAAAGCATTTTACAATTTGAAAATACCTATCGAAACCAGAAACCATTAACAGTTGCTTAAAGGTTTGTGGCGATTGGGGCAAGGCATAAAAC
>NZ_JAELUC010000315.1 GCF_016429155.1 Pedobacter sp. ASV12 | reverse complement strand
ATGTAATTCCCGGCAATCATGATACAGGTTGGTCCGAATCTGGTGGTGTTTCTTTTATAAAGGAATTTGGCAATGACAAATTTACCTTCGACCACAATGGCTATCGATTTATAGCCTGCGCTTCCGGACCCTACGTGCGCATGAGCGATGGTCACATCCCTCGAGATGCCACTGTTTGGCTCGACAGTTTGCTCAAAAAAACACCAAAGTCAATGCCTATTGTTTTTATTAATCATTACCCAATTGACAATAGTCTTGACAATTGGTATGAAGTAACTGATCGTTTAAAAACAAGAAATATACAATATGCCATTTGCGGGCATGGCCATCAAAACAAAGCCTATAATTTTGAAGGCATTGAAGCAACCATGGGCCGTTCAAACCTTAGGGCCAAAGACAGCATTGGGGGTTACAATATTGTAAAC
>NZ_JAELUC010000314.1 GCF_016429155.1 Pedobacter sp. ASV12 | reverse complement strand
GTATTAGGAATATGCGGCCCACGACATAGATCCGTGAATTCACCTTGGGTGTAGAATGTGATTTTTCCATCTTCTAAACCATCAATTAGATCTAGTTTATATTCATCGCCCTTTTCGGTAAAATATTTTATGGCATCAGCCTTGCTTACACTTTTTCTTTCAAATACTTCTTTTTGTTTGGCCAACTCCAGCATTTTAGCTTCAATAGCCTTGAAATCATCAGAAGAAAACTCCCTGTCTCCAAAATCTACATCATAATAAAAGCCTGTTTCTATAGCTGGACCAATACCAAATTTTGTACCTGGATAAAGTGATTCTAATGCTTCGGCCATCAAGTGGGCAGAAGAATGCCAGAAAGTTGATTTTCCCTCCGTATCATTCCAGGTTAACAATTTAACCTTAGCGTCCGCTTCGATAGCTCTTGAC
>NZ_JAELUC010000313.1 GCF_016429155.1 Pedobacter sp. ASV12 | reverse complement strand
ATCCATGATCACAGCGGAAACGATTGTTACGGATGATGGTTTGCTTTTGAGCGTCTAATAAAAACAATTCGGGGTGCATAGCCACTAAGCTATCTATGTAGTCGAGGTTAGATGTCCAATACCTGTCCCGTCCCCATGAGTTGAAAGCGCCATGGTCACCTGTTTCCAATACGGTATTGAAAACATCATTGTACTCAATGATATGGCCTCCAAAAGCGCCATCTCCAATATTGATGCCTGCTCGAGGTGTGTTGTAGATGGTGTTGTAGCTTACAGTTATCTGCGAGGCCATTTCAATTTCTACACCAGTTGCTTGTTTTTCGATGCGGCCAAGATCATGTAACAGATTATCGGTTACTATGCACTGTTGCGGATAATTATTGGTAAGTGGACCGGGGGTCTTATCTAATTTATCATAGGATACAT
>NZ_JAELUC010000031.1 GCF_016429155.1 Pedobacter sp. ASV12 | reverse complement strand
CCCCCCCCCCCCCCCCCCCCCCCCCCCCCCCCCCCCCCCCCCCCCCCCCCCCTTTTTTAGATGTGTATAAGAGACAGGAATAATGTAAACAGAACGATCACTAACATGATTTTTTTCATTATGTAGTTGTCTTTAAATATATCTTACAGTTTAAAGCAAAGCAATTAATCAATACAATCAAAAGAAAAGGCCATCTCGGTTGAAGACGACCTTCTTAAATTAATCTTAGAAATAATCTTCTTTAGTCAGGCATATTATCATACGCGTCTTCACATATAGATTCGTTAATTGCTTGGCGAATTTCGTCATTAAGCTAACCATCATATGAGATTGGAACATCTAAATAACCCCACCAGTAACTTTTTTCATTTCAGCTTTGCTGAGCGTTGACGCTGTTTTCATTTTTATTGATTTTAGGTTTGTTGTCTTTTTACCACGTAAAGACAGAAACGGCAAGCTTTTACAATATCATGCGGGTTGTTGGTGTTAAAGCTCCAAACATTCGTTTGAGAACTCTAATGCTCTAAATGAAAAGCCCATAACCGGGGTTCCAAGGTAAAACGGCAGTTTTATTAATGATTCAAAGCCTTCATTCAAGGTATAAATAATATTGATGATTATACGTCTCTGTCAGTGTATGTAAAAAATTAGAACATTTGCATCCATACTTCCGGTATCTAAATAAAAGAGCCATATTGCTATGGCTCTAAAGCTGTTTGCCTTTTACAACATCCGTTGAACTGATATACCTTGCTGTTGATCGGAATGTTGAATATCCCTGTTCATTGTACGTGAGAAATTCGTATCCACCTTGACTTGTCTGTATCGTGTTTATTGGCATTGCTGCGTCTACAATCATTTTTAAAAATGATTGCTGTCATTATTTAAGTTGTTCATAACCAATAGCTTTATGTCGTAAAAACAAAGGTTGTTAGTACATTGGCTAGCTTATTTTAACCCTTTACCCTGTCGGTATAATAAGAGGTGTTGGCCAGAAAATTAATTATTCATCCAAATCAATAGTCATGATTCCCAAAACAATGAAAGCCGCCGTACTCCATGAGTTTGGCCAGCCCTTAAAGATAGAACAGATAGCGGTAAAGGAACCCAAAGAAAATCAGGTGCTGGTTAAGGTAATTACCAGTGGGGTTTGCCATACCGATTTGCATGCTTGCATGGGCGATTGGCCTGTAAAACCTAAACTTCCTTTGGTGCCTGGGCATGAGGCTATTGGCTATGTTGTTGCCCTTGGCAAAGGAGTTGCCAATGTTAAAGAAGGCGATATTGTAGGTGCACCGTGGTTGTTTAGTGCCTGTGGTTGCTGCGAGTATTGCATAACGGGCTGGGAAACACTCTGCGAAACGCAACAGAACGGGGGTTATAGCGTAGACGGTGGCTACGCCGAATATGTAGTTGCCGATGCCCGCTATATGGCCCGGTTTCCAGCCGGTATAAACTTCGCCGAAATGGCACCCATTACCTGTGCAGGAGTAACTGTATACAAAGGCTTAAAAGAAACAGATACCAAGCCTGGCGAATGGGTAGCCATTTCGGGCATAGGCGGATTGGGCCATCTGGCTGTTCAATATGCAAAGGCAATGGGGCTGCATGTGGCTGCCATTGATGTTGCTGACGATAAACTGGCTTTGGCCAAAGAGCTGGGGGCCGACCTAACTGTTAATGCACGGACTACAGCGCCTGGAGAATTTCTCAAGCAACAAACCGGCGGAATGCATGGCGTTTTGGTTACCGCTGTTTCTCCAATTGCATTTAGCCAATCCCTGGCTGCACTCCGAAGAAAAGGAACCATTTCCTTAAATGGCCTGCCTCCGGGAAATTTTGACCTGCCTATTTTCGATACGGTGCTTAACAGATATACCATACGAGGATCTATTGTGGGAACCAGAAAAGATATGCAGGAAGCTATTGCTTTTGTCGTTGAAGGGAAAGTTAAGGCCACGGTCCATGTAGCTAAGCTCGAAGACATTAACCTTGTTTTCGATAAACTCAAAAAAGGAGAAATAGAAGGAAGAATTGTACTTGAAATAGCCAATCCATAACATGATGAAAAAGATATTGATACCCACCGATTTTTCAGTGCCTGCAGAAAATGCGGCGCATTACGGTATTGCATTGGCAAAGATGGCCAAAGCTGAGGTTATACTTTGCCATGCTTTTAAAGTTCCGGCAGAGGCGCCGATGGCGGCACAGGTAGCTTGGCCATTGCTAGATTATACCGATATGCAACAGTATGCGGCCAGCGAGTTGGATAAACAGGTAGAAAAACTTACTGCCTCGTCGTGTGAGCGTGATACCGATATATACTGTCCAGCACTAAGCTGTGAAAGCGACCTAGGCACCGTTTGCGATGTGGTTGACCGCTTGGTTGAAGAAAAGCAAATAGATCTGGTCGTGATGGGTATGGCGGGAGCTGGCGGACTAGTCCAATTTGTATTGGGAAGCAATAGCAGAGCCATGATCGAAAGATTGAGCTACCCCGTGCTTTTGGTGCCTTATGAGGCTTCTTTTAAAAAAATCAGGAAAATAGTTTTTGCTACCGATCTTAACGTTGACGATTTAAAACCCCTTAAGTTTTTAATAGGCATTGCCGCTTGTTGCAATGCGGTAATTGTAGTGATGCACATTACCGATTATGAAACCCAAAAGAATGAGGAAGACCAGCATAGGTTAGAAGATTTTTTTGAAGCGGTAAGCACCAAAATAAGCTATCCAAAAGTGAAGTACGAATACGTTTGGAATACCAACCTCGATAATGGCCTGGCATGGATGGCCGAACAAAAAGATGTTGACCTGATTGCCGTAGTTCATCAGCAGCACCGGTTGCTGGATCGTATTTTTAACGGCAGCCATACGCAAAAGCTGGCCAGGCGTACGCAAATACCGCTCTTGGTGTTTCCTGAAAAATAGTGGACGTTTTTTTAAGTCGATAGACAGATGAAAAGTAAAAGTTATAATGTAATAGGCTACGATATGAGGTATTGGTGGAATACTTTTTTATCTGGTGTTCTTTTTATAGGATTGGGTTTGTGGATCTGCTTGTCGACCGAAAAATCGTACCTGTTTTTGAGCTTGTTGCTGGCCATAGGCCTGTTTATCACCGGCGTGTTCGAAACGCTGTTTTCATTGTTTAACCGCAAAGCCATTAAAGATTGGGGCTGGATATTTATGAGCGGATTTATAGACCTCATATTGGGTATTTACTTATTCTCGTTCCCCTTGCTTGCCATGGTTTTGATGCCTATGGTAATAGGCTTATGGATGTTGTTCAAATCTTTTATGACGGTTAGCAGTCCGGTAAATTTAAAGGCCGCCGGCCTATGGGATTGGATTTGGTTATTGGTAACCAGTATGGTGCTTATCTTGCCTTCGCTGGTTATTTTAATCAATCCCTTTTTCAGGTTGGTAAACATTGTGCTTTGTGCCGGTATTGCCTTTATAATCGCCGGTATATTCAGGATTTACTTTGCTCAGCAACTCAGAAGGCTCAATCAGGCAAAAATATCTTGAGGTTTTGCTGATCCGGCTGGATCGCAGGTAACTGTCTTATTAATAAAATTTAATCTCAGATCATGAATGTCATTTTACAATCGCTTGGCGCCGCCGCAACGGTAACCGGCTCAAAACATTTGCTCAAAACGCCAGAGTTGAACATACTGGTTGATTGCGGACTTTTTCAAGGCATTAAATCGCTGCGGGAACAGAATTGGCAATCTTTGCCTTTCGATGCTTCAAAAATAGACCTGATCATCCTTACCCATGCCCATTTAGATCACTGTGGCTATATCCCTTTAATTGTAAAGAATGGTTTTAAAGGTAAAATTTATATGTCAAGTCCTACAGCAGCTTTAACCAAGCTGATTTTGCTCGATAGTGCCAAACTTCAGGAAGAAGATGCGGCAAGTGCCAACAGGCATCACTATACCAAGCATCATCCGGCAAAGCCGCTTTATACCGTCGCTGATGCCCAGGCCTGTTTTAAATATTTTGCAGAAGTAGAGGAAGATAGATCCCTTAAATTGAGCGAGCATATCAGTTTTGTTTTTAGGCGTTGTGGACATATTTTAGGCGCCTGTTCGGCCCTGATTGCCTGCTATGGAAAAAAGATACTCTTTTCGGGCGATATTGGTAGAACCCATAGTGAAATCCTGCCACCACCCCATTTTTTTACAGAGGCCGATTATGTGGTTATGGAATCTACCTATGGCGATCGTTTGCATGGGAATGACGATCCTTACCTTGAATTGGAATACTGGATAAACCATACGTTAAAAAAGGGCGGTAATGTGCTTATTCCGAGTTTTGCGGTGGGCAGGGCGCAGGAATTGATGTACATGCTAAGCTCGCTGAAAAAGCAACACAGAATTCCGACAGCACTCCCCATCATAATGGATAGTCCAATGGCGGCAGCTGCAACCGAAATAGCGGTTAATTTTTCTGACAACTACCTCACGGTGCCCAAAATCAATTGGCTCGAAATGATGCATCACCTAAAAATTAACAAGGAATTTAGCAATACGCAGCGTTTGGCCAACGACAAACAGTGTAAAATAGTGATTGCCGCAAGTGGCATGCTTACAGGTGGGCGCGTACTCGAATACCTCAAGCACTATTTGGGCAATGAAAACAACACGATTTTAATGATTGGCTTTCAGGCTGAGGGTACCCGTGGCCGGGCTTTGCTAAACGGCGCCCATGAGCTGAAGATACATGGCAAATTTTATCCTGTTAAGGCCAAAGCCATCGAAATATTGGGTTTGTCTGCCCATGCTGATCAAGCAGAACTTATTGCCTGGGTTAAAAAGCTAAACCCTGTGCCCAAACAGCTAATGCTCGTGCATGGTGAGCCCTGTGCCCAAGAAATGCTTAGGGTTAAGCTACAGGACGAGCTGCATGTGCCGGTTAAGGTGATGAAGCAAAACCAGGACGTCATTCTGTTTGCGTGCCATGACGAAGGCGATGAATCCCATCCGGTAGCAACACTGGTCCCTAACGATCAAAACCCATTCGGCAAATACTAAAATAACTGATGCGTATCATAATTATTGGTGACGGGGTTCACGTTGCAATAACAAATTAAGTTCGAAATTAGAGAGGTAAAAACAATGGTGTTTTTGCTTTTAAATCAATAAGTTATGAAAAGCGATGCTGAAATTCAAAAAGATGTGCTGGCTGAACTGAAATGGCAACCAAGTTTAAGCTCAGCTGAAATTGGAGTGGCTGTAAAAAACGGGGTGGTTACCCTTTCAGGCCAGGTAGAGAGCTTTATTAAAAAAGCTACAGCAGAGCGTGCGGCCAAAAATATCGCAGGCGTAAAGGCCGTAGCAGAAGATATTGAGGTTAGAATGCCCGCTAAATCTGCGAAATCTGATACTGAAATTGCCATGGCTATACTTAGGGCGCTCGAATGGAATTCGGCCGTGCAGCACGAACGCATCAAAATTAAAGTAGAAAATGGCGTGGTCAGACTTGACGGGGAGGCGGAATGGGATTTTCAGCGTACTCAAGCCAAAAAAGCCATCGAAAAATTGGCGGGCGTAAAAACGGTGCTTAATTTCATCACCTTAAAACCACATGCCGAACCTGTCGATATTCAGCAGAAAATTGAAGCTGCCTTTAAAAGGAGCGCTACTGTCGACAGTAAAAAGGTTAGTGTTGATGTAATTGGAAGTAAGGTAGTATTGCACGGAAAAGTTCGTTCGTTTGCCGAAAAACAAGATGCGGAGAATGCAGCCTGGGCGGCTCCAGGAGTACTTGCCATTGATAATCAGTTGGAGATTGAAGTGCCGGAAATGATCTTCTGATCAAGTCGTATTTGAGCTTGAAACTGCGCCAAAGGTTTTGACGCGGTTTTTTATGTTTAAGCCACAATTTAAGCGCTCCTTATTAGACCCATAACAGCTACGGCCATTTTTCGTTTTTAATTGATGTGAAGAATTTAGGCATTGACGTGTGGTGCTATGAGTTTGTAAAGCTGAACCGCTATCTGACCCAGGGAGGTAAGCATAATGAGCCATAAAACCAAGCGTTTAAAGAGCTGTTGAGAAATTTTATTGAGCAAAAGCTTGCCAATCCATGTCCCCACAAAACTAATGGCGAGCAAGAAAGGAATAGTAAGCAGCATTTCTTGGTGGACATAGCCATTGAGGGTGTATACAATTGCCCGGCTCGAATCGACACCCAAATCGATTAAAGCCGAGGTAGCAATGAAAATATCCTTCTCTAGGCCAAAGGCGGTTAAAGTTAGGCCCCTAATTGCACCGCCTGTACCAACCAAACCAGCTAAGAACCCTGATATTACGCCACCCTTGATCAAATTACCGTTGGTTTGTGCGATGGTGCTTTTCTGGTGAAGCAAGAGATAAATGGCCAGTAAGAAAACCAGTAGCCCCATCATAAGCTCCAGTTCTCTTTGCGGAAACAAATTGGTGAGCAGAGCACCTATAATTACAAAAACAATGGCTGGCAAGCCCATTTTAAAGGCAATTTGTTTGTCAATTCCTTTACGGAACAGGTAAATCTTGGAAAGATTGCTAAACACATGGAAGATGGCCGTAATGCCCAGCACAACCTTAAAATCGAAGAATAGGGAGGCAATGGGCACAAATAGGATAGATGAACCGAAACCGCTGATGGTACCAATGATTTCGGCCATTAAGGCCAAGGCATAAAACAGATAATATCTTTCCATGCTATTCTCCTAAAATCCGGAATCGGTGGAAGCTTTGCCTGCGTTTTTCCGAATACTTTTTCAAAGCAGTGGTTTTGATATAGGTCAATGTTTCGTCGATAGAATCTGTAAAAAGAATCAAATTTAGGTCTTCTGGCGCAATTGTTCCTGCTTTGATCATCGAGTTGAACAAGGGGCGTAGGGGTTCCCAAAATTCTTTGCCAAAGAGTATGATCGGGAAATCGAGTATTTTTCGGGTCTGGATCAGGGTTAAGGCTTCAAAAAACTCGTCTAAAGTGCCAATCCCTCCGGGCATAATAATGAAGGCATCAGAGTATTTGAACATCAACACCTTGCGTACAAAAAAATAGTTGCAGCTAAACCACTTATCCAGATATGGATTGGGGCGCTGCTCTTTGGGTAACAAAATATTGCAGCCCACAGATGCACCATTATTTTCCTTTGCGCCTCTATTGGCGGCTTCCATCAGTCCAGGTCCGCCTCCCGTAATGGTCGTAAAGCCTAATTTAGCCAGCCCGGCCCCAATTTTTCTGGCACTTTCGTAATAGGGCGAATCTTCTTTGATGCGGGCCGATCCAAAAACGGCAACGCAGGGGTTCAAGAAATGTAGTATCCTAAAGCCCGCAATAAACTCGAACAGCACTTTTAATGAAAAAACAAATTCTCTAAACCTAGACCTCGGCCCTTCCAGAAATACTTTTTCATTGTCTTTGTTGGTACTTGCCAAGGCTGATTCTGCTAAGAGGTGATCAGAGGGCGTTGAAGCAGCGGGAGCGGTCATATTCATTTTAAATTAGGGAGGGATTGATACTAATGGATCTGATGTCGCCTTTGAAATAGTCGAAATCGCCTTCGTGTTTATTCCAGGTAGCTTTAAAGGAAGTGGGTAGCGAAAGGCCATCTTTGGTGGCGTAATTGCGGGCCTCGGCAGTCCATTGTATTTGATGGTACATTCCCTTTCTATCAGTGTAGTACCTATCATAAGTTTCGAACTTTACCATTTCAAAGTTATGGTTGAGGTAAAAAATTCCCGATGCTTTGACCCCGTGGAAGCTGATGGTGGCTTTTAAGGTCTTATCGCCTATTTCTTCCCAATGGATATAACTTTGAAGGGCATAGGCTGGAATGATCATGGTTTCTGCCAAAATGGTTACCAGCGCGGCCTTATCTATTTCGTATCCTTTGGCATTGGCAAGGGTAATCAAGCCAAATGCCTTAACTAGCATTTGGCCATACCCATGCTGAAAACTGTCCATCGCTTCCAGGCTCAGTAAGCCAAATCTTCTGGCTTTCATGTAAACTAACCTGATGGGATCTGGTAAGAAATTATGTTGAATGCAGGAAACGGCAGTCCAGGTTGATTTTTCTGAAAATCTGAGCCCTGCATTTATCCATTCGATATTTACATCTACGATCGGCTGTAGAGGCATGCCTGATCGAAGAATAGAGCGTTGCAGTGCCATTGGCAGCGTTTCGAGCTTATGGCGACTCGCGCTTATTTTTTTGGCAAAGTCCTTGGCCTGAGCCAGGTCTGTTAAAAATTTCGATTTTAAACTGCCCAATGTCATCGTCATGCTTCGGTTATTGGTTTGTTTTGCGCTACCATCCTATGGGTTGGTTATTTTCGGGCAATACCAGCAAGGGAAGCGTAGCTAGTTTGGCCATTTTTTGAGTACGGCTTCCGGTAATTAGTCTCGAGAAAAAACCGGTTTGACGATGGATCATGGCCAGCATATCTATTCGTCCATGCGTAACGATCCATTTTAGGCCTTTGTCAACATCCGCTTCAGTGAGGTGCCTGTAGTAAATTTTAGTATAGTTGATGTTACAGGTTACCCTATTTAAGAATTTATTGGCTTCGGTGGTTGGGTCGTGAAAATCGGAAGGTTCGTTACTGACATGGGTAAGCAGGATTTCTGGATCAAAGAGGCAGAAAAGTCTGGCTAAAGCCTGAATGGAATTAAGATCGCTTTCGCTCAGGTCTGTGGCAAAGGCAATTTTGCTGATCGCTGTAAAATTAGCCTCTTTGGGGATGAGGAGTACCGGAATAGTGGGTTTCTCTATCACATCTCTACTGTTGCTGCCTAAAAAGAAGCGCTCCATATTGCCGGCTCCGGCGGTTCCCATTACCACAAGGTCTATTTTTTCTGAAGCGGCAATCGTAGTTACCGTATCTTTTACCGAGCCCATATCGCTGCTGTAGGTAATGATGGGCAGATCGGCTTTGTTTAGCCCCTCGTTCTTGCGTATTTTCTCTGCATATTTTTTTAGCGCCTCATCAGCATCTTTTTTGATATGGCCATAGTCTTCTACCGGCCAAACTACAAGTCCTGCCATTGGAATAAGTTCTGGAACCATTATGCTATGGCACAAATGAACCGATGCGTCAATTCTTTTAGCCATTTGAATGGCATAGCGTACAGCATTATCAGCACAGGGCGAATAATCTATTGGAACAAGAATCTTTTTCATTGCGATATATTTTAGGGTTGATTTTTAGTGAGTTGATTTGTATTGCCGTACATTTTTAGGCTTAGGCTGCTGTCTAATTGGTAAACGTCATCATAGTATTGAAGCAGGCCGTCTTTTACCGCACAGGTTAAATAGGTAATTATAATAGGTACAGGTTTTTTGAGCAAAAAAGTCTTTTTGGTGTACGCTTTCATGGCGGTTTGCAACGTGGCTATTTTTGTCGGTTGTTGGTCGGCTTTCAAGAGCAGTTCGGCCAACAGTTCGGCATTTGCCACCCTAATGCAGCCATGGCTGTAGGCTCTGCTTGTACTTTTAAAAAGCTGTTGTTCGGGGCTGTCATGTAAATAAATGTCGTAGGCATTTGGGAAACGGAATACCACTTTGCCCAATGCATTATCGCAACCGGCAGTTTGTCTGGCATGATAGTTTTCAGGATGCAGCTTGATTTTTTCCAATGTGCTTTTGCCTATTTTTACAAAATTCTCTTGGCTATCGTAAACCGCCATATGGTTTTGATCAAAATAAGTGCTGTCTTTGAATGCTTTGGGAATAAATTCTTTGACAAAAATGCTTTGCGGTACTTTCCAATCAGGAGCCGTTTCTAAGTATTTGATTTGGCTTTCCAATGTTGGGGTTGGCGTTTTGCCTTTTCCCACCACCACTTTAAACTCGTAGGTCGTATCCGCTTGTTGGTAGCTTAAGCTAAACGATGGGATATTGATGTGCAGAAACGAACCGCTGTTCCAATTTACCCAGCGCAGTCTTTCCATATTAATGGCAATGTTTTGTACCTCAGTTTGTGGAACTTCGTAGGAGTCGCAGATATACTGGCCGGTAATCAGGCGCATATAATTTTGCAGTTCGATATAGTCTTTAACCTGAGGCTGTACCGTGAGAATGGCTGCCATTAAATCCTTTTGCTCTAAAGCTCCGCTTAAAAAGCTTGCAGCCTGTAAATCGCCCAAACTTCCAGTGTCTAATATTTTGTCGGTTAGCACAGGGTTAAATGCACCATAATGTAAATGATATATCATGCTTACCATGGCATCGGTTAGCAGAATATCGAATACTGCTTTTTGTTCATTGCTGGCTAAATTCTCTTTGCTTAAAACATCATGCAACAAACCATAAGTCAATTCTTTTGGGTGATAATTTTCTTTGTTGAGCCCATATTGCCTTACACAATCCAATAAGAGCATGGCATCTGTAGCCGGTTTAATATTTTCATCGTCTTTAACCCATGCTTCATCAAACGAACGTTGAGCGTAGAATCTTTTTACCGTACTGGGAAACTTTAAATTGGCTAGGGTTTGGCTATCGTTCAAAAGCCTTTCTATAGTTGCGTCCAACGTATCCTTTTGCAAATTTCTTTTTTGAGCTATAGGCAAGGCATCAGCGGCTAAATGAAAAATGAGCTGTAAAATGAGAATAAGCAGGCCGAGATAGATATAGCGCCTATGGTTTGCCGCACTAACAGGTTGAGGTTTGATTTGAGCTTTCATGCCGTTTGATTTATGAAGTAAAGTTCTGTAAATCTGGTTTTTAAAATGCTGATTACCATCACTTTCAATAATGATTATAAGCCATGTTGCTTTTGGCGTTAAAATGCGTTTATTGCCCGTTTTAGGGCTAATTGGCCGAATCGTGAAATTTGTTGCAGGTCAAAAAGTGATATTGATCATTTTTTGAGCCAAATTGGTGCTGCCTTGGAAGCGCATATAACTTGGTAAACTTCGAACGCGACGGCATTCAGGATTTTTCGCAATCCACAAAAGATAAAGACGCAAGGTTATTCGAAATACCGGTATATCTTTGGTAGGCAGTTTGAAGGAAGCATGAGCTTTACCGAAGAGAAGATAAGAAGATGATTTCTAATTGGCGGAGATGAGAGCAATAAGAAAAACTTCAGGAAAGCGGCTGCCCTTTGATGAGGAGATAGTTTTTAAAGGAGTGGTGATGGGTTTTGGCATAGTTCTGAACAACACAACTGACTGGATGAGCATAGGGCGGCGTTTAGCGTGTTCAAACCCGGAACTGCCAGCGCAGCTAAACTGGACTGAGCAGAAGGAAATAGCCTCATTCCATAGGACAATTCTTGCACCTCTTGCCCCGGAGGTACTTTTCGCAGCACTCTTTTTTCTTCTTGTCTTTTGATTTGTGCTTGTCTTTTTTCTTCTTTTTGTCTTTTTTAGACATGGCTTTTCATTTCTTCATCAATATAAAACAAAAAAGGCACATATTGTTTCAATACATGCCTTTTATTGGTTCAATCAACGTAGCCTAGGCTTCGCTGTCGTAGCTGATTTGGCCTACATGTTTATCTATCTGCCATCTGCCGGTGCCTTCTTCGCCGATTACATCAAATAGTTCGAGGGCACGACGCGCTTTATATTCTTCTTCTCGCTGCTCTCTGAAGAACCAGTTCAAGAACTCTAAGGTTACATAGTCCTGCTCCTTGTGGCATCGGGCCGCAATGTTTTTGATGGATTGGGTAATCGCGATCTCTTGGTCCAAAGCTTCTTCAAAAACCTCGCGGAACGAGTTGTATTCGCCTTTTACATTGGTAATTTCCGGCGAAACCGCATTGCCGCCCATATCCAGTACATATTTAAAAAATTTCAACTGGTGCTGTCTTTCTTCTTCGGCTTGTTTAAAGAAATAATCCGATGAAAAATCATAGCCGTTTTGGTTGCACCATGAAGCCATTGAAAGGTAAATGGCCGAAGAGTGGGCTTCTTTTTTGATCTGTTGGTTAATGAGCATTTCTATATCGGCAGAAAGCAAACATTTTACACGCATAATGTCTTTCATGATCTTTGTCTTTGGGTAAAACTATATAACAAAAATAGCGCTAATATGTTGGCGCAAAGAATTTAAAGGCAATATGGAAAGATTCTAAGTCCAATCATCAACAGGCCAGTCGGTGCAGCCGGTCGTAAATGATATGGTTCAGTTCGAGCATGGTAAAGGTGCCTTGCAGCAGTTCTTTCAGTTTGATGATCTGCAGCAGCGAGAGCACATAGCAATGATCGCAGGCACAGATAAAGAGGATTTCCACATCGGCAGTTTTATCACTGTTGAGCAAAAGACCTTCAATATCGATTTGGTAAACTGCTTTTTTGAGCTTCAAGAGGTTGCGGTAGTCGAAACGGGCCATTTTGCCTGCAAAATCAATGTACCAGCAATTTTCGCTGTCGGATTGATAGATAGCACCTTCGGCAGTACTAAATACTTCGGCAAATTTGATGGAAGGGATTGACAATGTTTCCTGCATTTGTTGGCCTGCTCAATTAACAGCTACAAAAATGACGTTTATTTGGATTTATTCCAAATAAAAATACAAAATAAATTCAGCACTGAATTTTCTCTGGTCGGCTATTCGATTTTTGAAATAAAATCGGTTTCTTTAGCTTATCAACCAAATATTTATGGAAAATACCCTGCAAAAATGGTCCACCTCGGAAAAGCTGGTTTTTAGATTCGCTTTCCTGTTGCTTGGCCTGTTCATGGTTTTCTTTAACAATGGAACCTTGCCCATGTTCTATGCAATCATGAAATATCCCTTATCGCTATTGCATGTTTTTATTCCCTGGCTGGGCAAGGCCTGGCTCAAACTTCCTTATCCGATTACAGAATTTACTAATGGCAGTGGCGATACCACGTACGATTATGTGGTTTTGCTCTGCGTGGCTGTTGTGGCCGCTGTTGGAACGATTGTTTGGAGTATACTGGATCGGAGCCGCACAAACTACAACCGCTTGTTCTATTGGCTCAGCGTAGCCGTTCGGTTTTATGTGGGCATCATGCTCATTAATTACGGCATGGTAAAGGTTGTCCAGCTGCAGTTCCCGGCACCAAATCTGTTTCGTTTGATTACTACGTATGGCGAATCTTCGCCTATGGGCCTGGCCTGGACTTTCCTTGGTTTTTCTAAAGGTTATAATCTTTTTATGGGAGTAGCCGAAGTCTCGGCAGGTTTGCTGTTTTTTAGGAAGACGGTTACCTTAGGTGCCATTATTTCGCTCATGACTACGGTCAACGTGATGGCGGTAAACTATTTTTATGATGTACCGGTTAAGATCATTTCGACCGCTTTGGTGGTGATGTGTCTTTTTTTGTTGGCGCCGAATTTTGTGCGTTTGTTTAATTTTTTTGTGAGGGGGCATGGAACTACGCTGAGAACCCTAGCTTCGCCGGTGGTTGCAAAAAAATGGAAAAACATAGCAAAATATACCCTGAAATACCTTTTGATTGCTTTCGTAGTGTTCGGTAGCGTTTGGGAAGTGGTATCGTTAAGACCGGTGTACGGAAGGGATGCACCTAAATCTTTGCTGTATGGTGCCTATGAAGTGGAAACTTTTGTAAAAAACGGACAAACCATTCCAAAAGAAACAGAAAGGGCAGACCGTTGGAAGATGTTGCTGTTGGAGCGCCCTGGTGAGGCTGCCATTAAAATGCCCAATGGCGAATACAGCTATCCCTTCGCGCGCATCGATACGGCTAAAAGGAAAATGATATTCAGCACTTCGAAGGAGATGACTTCTCCGAGTACGCTGGATTATCGTTTGCCCGATTCTAACAAACTATGGCTAAAAGGTGTTTTGTTTGGCGATTCCGTAGAAATTACGCTGAAGAAAATGAGATTCGAGCTTACCGAACGCAAATTGAACTGGATTAACGAAAGGCCCTATAACCGATAAGAGTTTAAGCTGGCAGTTTATTGCTCTGCCAGCTGTTTTACTTTTTGAAGGGCTTTTGGCCAGGTGTTTTCAAAATATTCGATCATTTTTGCGTCAACACCGCTTAAATCCATTTCAATGAGCAGGTTTGTGGCACCATTGGTTTCTTTAAGCGTATAGTTTTCTTGCGCACCGGCCCATTGTTTGATCTGCTCGCTTTCATAGTCTTCTACACCGTTGTCATAACCGCCCAGGTGTTCGATAGATAGGAATTGGTTGGGTATATTGTCCACAATGCGCGAAACCATGCCACGGTTGCTGTTGTCAACAAACAAGACTTTGCTGCCTTTTTGCCAATCGGTTTCGGCGCGTGAGCCTTCGGCAAAGACAGCGGTCCAAAGCGGATAGCTGGCTGAGTCCCAAAGTACGTTCCAGACTTTTGAGGCGGGAGCATTAATTTCGACATTAAATTTCATCTTTTCCATGATTGTAGGTTTTGGTGAGGCTTGAGATATGAGACGTGAGATATGAGATTTGAGATGTGAGATTGGGAAGTTAGCTGTGGTGAATCGTAAAGGATCGCCGAGTTGGGTTACAAGTAAACCTGTTTTGCTGGTTCAAAGCGCCCCCTTAACTTCTTAAGGGATTAAACGTTGTACGGCGAGCTATCTTGGCAGTTTGCTAAAATCCATGTACAATACGCTCCAGCGGTGCCCATCGGGATCAATAAATCCGCCACCGTACATCCAGCCGTCTTTTTCGCCACCTTTGGCATAAATGCTTCCCCCGGCATCTTCGGCTTTTTGCAAGAGCGAATCAACTTCATCACGGCTTTCGGCATCGATAGAAAAAAGTACCTCGGTTCCGTTTTTAGGATCGGCGGTACGATCGTTACAAAAACCTTCGAATAGCTCTTTGGTAAACAGCATGATAACGAATTTCTTGTCGCCAACAAGCAGAGAAGCCATGTTTTCGGTAACTGGCTGGTTCTGGTTAAGCGTAAATCCAATTTGGGTAAAAAAAGCCACCGAACGTTTAATGTTGTTAACGGGCAGGTTCAGCCATATTTCTTTGGTCATGATTTTTCTGTTTTAAGTTTCAATGCCTAAAGTTCAAAAAATCTTGGATAAGAAAGGCAGGCAGTATGAGACAAATTTAAGGTGCAAAGACGACAGCTTGATTGACAATTACGAATTACGATTGATAATTTGATTCAAGATCATTTAAATCTAAAATCGTCAATATAAAATCGTACATCTCTTAGCCTAAAGCATGGTAGCAGGCCCGGCAACGGGGCTCGTAGCTTTCTTTTTCGCCCAACAGCACTTTGGCTTCGCTGGCCACGGTACGGTAAGAATATACCGCCGGACTGCCACATTGCATGCACACGGCGTTTACTTTGGTAACATGTTCGGCAATGGCCATGAGCGCTGGCATGGGGCCAAAAGGCTTGCCCAAAAAATCCATATCTAAACCTGCAATGACCACCCTGATACCTTTTAGCGCGAGTTTGTTGCAAACTTCGGGCAACTCGTCGTCAAAAAACTGTGCCTCGTCAATCCCAACCACTTGCGTGTTGGTACCCAAGAGCAGAATAGCCGAAGAGCTGTCGACAGGAGTAGAAGGAATCGAATTCAAATCGTGCGAAACCACGGCAGTTTCATCGTATCGGGTATCGGTTTTGGGTTTAAATATCTCTACGTTCAGCTTGGCAATTTGTGCGCGTTTCAATCTCCTGATCAATTCTTCCGTCTTTCCCGAAAACATGGAACCGCAAATTACTTCGATGCTCCCGCTAAATTCGCCTCTTCTAAAATTCTGCTCGCTGAATAACATTTGTAAAGGTATTTTAGCCAAATATAAAAGAATTTTATAGTACTTTTGATTGTCATTTACTAACATAAAACCTTCAATTTTTCGTTAAAAAGCTATGATGAAGCAGGAAGATCTTTTCAAGAAATTAGGACTGATACTAAACGAGCTAAACGATCAGTATCAGTTTTTGGCTCAAAACCCGCAACAGCTCAATGAGTTAGAGCTCGAGCTTTTCCATGCCAATGCCAATTTCTTAGCCGATCATGTGCAGATCATCAAAAAAATAAACCAGGCGCCGCAAACACCTTTGGCTATCCCACCGGCCAACGAAACAGTTGTTGAAACACCTCAAAGCGAAGAACTGGCCATTGGTAACGATGTGCAGGAAGCGCAGCAAATAGAGGCCGTAGCTTTTGCCGAGGAAATCGCCGAAGCCCCTGTGGCCGAGCCGGAAGAAGAAGAAGTTGAGCCAGCCCCTGAGCCTAAGCTCGAAACCATAGAAAAAGAAATTTTTAAACTGGACAACGAACCCTCAACTTTTGAGTTTATCCTTAACGACCACGCCGAGCATGAGCAGTTCGATTTTGAGGAGAAAAGCGTAGACGAGATTTTCGACCGACCATTAAGCGAGGAAGAAGAACGCATCCTGGCCCAAAAGAAAAAGCTGAGCCAGCAGGCAGCTGCAGAGGCACAAGCAATAGAATTGACAGAAACTGAAGAAGAGCCGGCCAACGAGGAAGAAGACGAAATTGGGCCAGAGCCATTTTTGGTGCACAAGGAGGAAGCAAAAGAAGAGTTTCCGATTGTTGCCGCCGATCTCGACCTTCAAGAAGCCCCGGTTGCCGAAACCAAGGTCAATACTGCTGAACCAGTTGAAGACCCAAGCTATAAACCTACTTTAAACGATATCTTGGCCGGTAAGACAGCGTCAAGCAACATCAATACCAGCGCCAATACAACCGCCATTAAAGATTTGAAGCAAGCCATTAGCCTTAACGATAAATTGCTTTATATTAAAGATTTGTTTAATGGCTATAACCTGGCCTATGCCGAAGCCATTGATCTGGCCAATAAAATGCAGAGTTTCGAGGCTGCAGATGCATTTTTCCAAAAAAACTATGCCGTTAAAAACAACTGGGCCGAAAAACAAGCTACGGTTGATAAGTTCTACGCCTTGCTAAACCAGCGGTTTAAGGCTTAAGGTCATTGGTTATTCGTGGATTGGTTTATTGCAAGTCGTTGTGCAAGGCTGATTCAAAATTTCACCTGTGGAAGATTCTGGCTTGACGCCATGAAAAATCTAATGTCTTAACCATCCAACCCTCATACCTTCAACCTTCCAACCTTCAACTTTCCAACCCTAATCGCTTCAAGCTAGATGAAG
The DNA here is from genome assembly GCF_016429155.1 of Pedobacter sp. ASV12. GTDB lineage: Bacteria > Bacteroidota > Bacteroidia > Sphingobacteriales > Sphingobacteriaceae > Pedobacter. The sequence continues at coordinate 26,896 of NZ_JAELUC010000031.1, read as the reverse complement.
CCCATCCGGTTTGAATCGAGTTTGAGGAAGATGAACAAAAGAATGGTAAAGCTCCATAAAGAAGAGCCACCATAACTAATAAAAGGCAAGGGAATGCCAATTACGGGCATAATGCCGATGGCCATGCCGATATTGATAAACACGTGGAAGAAAATAATACAGGCCACGCAATAGCCGTACACCCTCGAAAAAGCAGAGCGTTGTCGTTCGGCAATATTGATAATACGCAGCAAAAGAAAAACATAAAGCCCAATAACTACGAAGCAGCCAATAAAACCCCATTCTTCGCCAATGGTTGAGAAAATAAAATCGGTGCTTTTGGCAGGTACATAGCCAAACTTGGTTTGGGTGCCCTCTAAATAGCCCCGGCCTTTAAACTGGCCGGCGCCGATGGCAATTTTAGATTGGATTACATTGTAGCCTACACCTTTATTGTCGGTTTTAAGACCTAGAATAAGTTCTATACGCGCACGTTGGTGTGGCTGCAGTACATTGTTGAACAAGAATTTGGCTACAAACAAGTAACCCACGGATATCAAGGTGATAACGGCAATGCTGATGATTTTTTGCTGGCGCTTTCTGTTGTAGTAGATAAATAGGCCACCCAAGGCCAGGATGCCGCCAATTAACAAAGCCGGACTTAAAAACAGATTCAGGATAAAGAGCAACACCATTCCCCAAAAAATGATCAACAAATAGCCAGGCAGGCCTTCGCGGTACAACGGGAACATAAACGACAGGAAAACCAGGGTAGAGCCCGCATCGGGTTGCAGCATGATGAGGGCCATAGGCAATACAATAATGGCCGCGCAGATCATAATCGGCCTAAGCGAATTGAGCTTGACGTTAAAAGTGCTGATATACCGTGCCAGGAGCAAAGCCGTACCAAATTTGGCAAATTCGGAAGGTTGCAAACGAAACGAACCGATTGGAATCCAGGCTTGATTGCCGCCAACGTTACGGCCAACACCCAATACCACGAGCAACAAAATCATGGTTACCCCGTAAATAATGGGTGCAAATACACTGAAAAACTTGGCATCAAATAACAGGATAGAGAAGCCTACCACCAAACCGGCAATCACAAAATACAATTGCTTGCCATAAATGGTGGCAAAGCTAAAATCCATTGGTCTGGCCGGGTCATAAACGCTGGCATAGATGCTTACGCAGCCAATGATGCACAAAGCCATATAAATGAGGATGGTTACCCAGTCTACATTAAAAAAGAAGCGGTTACTTTGTTGCTGCATTGTTCTTCGGCTTAATGGCTGTTTTGTTAAATGGGCTGTTATGGAGTATAGCTTGTTTTGGTGCCGCTTTTTTCAGGCTGTCTGCCTGGTGCAGGCTATCGGTTTTATTGATTATTTTAGTGGCAGGTTTTGCGGCCTTGAGTTCTGGCAACAAATTAGTAGCCTTGTACATGTCGATGGTGCTGCCGTTAATCCTTCGCCCTGTTAACGTATCGGTTAGGTACTTTTCGGTAATGTAACTGGCAATTGGCGCGGCATAGGCGCCGCCGTAACCTCCATTTTCAACAATAACAGCAATGGCAATTTTCGGATTGTCGCGCGGGGCAAAGCCAATAAATACAGAGTGGTTTTTGCCACGGTTGTTTTGAACGGTACCCGTTTTGCCGCACATGATGATATTCTGCAGGCGCGATTCGGTGGCAGTTCCCCATGAGCTGTTTACCGCGTCTTGCATGCCATCGATTACCGGATCAAAATACCTCGCATCAATGTCAACATAGTGTTTTTCCTTGTATTTAGGGTCGATATGTCTGTCGCTGCCGATGCCTTTGACCACATGTGGCTTGATGTAATAGCCCCGGTTGGCAATAATAGCCATGATGTTGGCCATTTGTAGGGGGGTAGTGGTAATTTCGCCCTGGCCAATAGCCACCGATAAAATAGTGGTATTGCCCCAGTATTTGCCGTGCATTTTGGTATAATCCTCTCTTCTGAAAAGCTTGTAGGCTTTTTCTGCCGGAAGATCGATGCCTAAAGTATCTCCAATGCCAAATTTGCGTACCATGTTCTGCCATTTTTCGTAGGTAGCTTGCTGACTGGCGCTCGAAGACCCGTTTTTGGTCATGAGTTTGGCAAAAATACTGTAGAAATAGGTGTTGCAAGAGCGGGCAATTCCCCTTTTGAGGCTAATGTTGCCATCCACGTGTTCGCATTTGAATTTACGGTCACCTGCCCAGTAATAACCCGGACAATTGAAAGTGGTATTAATATCTACTACACCTTGGCTCAAGGCAATCAGGGCGTCTAGGGGCTTAAAGGCCGAACCCGGAGAATACTTGCCCTGAAGCGGCCTGATGATAAAAGGCCGGTAAGGGTTTGCATAGAGCTCAAGGTAATTAGGACTAAAATTACCTCCCACAAGCTTGTTCGGATCGTAGCCTGGACTGCTTACAAAAGCCAGCACTTCGCCTGTGCTAGGCTCGATGGCTACTACGCTGCCTACCTTATTGGCCAATAGCTGCTCGCCCAGTTTTTGTATCCGGCTATCGATGGTCGATATCAATTGGTCGCCAGATACTGCCATTGAATCAAGCTTGCCATTGGCATAGCTGCCTTGGGGTATATTTTTGGCATTATAAAGGATATTCTTTACGCCTTTAGTACCTCTTAGTACGGGTTCGTACTCACGTTCAATGCCGCTCTTGCCGATGTAATCGCCCGAACGATAGTAGCCACCATAACGTTCGATGTCTTTTGGGTTTACCTCTCGCAAATAACCCAAAAACTGTGCGGCTATGCTATCAGGATAGTACCTGATGGTGCGTTGTTGCACATAAAATCCTGGATAATTATAAATCTTTTCCTGTAGCGAAGCATAGGTTTCTACAGATAGCAATTTCTGGAAAATGGAAGCTTGGTACCTGGATTGGACTACCGCTTTGTGGAATTTCTTCCTGAAATCCTCCATGCTGATGCCAATTACATTGCAAAGCGAGAGTGTATCGAAGTCTTTGACTTCATTGGGCGTCACCAAAAGATCGTAGGTGGGTTGGTTTTGCGCCAATACCTTATTGTTGCGGTCCATAATCACTCCTCTTGCCGGATACACATAAAACCTGCGCAAGGCATTGTTATTGGCGCTTGTAAAATATTTGTCGGTTCCTACCTGGATATAGAACAGGTTGCCAAGCAAGATCAAGGCCAGCACGATAAAAAGGCCTTGGATAGTATATTTTCGGTTAAACAGTTGCTCCATTAGTTTGCCTTTCTGTTATGGAAAATAAATTCGACCAACAGCACCAAAAAAAGCGTAAAAGCCACACTGATCAGGCAACGCACCAGGGTGTATGAAATTTCGTTCAGCTTAAAAGCCTCTAGGAAAAATACAACCAGGTGATGTGCCAAAATACACAGGATGGCGTAAATGCTGAACCATTTGAAGCCCATATTGCCCAAAGAAGGCTCGGGTTCGTCAAAGGCATCGCGGGTAACACTGACCGATATAAAGAGGATGCGCACAAAAGCCAAGGCCACACAGGCCGAGGTGTGTACGCCAAGCGTATCATAAAAAGCATCGAGGGTTAATCCGGTGCCAAAAGCGATCAAAAACAGCAGGAAGTTGGGGATGCCAAATGGCAATACCAATAAAAACAAGACATAAACGAATGGGGTAGAAAGGTTGTAAAAACCCATGTTGCGCAACAGGAAAATCTGTACGAACAAAAGTACAAACCATCTGAAAATGTTAATGAATATGGTTCTACTGTTCATTGGGCAAATTGCTTTCTAAGGTTTTTTGTTCTTTGGCCAAGCGGTCTTTCACAACGTAAACATATTGCAACGTACTGAAATCATTAAAGAGTACGATCTCTAACGGCATAAAGCTGTCGCCACTGGCCACGCGTGTTTTGCTGATGCGGCCTACTTCTATGCCCCTGGGGAAATCGCCGGCACCCGAAGTAATAATGGTGTCGCGCAGGTTTACCTTGATGTGGTTAGGGATTTCCTTCACATAGGCTTTTCTAAAATCAAAATTGCCATCGCCCCATACCAAAGAACCAAATACGTTGTTTTTCTTTAAGGTTACGCTAATCGAAGTGCCTTTGTGCAATAAGGAACGGATAGTGGCAAAGTTTGGCGAAACATCCTGTACGAAACCAACCACACCCTTGTTGGGCGAAATAACAGCCATATCCTTTTCAATGCCGCTTAAGCTGCCCCGGTTAATGGTAATGATGTTATTGCGGCTGGTAATGGAATTTTTGATCACTTTGGCCGCTACCAAAGTATATTGCTCGTTGTTGGCACTGTCTTTAACCTTGGTGGTTTGGCTGCTGTCGATGTTTTTGAGGGCAATCAGCTCGGTTCTGAGCTTGGCGTTTTCCTGCGCCAGACTATCGTTTACCTGTCCAAGGTTCAGGTATCTTTTCAGTACGTTTAAACGCTCGTAGGCGCTGCCAACCACTTCGTTTGTAGAATTAAGCGCAATACTTCGTTGGTAGGCATTGTTTTTTAGGGTTAATACGATGCCCGCCGCAAAGAAAATAATGAAAAAGAAGAATGCGTTGTATTTACTGATAAAAAGCCAAAGGTTACGCATCTTGGTTTACGATTTTAGAATGACGATTGACAAATTAAGATTTACGATTTTCCAGGTTCTTACGAATAGTCACTATTGATGCCACCATGATGGCCAGCAGCTCATTCGCTTCCTTCCAGTTTTCTTGTATTATGGACTTCTTTTCAGGATTGAATTCTTCCAGCAATTCTAGAAAGAACATCGTTTCATCTAATTCTTCTTCAACAATTTTTAATTTATTCAAAAAATCTGCTGTCGATTTGGCCCTGCAGGCCGCTCTGTAGTTTGCGCCAACAGAGCTTGAGCTTCTAACCAGTTGATTTGAATAGTTTTTATTTAATACATTATTAGGCAAATCAATAATCAATTTGCCGATTGATATTGCATAGGTCTTTGTCCGTTTTTTTAAAATCTCGCTATTCATTAATCTAAAATCGTAAATCTACGATCTAAATTAACTTTATTGCATTAAGAATTTAAAGTTGCCAATGTTTTTCAGGGCAATGCCGGTGCCGCGTACTACGGCACGAAGCGGATCTTCGGCTACGTGTACCGGCAGTTTGGTTTTGGCTGCCACACGTTTGTCCAGGCCACGCAAAAGGGCACCACCACCGGTTAAATAGATGCCGGTTTGGTAAATATCGGCCGAAAGCTCAGGTGGCGTAATCTCCAGGGCCTTTAAAATCGCTTCTTCTATTTTCGAAATCGATTTATCCAAACAGTGCGCAATTTCGGTATACGAAACGGTAATCTGTTTAGGTACGCCGGTCATCAAATCTCTGCCCTGAACGGCAAAATCTGCCGGCGGGTCGGAAAGCTCTGGCAAGGCAGCGCCAACTTCGATCTTGATTTTTTCCGCGGTACGATCGCCGATCATGATGTTGTGCTGGCGACGGATGTAATTCACAATGTCAGAGTCGAAGTTGTCTCCCGCAACGCGGATAGACTGGTCGCAAACGATACCCGAAAGCGCAATAACTGCAATTTCGGTTGTTCCGCCACCGATATCGATGATCATGTTGCCCATGGGTTCTTCTACGTCAATGCCGATACCCACCGCGGCAGCCATCGGTTCGTGAATCAGGTAAACTTCTTTGGCGCCTGCAATTTCGGCACTGTCTCTAACCGCCCGTTTTTCTACCTCGGTAATGCCCGACGGAATACAGATCACCATTCTTAGCGAAGGGAACATCCAGCCTTTGCCGCCGTTCAACATGCGTATCATGCCTTTGATCATGGCTTCTGCCGCATTAAAGTCGGCAATTACACCGTCCTTTAAAGGTCTTACCGTTCTGATGTTGTCGTGGGTTTTGCCTTCCATCTGCATGGCTTGTCTGCCAATGGCGATGATTTTGTTAGTCTGCCTGTCGAAGGCAACGATAGAAGGTTCGTCAACTACTACTTTGTCGTTATGTATGATGAGGGTGTTTGCGGTGCCTAAATCTATAGCTACCTCTTGTGTAAACCAATTAAATAAACCCATTTATGTCGTATATTATCTTATGCTTGTTAATGTATACTATTTCAAATGTAAAAATAGTCTTTTTATTATATTTTAATCTAAAAAATCCTTGACACCAGGTATTTATTTTGTTCAAAATCGTTTGAAAATCAATATCCTGTGTTCAGGGATTAAAAAGGCGCTTGCGAAGCATAGAAGACTTCGCAAGTGTTGTATTGGTTAATGTTTAAAGTGCCTTACGCCCGTTGTTACCATGGCAATGCCTTTTTGGTTGGCCATCTCCACCGAATCCTTGTCTTTGATTGAACCGCCTGGTTGCAATACGGCAACAATTCCGGCTTCGGCTGCTAATTCTACGCAGTCTGGGAAAGGGAAGAAGGCATCCGAGGCCATTACGGCACCATTCAAATCGAAGCCAAATGAATTGGCTTTTACAACGGCCTGCTTCAAGGCATCCACCCTCGAGGTCTGTCCAACGCCACTCGCCAAAAGCACATTGTTTTTAACGAAAACGATGGTGTTCGATTTGGTATGCTTTACAATTTTGTTGGCAAAGATCAAATCCTGGATCGATTCGGCGCTAGGCACTTTTTCGGTAACGGTAGTCATTTGCTCGGCACCTTCCAAGCTCAGGTCTTTGTCTTGCTCAATAACGCCGTTCAATAAGGTTTTGAATTGCTTGTTGCTCAATTCAACCTCGTTTCTTTGCAAAATCACCCTGTTTTTCTTTTCCCTGAACAGTTCTACAGCTTCGGGCTGGTAAGAAGGGGCAATCAGCACTTCGAAGAACAGGTTGTTGATGGCCGTAGCGGTAGCCAGGTCTATTTCGCGGTTGGCAATCAGTACGCCGCCAAAGGCCGAAACCGGATCGCAGGCCAGTGCATCGATCCAGGCCTGTAAAATGGTTGGTCGCGAAGCCACGCCACAGGCATTGGTGTGTTTTAAAATGGCGAAAGTAGGCTCGGTAAATTCGTCGATTAAGCTTACTGCGGCATCCACGTCAACCAGGTTGTTGTAGCTCAGTTCCTTGCCGTTCAGCTTGGTAAACATTTCTTCCAGATTGCCGTAAAAAGTACCTTGCTGATGCGGGTTTTCGCCGTAGCGCAAAGTTTGGGCCTGTGCAATGCTCTGTTTAAACACGTTTAAAGGCTCCTCGTTGTTGAAATAGTTGAAGATGGCTGTATCGTAATGCGAAGAAGTATGGAAAGCCTTTTTGGCATAAGCCTTACGCTGCGCCAAGGTAGTGCTGTTGTTTTGTTCCTGTAATTGCTGCAATAAGGTGCCGTAATCTGCCTTCGAGGCAATGATTACCACATCGTTGAAGTTTTTGGCCGCCGCGCGGATCAGCGAAATGCCACCGATATCGATTTTCTCGATAATTTCTTCGTCGGTTCCGCCAGCTTTTACGGTTTCCTCAAAAGGGTAAAGGTCAACAATGACCAAATCTATTTCCGGAATTTCGTATTGGGTAATCTGTTCTTGGTCGGCAGTTAGGCCCCTGCGGTTTAAGATGCCCCCAAATACCTTCGGGTGCAGGGTTTTTACGCGGCCACCCAAAATAGAAGGGTAGCTGGTCAGGTCTTCTACCGCCGTTACCGGCAATCCCAGATCCTTGATAAATTGCTCGGTGCCACCTGTAGAAAATAAGGTAACGCCCTGCTCGGCTAAATGTTGAACTAATGGCGCTAAACCATCTTTATAATATACTGAAATTAAAGCGTTTTTGATCTTTACTGGCTGGCTCATTGAAGGGTATTGTTTTAAGCCGCAAAGTTAAGAAAACTTGGGTGTTTTTTGAAGGTGTTTTTGAATAAAATTGAGAAGCCGTAAAAAGACGTTTTTAGCGCTATTGAGTCAGTTGGCTTACATAGCCAAACCATTCTAGATCGGCATGGCTTTGGCAGAGGTGGGTTTGACCTTCCCTCAGCAGGTAAAGCTGGTCGCCGAGTTCTACAATGTGCTGGTAATAATGGTCGGTAATGATAAAGCCCTTGCGTGGTTTCGCGGCTAGGATCAGTTCCTTTATCTTTTCGATGTGCAAAGGCATGACGTTCGAAAAAGGCTCGTCGAGCATAGAGAACTGCGATTCGGATTGTACAATGAGGTACACTTCCAGCAGGCGCCGCTGGCCTCCGGAAAGCTGGCCTACTTTGGCGCCATTCCTGCCAACAAATTCAGGGAAAGCCGCTTCGAAATCGGCAAATGCCAGTCCAAAGTCGTTAAATACCCTTTTTAAAGCGAGGGAAGCGGGCACAAAGTTGAATTGGGGCAAATAGGTGAGAAGGTCGGGTCTTTTAAAAGCTTGCGGCATGCTCTTGCCGTTAAATCTTACCGAACGGATATCGGCTTTGAGCGATCCGTAGATGATGTTCATCAGGCAGGATTTGCCCTCGCCGTTACGGCCCAGCAGGCCGGTAACCCTATTGGTTTCGCAGTTAAGGTAAACGCTCCGCAGTATTTTTCGGGTGCCAAAAGAGAGTTCTATGCCATCGGCTTCCAGTTTGTGCATCATTTGGCTAATGTCATTAGGGCTACAAACCACAAGAAATCGAAGCCCAAGGTAACGCTCCAGAGCAGTTTTTTTGAAATGCCCAAATTTTGGTAATAAACAAATTCCTTTCTTTTGCGGATATTAACGGCGTAGAAGAAAATGGCCATGGTAAGGACCTTGTACCAGCAAATGGCCGGAATGGCCCGGTTGCCTAAGGCATGGTAAAGGTACATGCAGCTCAGGCTGATGAGCAGCCCCGCAAAGAAATGGCTGAGGTAAAAAGTATAGAGCGACCTGATGGTTTTGAACATAGGTCAAGATAATGATGATTTGCCTGGTTGGCAAATCATTTTTTGATCTTTTTGATGATGCTTTCTACAATGCGCGGATAATGCAGGTGTTCCAGTTGCTGGCCTTTGAACTTGATCATTTCGAGGTTGTCGTCCTTATCGATGCGGTATTTGGCCTGGTAAATATATTCGCCTTCGTCGTAGTGCTCGTTCACGTAGTGGACGGTGATGCCTCCTTCGGTTTCCTTGGCTTCCATTACGGCTTGGTGTACGTGGTCGCCATACATGCCTTTTCCGCCAAACTTTGGCAAAATGGCGGGATGGATATTGATGATCCTGCCCGGATATTCCTGCAATAGGTTTTTGGGGATGAGCCATAAAAAGCCAGCCAGCACAATCAGGTCGATATCGAGGTTTTTGAGCAGGTCGAGGATATTGTCGGTTTTGTAAAACTCTTGCTTGTCGAAAATATGCGAAGGTATTTCAAAGCTGTCGGCGCGCTGCAATACATAGGCATCCGGATTGTTGGTCAATACCAAGGCAACTTCCACTTCCGTATTGCGCTTAAAGTGCTCCATTATCTTTTGCGCATTCGATCCTGAACCCGAAGCAAAAATTGCGATCCTTTTTTTCATTTAATGTTTGAAGTCGTTTAATAAACGGCAGGGTTTTGGGGATATGCCCTAGCCGGTTCCTTAGTTTTTTAACATTCGCCGAACAAAAACTAAACCAAACCTGGTCGGTTTGCTGATTTTTGCCCCGAAATCCCGATGTTTTTCCAAAAATAGCATTTTACCCCTTTAAAGAAATAGTTTTGTCGTTTTTTTTAAATGGCTTAACTTTAGGGTAATATAAATGCGTTCCCAGGCTTGTTTTTGGCAAGTGATTAAAAAGTAGGAGTTTAAATAAAAAATATTTTCAAAACCATTTTGGAATTTTAAAACAATAACTCTATATTTGCAGTCCGAAATAATAAAAATAGCAAAAAGGCTGAAAAAGAATGGCAAATCATAAATCGTCTTTAAAGAGAATTAGAGCAAACGCAGCAAAACGTCTACGTAACAGATATCAAGCAAAAACTACACGTACTTTCATCAAAAGATTGCGTGCTGCTGAAGATAAAAAAACTGGTTTAGAGTTATTACCTAAGGTAGTATCTATGCTAGATCGTTTGGCCAAGAAAAATGTAATCCACAAAAACAAGGCTTCTAACAATAAATCCAAATTAACGAAATTCGTTAACGGTTTAAAATAGTCGCTTTTTTTTAACTATATTAGAGCGGTGTAGCCTATGCTATACCGCTTTTTTTATGAAAAAAATCTTCGCTTTCGTTTTTTTTCTATCCCTATTTAGCCAACTCAATGCCCAGCACCGTTTTTCCGTTCGGGGCAAAATCAACAACTACGCCGGTAAGGTTTACCTCTACTACGGCAAAAAAGATTCGGTATATACCACAAACGGAAGCTTCCTGTTTAAGGGAAAGGTAAGCATTCCTACCTATGCCTATATTGCTGTTCCCTTTGCTAAACCGGTAGGCCTTACGCCTTTTTGGATCGATGCTGGCCAAACTATCCTCCAATTGGATACGGCCTCTTTTAAAAACAACAGGTTTAGCGGATTGGATGTAAAAGGAAAAATCATTCAGGCTGGGCATGCCCACCAAGTGATCGATTCGGTTACGAAGCAGTTTTCTAAAATCATCCAGTCGCCAATTGCCGACGACGAAAAGAAAAAGAACATCCGACAGGGCGTAGCCGAACTGTTGAGTCAATACCCTAATTCTATGATTTCGCTTTATATTTTGAGCGGATATCAGCAATATTTTGATAACGACGAACTGCAGCAGGTCTATGCTTCGTTAAGTCCAACACTAAAAACAACCAGTTATGCCTTGGCGATCAAGAACAATAACATCAAGCCCGTTGATGTGGTTGTGGGCCAGAAAATAGCCGATTTTGAACAGCGCAACCAGTTTGGACATCCGGTTTCGGTTAGCGATTTTAAGAGCAAGTACCTGCTGGTTGATTTTTGGGCATCGTGGTGCGTGCCTTGCAGACAAGAAAACCCAACGGTAGTGAAGGCCTACCAGCAATATAAAAATCGTGGATTTGAAATTTTAAGTGTTTCTTTGGACGACAACAAAAAGGCATGGCTTAAGGCTATCAAAGCCGATGGTTTAAAATGGACACATGTTTCTGATTTGGGGGGCTGGGAAAATACGGTTTCGAGGATGTTCAACATACGGAGCGTTCCGAGCAACATCTTGATAGACGGTAACGGGATAGTTTTGGCCACCAACCTCCGCGGAGAAGAACTCGACAAAAAACTGGCGGAAGTTTTTGGCGGAACGAAATAGGTGTCATGAAAAAGAATGAGCAAAAACTAGGCATCAAAGCCTGGGCAGAAGCCGATCGCCCCAGAGAGAAGCTCGCGGCCAAAGGCCGTAAGCAATTAACAGATGCCGAATTGATTGCCATCCTGGTTGGATCGGGCAACAAAACCGAAACGGCTGTCGACCTGAGCAAGCGCATTCTCAGGTTTTACCACAACGACCTGGCCCGATTGGCAAAAGTTGAAATCAAAGAACTGTCCAGGTTTAATGGCATTGGCGAGGCCAAAGCTATTGCCATTATTGCAGCGCTCGAATTGGGCAGGCGGCGCAAGGAAGCCGTAGCCGATAGGCCAAGAAAGGTTGTTTCTTCCCAAGATGCCTTTGCCGTAATGCAGGGCGAACTGTCGGATCTGCCACACGAAGAATTTTGGATTTTGCTGCTTAACCGTGCCCATTTTGTCATTGGCACTCAATTAGTGAGCAAAGGAGGTTTTTCGGGTACGGTGGTCGATCCGAAAGTGGTTTTCAAGATTGCTTTTGAACATAAGGCCTCTTCCATAATTCTGGCCCATAACCATCCTTCGGGCAATCTCAAGCCGAGTGCATCGGATATTGAAATTACCCAGAAGCTAGTTGCCGCAGGCTTGGTGCTTGAACTGCCGGTTATTGATCACCTGATCATAGCCGATAATTCTTTCATGAGCTTAGCCGACGAAGGTTATATGTAGTTCGTTGGCTGAATTAGGTGGTTAGGCGTTAGATGAGTAGCTTATGGGTTTCTTTTCTTAATCGACAGCTTGTTTTTATGTTGCTCGAAAAAGCTTCAACTCAACCTGTAGTTTATCAACTATCAACCATTGACTATCGCCGCGCAACACTAATTTAACATAGTATTCGTAATTTAGGGGCATGATGAGAAAAACCTTAGCCGTGTTGTTTGTTGGCCTGTGTGTGGCTACGGCAACTTTTGCCCAGAAAAATCAGCCGATCAATATCATTACCTATAACATCAGGCTCAATTTAGCTTCTGATGGCATTAACGCATGGCCCAACCGAAAAGACAATGTAAAAGCCCTGGTTCGTTTTTACGATACCGATATTCTTTGCGTACAAGAGGCGCTACCCGAGCAGTTCGACGATTTGTTGGCCAATTCCAATTTTGATGCGGTAGGTGTAGGTCGCGACGATGGCAAGCGCAAAGGCGAGTTTTCGGCAGTATATTTTAACAAAAACCGTTTCGTGAAAAAAGACGGCGGTACTTTTTGGCTGTCAACCACGCCCGATGTGCCAAGCAAAGGCTGGGATGCCGCCCTGAACCGAATCTGTTCGTGGGTAAAACTGTACGATAAGGCCAATAAAAAAGAATTTCTGGTTTTCAACACGCATTACGACCATGTGGGCGTGCAGGCGAGGATAGAATCGGCTAAGCTGCTCAAGAAGAAAATACAGGAAATTGCGCCAACGCTGCCTGTGGTTTTTACCGGCGACTTGAACGTAACGCCCGAAACAGAAGCCATCGCTACCATCAAATCGTTTTTAACAGATACCAAAGACATTTCCGTTGAGCCACCTTATGGGCCAACCGGTACCTTCAACGCGTTTAAATGGGATAGCCCTCTAAAAGACAAAATAGATTACGTATTTGTAAACAAGGCTTTCAAGGTGCAAAAGTTTGCGGTATTATCCGACAGCAAAGACCAACGTTATTACTCAGATCACTTGCCTGTTTTTGTAAGGCTTTATTTTTAGGTGCTGGTTTTGGGCAGATTCTTATGGCTTGGCTTTCCGGTCCAGTTCGCATTAGGCGGTAGGCTCTATCACTGGCATTACCTGCTCGAAACACTGGCTTTTATAGTCGGTATTCGGGTTTATTATTACCTGCGGAAAGGCGTAAAAGACCCGATTTCGGATGAGAACCGCCTGTGGATTATGCTGGGCGCAATGCTTGGGGCGCTAGTGGGCTCAAGGCTGATTGCCATTTTGGAAACCCCAGACCAACTGCCTCACCTTACCTTTAGCATTTTGTATGCCAGCAAAACCATTGCGGGTGGCTTGTTGGGCGGACTTTTGGGCGTAGAGCTCATCAAAAAGTTTATCGGGGTACGAGTTGCCTCTGGCGATTTATATGTAATCCCGATTTTAACAGCCCTGTTTATTGGTCGCATTGGCTGTTTTTTAATGGGCGTAGCCGAACCTACCTATGGCATAGAGACCCGGTTTTGGATGGGAATGGATTTGGGCGACGGAATCAAAAGACATCCGGTGGCACTTTATGAAATGATCTATTTGGTGCTGTTGTTCGCTTTGTTCCTAAGTATACGTCATAAAGAAATGCGCAATGGCGATAGATTTAAACTCTTCATGGTGCTTTATTTCCTGTATCGATTTCTGGTCGAGTTTTTAAAACCCTATCAGCCCTTGTTTTTAGAATTGAGCAGCATTCATTGGTCGGCTCTATTTATATTCCTATATTACTATAAGTTTTTGATCCGAATGTGCAAGGCAGCTTTTGCCGAGAAACCGATTAGCCCATGAAAACAAGAGATTACATCTATTACGACTATACGAAAAGCCTTTGCCCCGAATGCCTGATGCTTTGCGATGCCAAGATCATTTTTCAGGATGCGAAGGTTTATATGCTTAAAAACTGTCGCACGCATGGCGAAAGCAAGGTCATGATTGCCGATGATGTGGAATATTACAAGCAGATCAGGAACTATAACAAGCAGTCGGAAATGCCTTTGAAGTTTAACACCAAAGTGCATTATGGCTGCCCCTACGATTGCGGGTTGTGTACCGACCACGAACAGCATTCGTGCCTGACCGTTGTTGAGGTAACCGACCGATGCAACCTGAGCTGTCCAACCTGTTATGCCATGTCATCGCCACATTACGGCAGGCACCGTACTTTGGCAGAAATCGACAAAATGCTCGATGTAGTGGTGGCCAATGAAGGCGAGCCCGATGTGGTGCAGCTTTCGGGCGGCGAGCCCACCGTGCATCCCGATTTTTTTGCCATCCTCGATCTGGCCAAAACCAAGCCCATCAAACACCTGATGGTCAACACCAACGGAATCCGCCTAGCCAAAGACATTGGTTTTGTAGAGAAGCTGGCCAGCTATATGCCCGATTTCGAAATCTATCTGCAGTTTGATAGTTTCAGTCCCGAAGTGCTTACGCAATTAAGGGGCGAAGACCTGACCGAGGTGAGAAGAAAGGCCATCGACCACCTCAACCAATTCAATGTGTCTACTACCTTGGTGGTTACTTTGCAAAAAGGCCTTAACGATCACGAAATTGGTGATATTCTGGCTTACGCCCTCAAACAAAAATGCGTAAGGGGCGTCACTTTTCAGCCTACCCAGGTTGCCGGTCGTAACGACAATTACAACGATCAGGCCGGTCGGATTACCTTAACCGAAGTACGCCGCAAAATTTACGAACAGTCTATTTTTACCCCTCAAGACCTGATTCCGGTACCTTGTAACCCTGATGCGCTGTGTATGGCCTATGCCTTAAAAATAGATGATGATGTTATCCCGATGACCAACCTGATCAACCCGGAAGACTTGCTCAACAATTCGAAAAATACAATCGTGTTTGAGCATGATGAGAAACTGAAAGAACACATGATCAATTTGTTCAGTACCGGTGTTTCGGTCGATTGTGCCGAAGGTACGTTTGGCGAACTGATGTGCTGTTTGCCAAGGGTGCAGGCCGATGGCTTAAAGTACGACAACCTGTTTCGAATCATCATCATGAATTTTATGGATCCATTGGATTTTGATGTGCGCGCCGTAAAGAAATCCTGTGTCCACATTGTGAGCGATAAATACAAGATGGTGCCTTTCGAAACCATGAATATTTTTTACCGCGATCATAAAATTGATGCGATCAGGCAAAAATTGACACCAATTGATTAACTTTAAGCTATGGACGGAATAATTGTATTATCCTTACTGTATTGGGCCTTCACAGGGATACTTTTCCTGGTTGGTTTGATCATGGTCATTGCAAAATCTTCCAGCAGTCAGCCCGTTAAGCCGGGTTTGAGGCTCATCATCATTTCCGTAATTATGGTAGTGGTTGGCGCCGGTGCCTGTGCAGCCATTCTCAGTGGCATTGGTGGCGGCATGCATTGATTTTTTCTTTGTCAAACTATTCGCCTGCCTTTCTGCTTTCGGCATTAAATAATATCTTTGCGTTTTAATAGCAAAGTATTGCATAGCGAGAATTGAGAGGTGCGAAAAACCTCACGCTACATGCAATGCGCCATACTCGATACTGAAACATGAAAATATCATACAACTGGCTCAAGCAATTTATACAAACCGATAAAACGCCACAGGAAATCTCGCTTATTTTAACCAATATTGGTTTAGAAGTAGAGAGCCTTGAAAAAGTGCAGCCTGTTTTGGGCGGCTTAGAGGGTTTGGTCATTGGCCAGGTAGTTGAATGCGTCCAGCATCCCAACGCCGATCGTTTGCGCGTAACCAAGGTTGACGTCGGTACCGGCGAATGGCTGCAAATTGTATGTGGTGCGCCAAATGTGGCAGCCGGACAAAAGGTAGTAGTAGCTACGGTGGGCACAACCGTTTATCCCAACGAAGGCGAGCCTTTTAAAATCAACAAATCTAAAATCAGGGGCGAAGAGTCGGCCGGTATGATTTGTGCCGAAGACGAGATCGGTTTGGGCGCTTCACATGCCGGTATCATGGTATTGCCAGAAGATACTGCAATAGGGATCGCTGCCAAGTCGTATTTCAAGATGGAAGATGATTTCATGTTCGAAATCGGATTAACGCCAAACCGCGCCGATGCCGCTTCGCATTTGGGCGTGGCCAGGGATTTGGCGGCTTATTTGCGTACTTCTTACCAAATGCCTGATGTTTCGGCCTTTAAAACCGACAACGAATCGTTAAAGATCGAGGTTACGGTAGAGGATACCGAAGCTTGTCCGCGTTACAGCAGCGTTACCATTAGCGGCGTAACCGTTAAGGCATCGCCCGATTGGCTAAAAGACAAATTAAAAGTAATCGGTATCCGACCGATCAATAATATCGTAGACGTTACCAATTATGTGCTGCACGAGTTGGGCCAGCCTTTGCACGCCTTTGATGCCGACCAAATTGACGGCAAGCAAGTCATCGTAAAACAATGCCCTGAAGGCACGCCGTTTGTAACGCTTGATGATGTGGAGCGCAAGCTTTCGGCCGAAGACCTGATGATCTGCAGCGCCACCAAGCCGATGTGCATTGCCGGCGTATTTGGCGGCAAGAACTCTGGCGTAAGCGAGCAAACCACCAATATCTTCTTAGAAAGTGCTTATTTCAATTCGGTATCGGTTCGTAAAACTTCAAAAAGACATGGCTTAAAAACCGATGCTTCTTTCCGTTTCGAGCGCGGTACAGATCCAGAAATTACAGTAACGGCGCTTAAGCGTGCGGCCTTGCTGATCAAGGAAGTGGCTGGTGGAGAGATTTCTTCGGCCATTGCTGATATTTATCCCGCTCCTGCACAGCCATTCGATGTAGAGATGACTTATGAAGGCATCATTGCTTTGATCGGACAGGACATTCCGAACACCGAAATCAAAGCCATCCTTGTGGCCCTGGGCATTACCGTTGCGGCAGAAACCGAAAAAGGCCTGAGCCTAAAAGTGCCGGCCTACAAGGTAGACGTAACCCGCGAATGCGACATTACCGAAGAGGTATTGCGTATTTATGGCTACGACAATATTGTTATCCCTACCAAGGTAAATGCCTCATTAGCCTATACCGCCAAGCCAAATAAAGAAAATATCCAGAACCTGATTGCCGATATGCTTACTGCAAACGGCTTTTTAGAAATCTGGTGCAATTCGCTTACCCGTTCGGCCTTTTCTAAAAAGCCAGAAGAAGCCGTACAGATTTTAAATCCGTTGAGCTCCGACTTGAACGTCATGCGTCAAAGTTTGTTGCAGCCGGCTTTGGAAAGCGTGGTGTACAATCAGAACCGCAGAAATGCCGATCTGAAATGCTACGAGTTTGGCAAAACCTATCATTTAATTCATGGCGAGTATATAGAGCGTCCGCGTTTGCTGGTATTGGTTACTGGCAGCAAGCAAAGCGAACAATGGAACCAAAACGATGGTCCTTCTACTTTTTACAACTTGAAGGCAGCCGTAGATGCCATTATTGGCCGTTTGGGCATTGCCAATTTCCAATCGGAAGAAATTAGCGACGAAAATTTTGCTTACGGACTGAAATATTTCAGAGGCGCACAAACCCTGGTTTCGTTTGGCGCAGCCACGCTGGCCGATAGAAAACAAGCCGGAACCGACAAGGAAGTGTTTTATGCCGATTTTGATTGGGCTGGATTGTTGGATGCGGTTCGCAAAAACAAGATCATCAACAAAGAAGTTCCGAAATACCCATCGGTAAGAAGGGATTTGTCGATGTTGGTCGACAAAAAGGTTACTTTCGACGAGTTAAAGACGATTGCCTTTAAAACAGAGAAGAAATTGATCAAGCAGGTGCAGGTATTTGACGTGTACGAAGGCGACAAGCTTCCGGAAGGCAAAAAGTCGTACGCCCTGAACTTTACGCTGCAAGACGAGGAGCAAACCTTAACCGATAAGCAAATCGATGCGGTGATGCAAAAGATTATAGCTAACTTAGTCCAAAACGCAAAAGCAGAAATTAGATAATAAAGAAATGATGGAATGATCGCATGAAGGAATGAAAGAATGGGGAGCTAAGTTTTTTAATCGGAACGTCCACATTCAATCACTCGAAATTCTTTCATTCAATAATTAAAACTTAAAAGCATGTCTTCAGTTGCCGACCAATTAAATAACGTATTGCTCAAAACAGCTCGCCTTATCGAGCTCTGCAATGCCCTGCAAGAAGAAAATGAACTTTTAAAGTTAGAAAACAAGCACGTAAAGGCCACGTTAGACCGAGCTAAAATTAACGAAGCCGACCTTACCGAAAAGCTGCGCGTGCTCAAATTAGCGAAGAGTATTGAAGGCACAAGTGAAAAGACACTTGATATAAAGCAAAAAATTAACGAATTTGTGCGTGAAATTGATAAGTGTGTGGTGTTGCTAAAAAAATAGCGGCGCAAAAAATTGAAACAAAGCTTAAAAAATGGGAGAAATCTCGATTAAAATAACTATTTCCGACCGTATTTACCCCCTAAAGGTAAACATGGAAGAAGAAGAGATCGTGAGGCGGGCTGCTAAGATTATCAACGAGCGCATAAAAGACTACCAAGAAAATTATGCGGTTAGAGATAAACAAGATCTGCTTTCGATGGCGGTGTTGCATTATGCAACGGCGGTGTTGAGAACAGAACATAAAGTCCAGAATCAAGATACTGCCGTTGCCGAGAAGGTGGAGGAGTTGGATAGTTTGCTAAACGGATTTTTCGCTAAATAAAAACGTTCTTATAACGGCCTTAATTGAAGCTACAACTTCAAGCGGGAGCCGTATAAGCTAATAGAATTTGGCCGTAGCTAAATTTTTATGTTTCAATGTTTCCTGGCTATCTTTTTTCGGCTTTTGCCGGCAGATGAAAGCAGGCATGCACGGACATAATAATTAAGTTACGGTTTTTTTATAAACAAAAAACGATGGAATCATGAAGCTTAAAGGATGGCTCCATCACCAATTAAAAACTAAACATAAACAATGGAAATACTAGGGATAACAGGATGCGTGCTGGCCAGCTTGATTGTTGGTATAGCAATTGGCAGATACCTGTTGCGGAACCTGCTTAAACAACAAGAGGTAGCCGCGCAAAGCAAAGCGAAGAAAATACTGAAAGATGCAGAGAGCCAAGCCGAAATCATGAAGAAAGACCGACTGCTGGAGGCCAAGGAAAAATTCCTGCAGCTGAAGGCAGAACACGAACAACAGGTAAATGCACGAAATAACGAGGTAAACCAACGCGAAAACGGCATCAAGCAAAAAGAACAATCGTTAAACCAAAAGCTCGAAAACGCCAACCGCAAAGAGCAGGAGCTTGATAACCAACGTAACAACCTGGAAAAACAAACGGCCTTGGCTCTTAAAAAACAGGAAGAAGTAGATGTGTTGAAGCAACAACACGTAAAGCAACTAGAAACCATTGCCGGTTTAAGCGCCGAAGAAGCCAAAAACCAACTGGTAGAAAATATGAAATCAGAAGCCCGTTCGCAGGCCCTGATGCAGGTAAAAGATATCGTAGACGAAGCCAAGCTCACCGCCAGCAAAGAAGCTAAGAAAGTGGTTATCCAAACTATTCAGCGTACAGCTGCCGAGGCGGCCATCGAGAACTCGGTATCTATTTTCCACATCGACAACGACGAAATCAAAGGTCGTGTAATTGGTAGAGAAGGCAGGAACATCCGCGCCTTAGAAGCGGCAACCGGGATCGAAATTATTGTTGATGATACCCCAGAAGCCATTATCCTATCTGGATTTGATCCGGTAAGAAGAGAGATTGCCCGATTGGCGCTACACCGCTTGGTAACCGACGGCCGTATACATCCGGCCCGTATTGAAGAGGTCGTAGCCAAAACCAAGAAACAAATCGAAGACGAAATCGTAGAAATCGGCGAGCGTACGGTAATTGATTTGGGCATCCATGGTTTGCACCCTGAGCTGATCAGGATGGTAGGCCGCATGCGTTACCGTTCTTCGTACGGACAAAACCTGTTGCACCACTCGCGCGAAGTGGCTAATTTCTGTGCCACCATGGCGGCAGAGTTGGGCTTGAATGCCAAGTTGGCCAAACGTGCCGGCTTATTGCACGATATAGGTAAAGTGCCTGATGATAATCCGGAATTGCCACACGCTATTTTGGGTATGCAACTGGCCGAAAAATATAAGGAACACCCAGAGGTGTGCAACGCCATTGGCGCCCACCACGACGAGATCGAGATGACTTCTATGATTTCGCCGATCATCCAGGCCTGCGACTCGATTTCGGGTGCACGTCCGGGCGCACGTCGCGAAGTAGTGGAAAGCTATATCAAACGTTTAAAAGAACTGGAAGAACTGGCGCTTTCTTACCCAGGCGTAGAAAAAACCTTTGCCATCCAGGCAGGTAGAGAGCTAAGGGTAGTGGTAGAAAGCGAAAGGGTAACCGATCAGCAAGCCGAACTGTTGGCGGCCGATATCTCTAACCGCATCCAAACCGAAATGACCTATCCGGGCCAGATCAAGGTTACGGTAATCAGGGAAACCCGCTCGGTAGCCTTTGCCAAATAACAGTGCATTGGTAGCTGAGCAAGCTAAATTATTTAAAAAGCGGTAGATTTGTCTACCGCTTTTTTTATTTTTATAGACTAAAACCATCGAAAAATTGAGCTGGCTAGGTCTTATGGCTGTAGCAGGCTTAATCATAAGCCTTGGTTGAAAAAATAAGCAACATGGAAAAACTAGCTAAACGTCCGGTCGACATCTATTTTGATAAATATGGCGAGAGCCATCAAAACCATACCAACGAACTAATCCACTGGATCTGTGTTCCCTTAATTGTATTCAGCCTATTGGGCTTGGTATGGCAAATCCCCTTTCCGCATCTGGATTTTCTGGGCCAGTATAACGGCTATTTCAATTGGGCCTCTTTTCTGATTGCCTTTGCCATGTATTATTACTTCACCTTGTCGCCGGTGCTGTTCTTTTTAATGATCTGGATTATCGGACTGATGAGCTATGGCATTGTAAAGCTGGAGCATTGGCAAACGGCGGGCGGACCGGCAGCCTGGCTGGTATTCGCCATCATTTTCGTGGTAGCCTGGATTGGGCAGTTTATTGGCCATAAAATAGAAGGCAAAAAGCCCTCATTTTTAGATGATGTTAAGTTTTTGTTAATCGGCCCGAT
Source organism: Pedobacter sp. ASV12 (assembly GCF_016429155.1). Taxonomy (GTDB): domain Bacteria; phylum Bacteroidota; class Bacteroidia; order Sphingobacteriales; family Sphingobacteriaceae; genus Pedobacter. Next base: position 5,917 of record NZ_JAELUC010000031.1, on the reverse strand, counting down.
TTGGTTGTTGCATTTTGTTTGCAAAAAAGTAGGGCTAAAATATTGATATGGCGGCCATTTAACAATTAGTTAACCTTTGCATAAACGAATGGTAATTTGGCGCTAACATAGAGCTAACATTGTGGTAATAGTTTTGCCTAAACAAATAATCAGGCAAATTGAACTCACAATTAACTCTTAAAAAAGCGCTTTTTACATTGCTATTCTTGGTGATGGGAGCGGCTGTTTTCGCACAGGGGACAGGCAAAATTTCAGGAACCGTATCAGACAAGAAAACAGGCGAAACACTGATCGGCGTTTCCGTTAAATTGGCAGGTACCACCAAAGGTGTAGGTACCGATGTTGACGGCAAATATGTGCTTCCGGGACTTACCGAAGGCAAGCATATCATCGAGATTTCTTACGTAGGCTATGCCACCAAAAGGATTACCGATGTGGAAGTTAAAAGCGGCGTTACCACTTCCTTAAACGTGGTAATGGAAGAAGCCAGCTCGCAAACCCTAAAACAGGTGGTGATTACCGCCAACTTTAAACAGGAATCGGTTAACTCGCTTTATGCACAGCAAAAAAACAGTTCTGTAATTTCTGATGGTATTTCGAGCGATCAGATCAAGAAATCGCCAGATAAGAATACTTCAGAAGCCTTGAGGCGTGTAAGCGGCGCTACCATCCAAGACAATAAGTTTGTTGTGGTAAGGGGCTTGAGCGATCGTTACAATACAGCTACCTTAGACAATTCTACGTTGCCGAGCACCGAGCCTAACCGGAAGGCCTTCTCGTTCGATATTGTGCCGGCCAACTTGGTAGACAAAATTACCATCAGCAAAACCGCCACTCCAGACCTTCCTGCCGATTTTGCTGGCGGAGCCGTTCAGATTACCACCAAAGATATTCCAGACGATAACTTTATCTCTTTTGGCGTAGGCTATGGCTACAACAGCCAATCAACTTTCAAAGACTTTTTGGCCACCAGCAAAAATGCCCTGAACTATTTGGGCTTTGACGATGGTTCTAAACAACTGGCCGATAATTTTCCTTCGAGAAACAAAATCCTGAGCGGGTTGACACCGGCCAGAAACGTAGGCGCCTTAAAGTCATTGCCAAACGATTTCACCATCAACAACAATTCGGCTTTGCCTAGCCAGAACTACCAGTTTAGCATGGGCAGGGTAAAACACTTTAAAGACGATAGCCGTTTTGGTGCCTTGGTTTCTTTAACCTACCGCAACTCGCAAAATATTGGCGAAGATGTGAAACGTGCATTTTATGTGTATGATTATAACGATAACCAATATAAGTTCTCGACCAACTTGGGCGCCTTGGCCAACTTTGCCTACAGCTTTGGCAAAAACAAGATCAGCTTCAAGAACATCTACAATAAAAACTACGACGACAACTATACCGAGCGTACCGGTATCAACCAAGGGTCGACAACCATCAACAGGTTTTATGCCTACGATGTTATGCAAAAGTCGCTGTTCAAGTCTACCTTGGAAGGCGAGCACCAGATTGGTGGTAAAAGCAGCAAGTTAAAATGGTCGGCCTCGTTCAGTAACGTAACCAACGATCAGCCTAACCAGTTGAAAATAAACTATGCAAAGGCCTTGGCTTCGCAAAACGATCCAAGTGTGCCTTATCAAGCCAATATTACTTCATTAGGTAAAGAAAACACCCGCTTGTTTTCTAACCTGAACGAAAATATTTATGCAGGTGATGTAAACTACAGCACCCCGGTTAAATTGTTCAACGCCTCAAGCACCTTTAAGGCAGGCTTGGGTTCGCAATACCGCGAGCGTACGTTTAACGCCAGGTTTATTGGTGCAGAACTGCACTCTAACGATGCCGACGAAATGCAACGCATCAGGGCGCTGCCAGTTAACCAGATTTTCTCGCCTTCGCTTATTCAATCGGGCGTTTACAAGCTCAACGAAATCGGAAGCGATGTTGACAGCTACGATGCCAATTCGTTTACCAATTATGGTTATGCCATGTTAGACCAGAAATTCGGCGAGAAATTCCGTGCGGTGTATGGCGTGCGGGTAGAAAACTATAATGTCCAATTATCGAATGTGAAAAAAACCTATGTTGACGATACCCAACTCGACGTTTTGCCCTCGGTTAACTTAACCTACAGCCTAACGGCAAAAAGCAATTTGAGGGCTTCTTACTACCGTACCTTGGCCAGGCCAGAATTCAGGGAGCTGACTTTGTCTTCATACTATGATTACGAATTGCTGGCCAACCAATCGGGTAACCCCAACCTGAAGAGGACCTTGATCGATAATGCCGATTTAAGATACGAAATCTATCCGGGTGCAGGCGAGATCCTATCGGTATCGGCTTTCTACAAGAACTTTAACAATGCGATCGAATCGTACCGCTACGATGTGTTGTCAACACCAGACATCTCTTATTTCAATACCGCAAAAGCCTACAGCTATGGTTTGGAATTTGAAGTGAGGAAAAACCTCGGTTTTATCGGTGGGGGCCAGTTTCTTAAAAACACTACGGCCTATGCCAACGTTTCTTTGGTGAAGTCGAAAATCAAAAACCCTGAAGACCAGAACTACATCGATAAAACCCGCCCGATGGTTGGCCAATCGCCTTATGTAGTGAATGCAGGTTTGCAGCATACGGCACTGAACAACAAATTGAGCCTCAACGTACTTTACAACAGAATTGGCAGAAGGATTATCCAAGCCAGCGGCATTACTTTCCCAAGCACTTGGGAGGCCCCGCGCGACGTGATCGATTTTCAGGCTGGTTATAAAGTAATCAAGTCGAGAGGCGAAATCAAACTGAACGTAGGCGATATCCTAAACCAGCGCAATACCATTTACTTCGATTACAACAAGAACAAAAAATACGATACCAATACCGGTGGCGACGAGACGATTATGTCGTATAAGCCAGGTACAAATGTCTCATTGTCATTTAGTTATTCGTTTTAATACTTAACATATTGTTAATGTGAGGTTAACGGTAAAGCAAACTTAAATCAATCTATTTGCACTATTCAAAAAGAAAACAAGAAAAATGAAAATCAAAATTTTATTATTAGCATTATCGGTTGTTTTGTTCGCAACCTCATGCAAGAAGAACAGCGTTGTTGATGACGAGCCAACTCCTGCTGCAGGAAATGTAGTAGAGGTTAGCGGCGAGATTTCTGCCAACACAACTTGGTCTGCAAGCAAGATCTATTTGTTAAAAGGCTTTGTTTATGTAAGCAATGGTGCTACCTTAACTATCGAGCCTGGAACAATCGTTAAAGGCGATAAAGCAACTAAAGGTACTTTGATCATCACCCGCGGCGCCAAGATCAATGCTACTGGTACTGTTGATAAACCAATTGTATTTACTTCTGCTTTGGCAGCTGGCGCACGTAGCCAAGGCGATTGGGGCGGTGTAATCCTTTTGGGTAAGGCCCCTGTAAACCAAGGTACCGATGTTAAAATAGAAGGTGGTTTGGTACAGCCTACTGGTAAAGACGAAAAAGCCTATATTTTTTACGGCGGTACAGATCCAGCAGACAACTCTGGTACAATGAAATATGTACGTATCGAGTTTGCCGGTATCGCTTATTCAGTTGATAACGAAATCAACGGATTGACCATGGGCGGTGTTGGTAATGGTACTACTTTGGATTATATCCAAGTTTATCGTTCTGGCGACGATGCTTTCGAGTGGTTCGGCGGTACAGTAAATGCAAAACACTTATTGGCTATCGGTACTTGGGATGATGATTTCGATACAGATTTCGGTTATTCAGGCAATGTTCAGTTTGCTTTGGCTCAACGTGTATCTACTGTGGCCGACCAATCAGGTTCAAACGGTTTCGAATCAGATAACAATGCAACAGGTACCGACCAAACACCTAAAACTTCGGCTGTTTTCTCAAACGTAACCATCATTGGTCCATGCAAAGCCGCTACAGGTTCTTTCAATGCCAATTTCCAAAATGGTGCACAAATCCGTCGTAACTCTTCGATCAGCATCCTGAACTCGGTTATCGCTGGTTATCCAATTGGTTTGTACATTGACGATACAACCGTTCAAACGGCAAATTCTACTACCGCAAACTTCAACTCAGGTTCGATGGTTATTGCCAACAACTTGATTTATGGTACAAGAACACAAGAAGTTAAAATGAGCAACACTGGTGCCTTGGCAACTGTTGAAGCTAAGCTTCGTACCGATAACGTTTTTGCCAACGGTCTTTTTGCAGCTAACTTGTTTGTAAACCCTTATTTATATGCAACTGATTTCGGATCGGGTGCAACCCTAGGCACAGCTAACTTTACTTTGGCTGCGGGTTCGGTTGCCGCAACTGGTGCTTCATTCACCAACGCAAAAGTATCGGGTTCGTTCTTCACGCCTGTTGCTTACAAAGGCGCTTTTGGTACGGATAACTGGGCAGCTGGTTGGGCAGAAGTTGATGCACAATCATTGGCTTACACCACGCCGGGTGCTGTAAAATAATAAGATATTAAATTGTTTATTTCGAACCGTTCCGATTAGCTTCGGGACGGTTTTTTTATGCCCTCAAATATGGGAGGATTATTTGTTGAGCGGGTCGTAATGGTATACCACCTCGTAAGGCTTGTTTTTCAGGCTGGCCGATAGTTCGCCCAGTTTGAGGTTCTGCTGCTGTGGCGTAGGTTCGCAAACGGTGTACGATTTGCCGTTGTAGATAATGGCATTGCCAATGGGCTTATCGAACTGTACGGCCATGGTAATATGCGTAGGGTAGAGCATGGCAATCATGGGCAGGTTGTAGATTTCCTTTACCAAAAAGAAAAACAAGGCCGCGCGGTCGTCGCAGTCGCTGTACTTATTCAATAGGGTTTGTTCTGGCGATAGGCGCTTTTCCTTGCCAAAATTATCTTCGTCGTTTTCGTAAAGAAAAGCATAGCGGGTAAAGCGCATGAGGTAATCCACGCCGTTTTTGGTGCTCATGCCTTTAAGGTTCTCCTTTAATATCGGAATAAGCGATTGATAGGTTTCCCTGCTCAGCGGAATATTAAAATAAGTCCCGAAATCTACGCCCGGATAGTTGGCAAAAATCTTATCTACCTCATTGTTCAGCTTTACCTTAAAGTGGTAGGCTTTGTGCTTGTAGTTAAAAGCCAGTTGCTTCTCGGTATAATCTTCAGGCTTGAACTCGGGCATGCGGGTTACCTTATAACTGAAAGCGTTCTTGGCTTCCGCAATCGCAATATTTACCGGCTTGTAGGTGTCTTCGCGCTTAAATAACTTGCCGTAGTCGTGGTAGTTGAGACAGGTATATTTTTTGTCGTCGACCATAAAGAACGGGATATCGGCAATGTCTTCGTTGTTGCGGATGTAGAAAATAATCTGGTCGTTGCCCACCGCCACCTTGGCATCGTAGCCCGATTTGGTCATTAAAAACCATTTATACAAGGTATAACGACCATAGTTTTCGGCCTTCGGACTAATTTCCTGCGCTGTTTTTCTAACCAGTTGGTAATAGAGCCAGTCGTTCAGCTTGTAATTGTCGCGGTAATCGAGCAAGGCCTGTACAAGCGCCTGGTAATGCCCAGAATTTACCTTGTTGTAAAAATCTTTAACCGACTGATTGGTAAGTGGCAATTGAAAAGCAATATCGACGGTAGAATCAGCTTCAAAATTGAAAGTGCCCTCATAAAATTCAAAGCTATGGCGCTGGGCTCTTGCACTTGCAAAAGAAAACGCTAATCCGATGATGATGAGAAGCTTATAGGCGATATGTTGGACTCTGCTTTTCAATGCCTTAACATAGTGATAATATTAAATATATATAAATTTAACCTACCAGCCTAGCATTTATTGTCCAAAAAATGTTAAATCTGACAAAAAATCATTTTTTGCCGATTCCTATATCTGTCTCTTATACACATCTCCGAGCCCACGAGACAGT
>NZ_JAELUC010000312.1 GCF_016429155.1 Pedobacter sp. ASV12 | reverse complement strand
CAAAGAATCAGGGACATTTGCAATTGCATTATGTCTCCTACATCTGAATACACATCAACAGATTTTTTGAACTTTCCGGTAAACCTTGGGAATACGATGGAGTTTGATCAAATATTCAGGTTTTATTATCCGCAATTGTGTGATTTTTCAGAGCGCTACCTGAAATATAAAGAAGATGCCGAAGAAGTAGTGGCCAACTTGTTTGTAACACTTTGGAATAAAGCAGAAGTATTTAATAGTGCGGAACACCTTCGTGCCTATTTGTACCGGTCAGCTTTTAACAGTAGTATGAACAGGATACGGTCGGCAGTACGCCGGGCGGAGCGTGAGCGTACATACTCACTTCAGTCGGATAACTTCGAAGAAAGTTACCTCAATAATATGTTGCGCTCCGAATTGATAGGTAGCATTTACCGTGAGATAGAGC
>NZ_JAELUC010000311.1 GCF_016429155.1 Pedobacter sp. ASV12 | reverse complement strand
AGTACGTAGCCGCAAGGAGCGTCCTAGGGTAAAACCGGTAACTGGGGCTAAGTCGTAACAAGGTAGCCGTACCGGAAGGTGCGGCTGGAATACCTCCTTTCTGGAGTAGATTGGACTACTCGCTGCGCAACATGATATTCTCTATTAATTAAAAAGAAACAAAAGAAACACCAGAAAATTAACCTGACGTTTTGTAAGCTATCCAGATAGCACGGAACGGTAAAGTTATTGTGTAGAAGTTAGGCAGTAGCAGTAATATACTATATACTACTGTATAATTGTCTAAACTTAACCAAACCATAGTCCCGTAGCTCAGCCTGGTTAGAGCACTACACTGATAATGTAGGGGTCTCCAGTTCAAATCTGGACGGGACTACAGCGCCTGGGTTGTTTTTTTGGGGGATTAGCTCAGCTGGCTAGAGCGCCTG
>NZ_JAELUC010000310.1 GCF_016429155.1 Pedobacter sp. ASV12 | reverse complement strand
CCTTCTTTCAGCTCATCTTTAGACAAAGGATTAACCATACTGAAAATATCACGAGAATTACGAAGAATATCGGTATTAAAAACCTTATCGTAAATTGCTTTTGTAAATGCAGAACAATCAATTCCTTTTCTAGTGTTGCCACCAAAACGATAAGGAGTGCCTATCCACTCGTATATGAATTTATAAAGCTTTAAATTTGAAGTTGCATTTACCGCAACGCCCATTACTTGCGAAAAATATTGCGAGGCTAAATTGTCAGGGTCTTCTACTTTGCTAGCTTCTTTGGTTTTACTTTGGGCAAATGTTGCCGAAAAAGTAGAGAGAATAATTAAAGCAGAAAACAAAAACTTTTTAATCATAGTTATACTATTAAGTTTGGGTAAACAACACTTACACTTAACGTACACCACTACGGGCTTATTGTTAGGG
>NZ_JAELUC010000309.1 GCF_016429155.1 Pedobacter sp. ASV12 | reverse complement strand
GGTTAACGCTTTTAAAAAAGTAAGTCCATTAACCAAAGGCATTTCTATATCCAAAAAAATGAGGTCGATAGGATGTTGTTCCAGCTTGGAAAAAGCCTCTAAAGCATTGCGACAGGTGGCCACCAGCATTAATCCTGAAGTATTGGCAATGTACTCTTCCAGAATTTGCCGGGCAATCAGTTCATCGTCAACAATAAGGCAGCGAATCATAGGGCTAATTGATTATTAGGGTCAGATTTACCGTAAATATATTATTGTTGTGGCTAATTTCAAGCTTGTATTGGTTGGGATAATACAATTCCAGCCTCTGTTTTACATTGGCTATGCCCACGCCGCCATACCTTTCTTCGCTAGTGAGCTGTTTCATAACGTCGTTGCTTAAGCTAAATGTAAGTTCGTTGCCATTACCTTGCCTGTCTCTTATACACA
>NZ_JAELUC010000308.1 GCF_016429155.1 Pedobacter sp. ASV12 | reverse complement strand
CCCCCCACCGACATCTACCCATGTCGTGGTTCGTCGGCAGCGTCAGATGTGTATAAGAGACAGCATTCCTATACGCCTCCTGCAGAAAAACCTGTAGCAGAGAAGCCTGTTGAGGCTCCCAAAGAAGAACCAGCTCCGAAAGCAGAGCCTGTTGAAGAAGGGATTGCCAGAAATATTATCGGTATCTATAGTTACGAGTATAATCTTACCGATCACCTAGGCAACGTACGCTACACCCTACATAAAAACCCAACAACTGGATTGTTGGAAAAACTGCAGTCTGACGACTACTACGCCTTCGGAAAACGCAAAACAGGAAACGGTGGCACCAATAATTACCTTTATAATGGAAAGGAGATGCAAAATGAGCTGGGAGTAGCTGGTGATGACGGACAGTATGATTATGGAGCCAGGTTCTACGATCCTGTGATTGC
>NZ_JAELUC010000307.1 GCF_016429155.1 Pedobacter sp. ASV12 | reverse complement strand
AGGCAAGTATGATATTATCCTGGTTACTTCTCCACCCCTATTTATTGGAATTACAGGTTATCTTTTGTCGAGAATTAAGAGAAAGCCATTTGTATTTGAGATCAGGGATTTGTGGCCAGAATCTGCCATTGATACAGGTGTGGTTACCAACAAATTGATTATAAAACTAGCTTATGCACTTGAAGCATTCATCTACAGAAAAGCAAAGAAAATTAATGTATTAACTCCTGCGTTTAAAAAGCCCTGCCCATAGCGCCGAAAACACAAAAGAAAAATATCCCCAGAGCCTTCCTATAAAGCCCGCATTATAACTTTCCGACACGTGTGTTCGCCAAACATTTATTTTGCCTTGCTGGTTATTAACAAACCACTTGCCTTCTGTCTCTTATACACATCTCCGAGCCCACGAGACAGTACTCATGATCTCGTATGCCG
>NZ_JAELUC010000306.1 GCF_016429155.1 Pedobacter sp. ASV12 | reverse complement strand
GTCCATGCCCGTCTGCCACATCGCCCTGGTAGAAGTGCTGCCCAAAAGGCCTGTTATGATCGTCCTGCCCAGGGCATCGTACTTGGTGAACAGCCACTGGTTCTGCGCGCGCAGGTTGGCGTCCTGCGTGAGCACCACCTGGTCCAGCCTGTTGTACACCAGGTGCTCCCAGCCCCTGCCGGGGATCTTCTTTTCGATGACCCTCTTCCGGCCGTCGTAATGGTAGCCGTAGATGTAGTTCCCGAATACGGCGTCGGCCTCGGTGAAGCTGTTGGCCGTTACCGCCGGTGGCAGCACGTAGCGAAGACTGCCCATGTCGTCGTACAGGTACTGGGTGGACAGGGCGGAGCTTTCGCTTTCCCAAACCTTCTTCAGCACCACCCTGCCCTCCATATCCTTGAACTCTTCTGTGGTGCCCGCCCTGCCGCTTGTCCA
>NZ_JAELUC010000305.1 GCF_016429155.1 Pedobacter sp. ASV12 | reverse complement strand
GTATAAGCTAGACCAACGGTTCTGTGCTAAAAATAAAAACCTTAAATTTGTCGAATTGCTTAGCTTTTTACATGAAAAACAAACCCCTCAAAAATATACCTCCTGTTCCTTCCGTACTTATGGCCATTATCAGTGTGCAAGGGGGGGCAGCCATTGCCAAAGGCATTTTCCCATTATTAGGCGCTGCCAGTACCGCCGCCCTCCGCATTGGGCTATCTTCCATTATCCTGGTTCTGTTCAACAGACCTTCCTTTAAAAGCATTACCCGAGCACAATGGAAGGCGGTAATTCCCTATGGCATTGCCTTAGGAGCTATGAATGCTACCTTTTATCTTGCACTTTCCCGCATTCCCTTGGGCTTGGCCGTTACATTAGAATTTATTGGCCCTTTATTACTGGCTGTATTGGGTTCTAAACGTGCCATCGACTTTGTATGGGTA